>JBKDUK010000021.1:0-10924 GCA_046339535.1 Planctomycetaceae bacterium | reverse complement strand
GAGGCGGCTCGCCAGATTCTCGAGGCCGGGGTGCACCTGCTGATCGAGAAGCCCTCGGTCCTCACCCTGCAGCAACTTGATGAGTTGGTGGCCCTGGCCGAGCGCCGGCGGGTGCTGGCCAAAGTGGTCTACCACAAGCTGCTCGATCCCGACCACAAGCGGTTGCGGACCTTCTGCCACGACGGCCGGCTGCGGCATGTGAACCACGGTTACTGCTCGCTGTTGGAGCCCAAGTCGATCGCCAGCGGACAATTCGCCGAGTGGATCACGGGACGCAACCCGGGCACGTATGTTGCCGTACATTACATCAAACTGATCGACTTCACCTTTGGGGGCCGGCTGAAGACCATCACCGCCACCGGGCAGCGGGGAATCGTCGGACCGGCCGATGGTCCCACCTGGGACAGTTGCCAGATGCGGATGATCTACGAATACGACTCGGGGCGCGAGGCGGCGTTCGACATCCACACCTCCTGGGTCACCCCCGACAATTTCCCGGGCTATGTCGAGCAGGAGGTGCAGTTCCGGTTCGACAATGGTGTGTGGAATGGACACTCCCGCAAGCGGGGGGTCGAATGTACGATCGAAGGGGAGACGCCCCATAAAACCAAGATCACCATCAACAACCACTACAGCGCATCGTTCCTTGAGCCGTGGGGCGACCGTTCCCAGCGGGGCTACGGTGTCGAGGTGATCGAGCGGTTTGCCCGGGAGGTGGCCGGGGTGGAATGGGGCGGGGTTCCCGCGGCTCGCGACGAGCGGCTGAGTCTGGCCCGGTCACTGGCGTACAATGACTTGGGGGCAGACCGGCAGACCGTGGCGGCCGTGCAGGGGCTCGAGGCCATTCTGGCCCACCAGGCGGCCGGGCGGCCCGATGCCGTCGTACGAGTCAACGATGCCCGGGGAGGTCTTGTGTTGTACCATCCCGGCTCTGCCGAGGCTGAGGTGTTGTACGGACCTCGGGTTTGAACGGATCGAAAGAGAATCTCACCAGCATGTCTGCTCCTTCCAGCCTGGATGAGGTGGTGGTGTCGACCAGTCGGCCGAAGCCCGCCCACGACACCCGCACCAAGAAACAGCCCCCGTACGCCGTGATTGTCGAGAACGACGACCACCACACCTTTCTCTACGTGATCGAGGCGCTGATGAAGGTCTGTGGCCACGCCCCCGAGAAAGGGTTTCTGCTGGCACAGCAGATTCATACTCAGGGGAAGGCGGTGGTCTGGAGTGGAACCCTGGAACTGGCCGAGTTGAAGCGAGATCAACTCCGCGGGTTTGGTCCCGACCAATACGCCCCCAAGCCGGTGACGTTTCCGTTAGGGGTCATCATCGAGCCCCTGCCGTAATCTGCATGGTGCTTGATACGGACCGGGATTCCGACGGAAGCTCAGTCGCTCCAGTCTCATGCCGGCTCCCGCGGTCACTCTGCCCACCACGAATACAACTCTCCCTGCTGTGCCTCGATGACCAGTGACACGACCTTTCCCGCGAGGTCTTGCCACGAGCCGCTGGTCCAGGTCACTTCCCGACGGGAGAAATCTCCCGTCATCGGAGTCGAGCGGGCGAGGATCTGCCGGGTGGCGTCGCGGACCGCCACCCGCACTTCGCCGCCGATCACCCGGGCGTTCAGGAACAGCGCCTGGCCACCGGCCACGAACGGGGCCGTCACGAGTTGTCCCGGGCTCTCCCCGGCATCGAGTGACACAAACCCATCCCGCCGCAGCACCGCCAGGCAGACCGCTCCCTTGTCGGGGCGGTAGTCATCGAAGCCGGGCTGGTTCCCCGAGGCCACGAAGGCGTAGTGCTGGATCCCCGTGTAGTAGAACCACAACTCGTCGCCGCGCACGACGGGGGCCGAGGGGCCGATGATGGTCTGGGTGTCGTAGGCCCCCGCGCCCAGGGGCGAGGCTTCCAGAAACGGCCGACGGTCGGCCACTCGCTGCCAAGACTTCAAATCGCGGCTGACCGCCACCTGGATGTTGTAGAAGCCGGTGTAGTCGCCGTACCGGTCGACCGCGTCGCGGATCGCGGGAGACAGTTTCAGCTTGTCGAAGCCCTCCCATCCCGGAGGGACCTTCCCGGTATGGTGATAGATCGAGGGAAGCCCGATGAAGAGCCCCTCGTACCAGAAGACCCCCATGTTGTAGGTTTCGATACTGTAAAACTCGGGGACGTTGTATTCAGGCTGCTTGAGAGCCAGGTTCGCGAACCGCTCGGCGATCCGCCGCCGACCCAGAGCCTGATCTTCGGGATCGGTCTGAAACACGATTCCCAGGTCATTCCAGTTCTGAAAATCGCGGCTGGTCGCAATCGCCACTGACCGTCCAAACGGTCCCCCACGCTTGACGGAATGCACAAACAGCCGCGACTGCGGGTGATAGCTGAAGTTTCCTTCGTCGGAACTGGGGATGGCCGGCAAATCGAGCTTCGTCCAGAGGATGCCGTCCGGAGAGACGGCAAATCCCTGGTTCAGCAGCGCCGCCTTGTACCGGCGGGCGGGATCGGGATCATGCTCGTCGTACACGGCATGATCGATCTGCAGATTCGGCTTGGGGCCGGGAATCCAGTGCAGGCCATCCTCGCTGATTCGCAGCGGTTCATCGGTGCTCATCACCCAGAGCTTGTAATGCTTCGCGGCGGGGTCCCAGACCGGGGCGGTGCGGATCTGGATCGTCTGGTTGGGGTTCCGGGCCCGGATCACCGCCCCGCGCTTGACCGGCTGATGCAGAGTGCGCGTCAGTCCCTGGTGCGAGCTGATCTCGCGATCGTCCAGGAACAGGTGCCGTTGGCCGAGGATGAGCGGGAAGGGTTCGGCGGCTGGCAGACCGACTGCCGGGAGGAGCGAGAAACTCAGCAGCAGGATCCATCGGGAACAGGAGAAATCCGAAAGCATGGTCAGCCTGCACGAGGAAAAGAATCACCAGCGACAATCGACATCGCCAGATGTTACGCCGCGTGCAGGTCGTGTGATACCTTCCGGCTACGAAGTCCAAGTCAGACCGGGGTGTCTCGTGTCTGATCATGGACGGCACGTTCCGGAAGTCCAGTCGTGTCACTGCCGGCGAAGCCCGGAAGACAATGCCATGCTGTTCGAACACTGGTTGCGCGAACCGGGTCCCCGCATCACGGGGAGCCGCGGGCTCGATCTGTGGAAAGTGCAGGCACCGGGCATTGTCCGCCGGCCCGAGGGGGGCTGGCGATTGTTCTACACCGCCGTCGGGCCCGAACGCCCCTTCGACGCCTGCCAGGGAGTGTTGCTGAGCGCCGTTTCAGAGGATGGCCTCGACTTCACCCTCGAGCCAGGCATCCGTGTGGCACCACAGCCACACCGTTCCGAACTGGCCCTGCGTGTTCTGGCTCCCACGATCCTCCCGGTTGGGGAGAAGCACTGGCGGATGTACTTCGAAGGACGGGGCACGGCCGATCGCCCCACTGTCATCGCCAGTGCCCTGTCCGACGATCAACTCCACTGGACGGTCGAGCCGGGAGTGCGGCTGCGGTGTCGCGATGATCTGCACGGCCCCCGGGTGTTGCGCGAGCCTGACGGCACCGTCCGGATCGAGTGTGTGCGGGCCACGCAGGTGAATTGTGCCGACATCGCGTCAACCAGTGTGTCGAGTGTGGTGACGGCCATCAGCCAGGATGGTCTGCAGTTTGACTGGTTGGCGGGAGAGCGCCTGCGGTCGGGAAGCGGGCCGTTGGATTCCGCGGGGATCACCGCGGCCGAGGTCTGTCCTCCAGCGAATCCGGGAGGTGCCTGGCAAATGGTCTACTCCGCATGGCAGCAACCCCCGGCGGGAACGGTGATTCCCGTTCATCCGAGCCAGGATCCCCGGGCTGTGGAAAACGGGTTGAGTGCCGACTTCGCCCGGGCGTCAATCGCCGTCGATCTGGCGGGCTACCGTTCGCGCATTCTGCTGGCCACTTCGGCCGACGGTCGGACGTGGCGGCGGGGGCCGGTGCTGGTGGAGGGGCCGGGTTATGGCTGTGACGGGATGGATGCGATTCATGCCGAAGACATGACGCTGGCCGAGTTGGGGAACGGCCGGTTCCGGATGTACTATGCGGCGTGCGATCGTCATGGGCGGTGGCAGATTGCCAGTGCGATCAACCAGCGGCTGGAGCTCTGAGCGGATCGGATGTTGTCTGGGGAATCGCGCCGCGGGATGCAGTGTCGGCGGGGCTGTGTTACCCTGCGGCCGTGTGAGGTCTTTCCGCTGGAGAACAAGCAATGCGCGTCGGTTTGGCAACGGTGGTGCTGGGGTGTCTGGTGTCGGTGGTTGGGGCGGCGGAGCCGGTCAAGGTTTCGCTCTGGGGCGAGACTCCGCCGGGGACCGGAGTGGAATGGAGTGACGCGGGCAAAGCGGTGATCACCGTCCACCGGGCCGAGAAGCCGAATGGAGCGGCGGTGGTGATCTGTCCTGGGGGAGGGTACGGCGGCTTGGTGACCGGGCCGGAGGGGCATGGGATTGCCGAGTGGTTGAACAAGCATGGGGTGGCAGGAGTGGTGTTGGAGTACCGTCTGCCGGCTGGTCGCTCGGAAGTTCCGTTGCGGGATGCACAGCGGGCGATTCGCACGGTGCGGGCCCGCGCGAAGGAGTGGGGTTTGAATGCCGAGCGCGTGGGGATCATGGGATTTTCCGCCGGGGGGCATCTGGCTTCGACGGCCGCCACGCATTTCGACGCGGGGCGGGCCGAGGCACAGGACCCGCTCGACCGGCTGTCGTGCCGTCCCGACTTTGCGATCCTGGTCTACCCGGTGGTGACGATGGGGCCAATCACCCACGGCGGATCGAAGAAGAACCTGCTGGGGGAGAACCCGAGTGCCGAGTTGATCGAGCGGTTCTCGAATGAGAAGCAGGTGACTGAGCGGACGCCGCCGATGTTTCTGGCGCATGCCCTCGACGACGCGCCGGTTCCCCCCGAGAACAGCCGGTTGTTGTTCGCCGCGCTGCAGGCGCAGAAAAGCCCCTCGAAGTATCTGGAACTCCCCTCCGGTGGCCATGGACTGAACGGCTACAAAGGCCCGATGTGGGACGCCTGGCAGACGCAGTCGCTGCAGTGGCTGGCGGATTTGAAATTGATCCCGGCGGGGGAGGGGTTGGCGGCTTCACAGTCTTCGGAAGGCACGCCGCCGTGACTTGGATCGAGTGGGTTGACTAAGGGAGGGGGGCATATTTTCGACAAAGTGTCTGTCCAACCAAGTAATCGGTTCGCATTTGTCAGAGAGGTTCATCATGCGTTGTGCTTTCACAGTGTTGTTGTTTGGATTGATCGCGGCACTACCCCAGGCGGTCCAAGCCGGCACGGTGTTGTCTGTGCTGCTCGACAACGGTGGCATCCGTGAGAGCGATTATGTCGGTGCCCCAGTTATTGGTTCAGGGCAACTCAGCTTCGATGAGCCGCTGACCGATGGCAACTACCCCTTGCTCTCTCTCTCCAATCTGCAATTTTCGTTTACTGTCGGCGGTAGTACGTTCACTTCATCAGATCCTTATGTCTGGATTGATCCGACCGCCGATTTGGTCATTTACGGAAGCCATTTTTATTTTGATGGCCCCGGTCCTGGGCCGTACACTGGCGGAGTTGTGGAGATTTTGAATGCCTCTGGCGAACTCATCGCCTTCGAACCCTCCAATCTTTCCCCGGCGCTCTACAATTTCTACATCGCCCAAACCAGCGCTGGTGTCTTTTCCGGCATTTACGGGGCTACGCCCGAGCCCTCCACCTGGTGCCTCGCTTTGACCGGTGCTGTGGTCGGAATGGCGAGAACCATCCGTCGTCGCCGGGCAGCGCCCGCGAAGTCATGCCCCGCCGTGTGATTTGAGTTGTCCGTGGACCAAGCAGCCGAGTTGCCTGGCAAGTTGGTCCACGGCTTTCTGTTGTCTCGCGACAAATTCCGCTCACCCGCTCACCCGCATCACTCGCTCTTCCGGGATTGAGCCGACTGCGACTGCATCGGTTCGGGTTCGATTCTCTCGAACATCAAGCTGCAATCTTTCAGTTCACCCCGGATACTCTTCCCGATGCCGCAGGCTTTTCTCGGGGCGGGTGAGGAAGCCCCAGTCGAGCGCTTCATCCTGGGTGTATTGCTTCCCCAGGGTCAGGGCGGTCGTCGCCTTCGCCAGTTCGTATCCCAGGTAGAAGGCGTGCGAGGGATCGGTGACCCCCAGCTGCGTGAACAGCTCGAACGGGTCGGCCGCGTGCCGGTGCCCATCGCGGTTGAGCGCGTGCAGTTCTCCCTCGGCGGCGAACAGCCGGAAGTTGGGATCCCGTAGCTGCGTCGCCAGCGTCTCCAGCTCTTCGGCCGACGGGGATCGCACGCGGCCATCCCGCAGCATCACCAGCCGCGGGTCGACCCGCTTGGGGAGCGTTCGATTTCGAACGGCATGCCGCACAATCCTCCGGGCGATGTCAAACTCCCGCACCGCCGACTGACACCACGGAATCACCTCGGTCGTCAAAATCGAGCCGATGGTCAACTCCTGGCAATAGCCCGCCAGCAGCATGTTGACCCCGGCACTGTCGACCTCCGTCAGCTCGGTGAGGTTTCCCACTCCCATCATCAACGGCAGGTCGGGCCATTGCTCGCGGGCGCGGGCATACCGCTGGAGCGACGCGGCGAACCCGAACCCAATCGGTTCCAGAATGGGATCAATCCGGAACCGCGCACCAGCCTCCTGCAACGCAGCCACGGTTCGCTCGAGTGAGTTCCAGTCACGCGGTTCGTCGGGAACGGCGATCAACTCTGCCGGCAAATGACGCGCCCAGTCGAGATTGGTCTGGTTCACGCTGAGGACCAACTCGGACCCCGCCTCCACCGCCCGCTCGACCTCCCCCCGTTCGTAACTGTCGATTGAGACCCGGAAGCCCTCGCTTCGCAGCAGGGCCGTCACTTCTCCCGACCGGGCCCAACTCTCGGCGGGAATGCACCCCAGATCAATGACGTCGGCCCCTGCATCGCGGTAATGCGTCGCCAGCGCGATGAGCTGGGTGTCGGTCATCCGCGGGGCATGATTGATCTCGGCCAGAATCTCGATGTCGGCCTGAGACAGATCGACCGGGGCGCGTGCCCCACGCCCGAAATGCTCGGGCAGATCGTGCAGCTCTTTGGGGCCGCGCTCAAAGGGAACCCCATACTGTGACCGCAGCTTCTCCAAATCTCCCTGGCACCATCCCGGCAGAATCACCCGGTCGACATCGGCGGGAACCGTCAGCTTGCGCGAGACCCAGTCCACGTGCATCAACGCGGCCACGCTGATCCCCAGCACCGCCACCTCGGTGTCGCAACCCAACCGGGGACCCAGGCTGGTGAGCAATCGCCGCAGCGAATCCTCGGCCAGCCGACCGGTCACAAACAGCAGTTTGGGCATGGAGTGTGGGGAAAAAACGGGAAGAGGGCCCCCAGGGGACGCGATAGGCCGCAAGGGGCGCAAAGCACGAAGCACAGGGCCCGTCAGCGGGAGGCCGAGAGCTCCCGCAGCAGGTGATCGAGGGCATCGACCAGGCGATCGATGTCGGACTGGTCATTGTACAGATGGGCCGAGACCCGCACGTACCGTCGCCCATGCCAATTCACAATGGGGACCTCAATCGCGAATCGCCGCCACAGCTCGTGCTGCATCTGGTGGGCGTGGGGGGCTTCGGGCTCGGGGACACAGTCGGGCAGGGGGAGGCCGATCATGGTCGAGTACCACGCCGGGTCGTCGGGGATGATCGGCTCGAGCCCCGTCAGGTCCACGATCCGCCGGCGGGCGTACTGCACCAGACTGTGCGAATAGTGCTGGAAGACCGGAAGCCCCGTGGGGGGACCCGTCCAGTCGGCCCCTGGGGGGGCTTCCAGCGAGTTCAGGTAGTCGATGGCGGCGGGGACCGCCAGGAAAGGAGCGGGGTCGCGGGTGCCCAGCCAGTTGTAGGGGTCCAGCCAGGTGCTGGACCGGCCCGAAAGACTGTTTCCCCAGCTGACAATGGTCGGCTCCATCCGCTGTTGCCAGCGGGGATGCACATACAGGAACCCCGAGCCAAACGGTGCCGCCAGCCACTTGTGCAGACTGGCGCAGTAGAAGTCGCAGCCGAGGCGGTCGATCGCCACGGGGACCGCGGCTGGAGCGTGGGGGCCATCGACGCAGATGGCGATGCCCCGCCGGCGGGCCTCCTGGCAGATCGCCTGGATGGGCAGCACCACCGCCGTCGGCGACGTGATGTGGCTGACCACGATCAGCCGGGTCTTCTCGGTCGCCTGGGCGAACAGGGCGGCCACCACCTCTTCCGCCGAGGTCAGCCGCGGGGGGAGTGGCGAGACCACCAGTTGCGCACCGGTCTCCTGGCAGCGTTTCCGCCAGATCCGCAACACGGCTCCGTACTCGTGGTCGTTCGCCAGCACCTGGTCACCTGGCTTGAGGGGCAGGCCTCCCGCCACCACATTCATCGCAAAGGTGGCGTTGTCGACGAAGGCGAGGTGTCGGCCGGCGGTTCCCACGAACCTCCCCAGGTCATTGCGGGCCGAGTCGAGCTGGTCTTCCATCTGCCGCAGGAAGAAGTCCATCGGCTCGCTCTCCAGCCGGTGCGACCATTCGTGGCGGGCTTCGAGCACCACGTGCGGCGACGGGCCGAACGAGCCGTGATTGAGATAGGTCACACCCGGCCGGACGGGAAACTGGCTGCGCCAGGCGGGATGGGGAGCAGGGGGGAAATCGAGAGGCACGATCGACCGAAAGTTTGGGAAGTGGGACAGAGCGGCACCGTCAACCCAGCAGGCGGCGGTAATGCTCCATGCCGTGCGATGCGACCGAACCCTTGGCGGCATTCCAGATTTCATCGACGAAGGTGGCGCTCAGCAGTTTGTCGGCCGTGTTTTTCGCCAGTGAATGCAGCAGACCTGTGAGTGCGTCATCAGAAGAGTCCGCCAGACGACACTCTTTCTGGCAGTGGACGAACTCATTGGTCATCAGGCTGTACATCGGCAGCCGGGGGATCGGATCGGGGGCGTTGACGTAGCGGAAGATCTTCCCGGCGAACTCGCGGTCGAAGGCATCAACCGCCGCCTGATTGCCGATCATCGGGGCACCAAACGTGATGATCTCGCAGACCGGAATCATCTTGCGGGTGAAGAGCCAGCCCGCCAGCAGCGCGAGGGCGCCCCCGAGGCTGTGGCCTGTGACCCACAGGGGTCGGTCGGCGGACCGCAGTTCTTCTTCCACCGCCTGGCGGGTCGGCTCCCAGATGTCGGCGATCGCGTTGACGAAGCCCTGGTGGAAGCGGGCCCCGACCCCAGCGGCGGCGAGATCGGTCCCCAGCCGTCCTTCGGGCACAATCAACAGGCTGAGCGCATCGGTCAGCAGCCAGTCCTTCAACCCTTCGAGGCTGTTGGGCGCCTCGGTGCCCCGAAACGCGACGATGATGTTCTGCTTGTCGCTGGCGACCCACGCCTGGGTGTTCCCCACGCTGATCAGCCGGGCCTGCATGCCCAACTGGTTCTGAAATTTGGAAACCCCCGTCGCCTGCGGCTCGTAGGCGAGGTCCGCTGCCAGGGCGAGAATCCGGGCATTCTCCTGTGAACCAGGCGAGTCTTCATTCAATGCAGCAGGCATCGGTCACCCATCAGAATCGGAAAAAGCAGGGAAAGGACGGCACCCCCACCCAGCCAAAGGGGGAGCACAACGGGTTTATTTGAGGTATTTTCTGCGTTCGGCATCCTGGTTTTTCCACTCCCGCAGGTTCTTGGGGGAGATGGCGGTTTCCCGGGCGTCGATCTGATGCAGGGTGGACTTCGGGAACAGGTACCGCTGGAAGCCCTCGTCACTTACACGGGTGGCGCGAATCCGCAGGATCTCGAGTGCGGGCAGGGTGGCGACCTTGGCCAAGCCGGCGTCGGTCAGTTGCGAACCATTGACATCGAGTTCGCGCAGTTTCTTGAACTCTTGCAGGAGGTCGATCGTCTCGTCGGTCACATCAAGATTGGCCATCTGCAGCACGACGGTGTCGGTCTTCTCGCGCAGCAGGGCGTAGTCTTTGCGGTCCCACCCGGTGAGGGTGAGATGCCGTTCGCCATCAACGATCTTCTCGCGCTCTCCCAGTGGGGGAAACCGCCCCACCATCCGTCCTGCCGTCAGGGCCCCGCCCGCCAGGACGGCTCCCAGCAGCAACAGCCGCAGCGGGACCTTCAGCGCCTGCCGATTCCGGATGGCAAACGGGATCAGCGCTGGGGGAAACAAAATGCTGCCCAGGCCCAACAACGGGCGTTGGCGAAACGCCCGGACGATCAGCCAGATGACGGCGACCGCAATCAACAGCAGACCGGCGACAAAGGCGAGGGTGGCGTATTGCTCAAACATTCAGGTTTGTCGGAAGTGCTGGGTGGCGGCCTGAGAACCAATGGAAAGGACTGTCAGATTGGTAGTCGTTGTCGGGTGACTCCGCAACTCCCGAGGTGGACGCTCGTGAGTCTCGCTCGTGAGTTTTCTGGGCGACGAGTGTTTCCCAGGCCGGCCAACCAGCCAATTGTCTGGGAGCGGAGTGAAATGGCAAGGACCCACCCGCAAACTTGACCACGCTCCCCTGGATTCGAACGCCAGCACAGCTTACCCCGCTTGGCCGGTTGGACCCAGTTGCCGCGAAACTCCCAAGGACCGCGGAATTCGACCGCTGCTTCCGCCCCGGCCCCATCCGATAGAGAGGGTGATCCTGTTGCGGTCGAGAGTGGGCGCCAGCGAGGCGATTCCGGCGACCGGCGGGAGGAGTCGATTCGAGGAGCAGTTGGCGGTCGTACCGCCCCATTCAGACGGCTGGACCCGGAGGGGCCTGCCGCGGCGCGACTGGAAAGGGATTGTGAAACCATCATGGCCGCCCCAGGATCCAACCAGAAGGGATCTGATGCCGCTTCGCCGCAGCGCAAATCGGGCGCCGAGGATGAGCCCATGACGGT
>JBKDUK010000020.1:0-34237 GCA_046339535.1 Planctomycetaceae bacterium | reverse complement strand
GCCGTGGTGGGGGCCACCACGATGATCTTCTCGATCATCCTGTCGCTGGAGAGCGAAGGGTTGCTCGCTCTGAGCCTGACCGACGCTCCGGTGCTGTTGGGCTTCATCTGCGGCGGTGCGGTGATCTTCTGGTTCTGCGGTGCCTCGATGCAGGCGGTGACCACCGGTGCCTACCGGGCGGTCGAGTACATCAAGAAGAACATGAACCTCGACAAGACCGAGGCCGACATCGAAGACTCGAAGACGGTCGTCCGGATCTGCACCGAGTACGCCCAGAGCGGCATGTGGAACATCTTCGTGGCCCTGATGGCCATCACCCTCGCCTTCGCCCTGTTTGACCCGAACTTCTTCGTCGCCTACCTGGTTTCGATCGCGGTGTTCGGCCTGTTCCAGGCGATTTACATGGCGAACGCCGGTGGGGCCTGGGACAACGCCAAGAAGCTGGTCGAAGTCGATCTGAAGGAAAAGAACACCCCCCTGCACGCCGCCACCGTGGTGGGTGACACGGTGGGCGATCCGTTCAAGGACACCACCTCGGTCGCCCTGAACCCGATCATCAAGTTCTCGACGCTGTTCGGACTGCTGGCGGTGGAAATCGCCGTCAAGATCCGGCACCCGGTCGACGAGGCGGGCAATCACATCGTTGGCGATGCGAAGCCGTTTGACTACACCGGCATCGTCGGTGTGGCCATGCTGCTCGTGGCCCTGTACTTCGTGTGGCGTTCGTTCTACGCGATGCGGATTCCCGAGCGCAGCTAGACTTTCGTGGCGTTCTTTTGAAGAATTGAGCAACCCCGGCCGCACAGCGTGCTCCGGGGTTGCTTGCTTGACGGCGTGGAGACAACGCCAGGGCCTTCCGCCTCGCGGGTTGTCCTGCAGTTGTTCCGCCGGACTGTTTTGAGTTGCCCCATGCCCGGGCCGCCTCTTCGGGTGGTCAGCGGCAGGGCCCATTTGCCGAGGGATTTCCCATCGCCGCCTCCCAGACTGAATCCACGTCTCCCGCACGCTCGTACGACGGGCTGCCTCTGGCCCGCCTGGCCGCCCAGACGGCCGAAGCCATGCGCGGCAAAGACACCGTGCTGCTCGACATGCGCCAGAGCACGCCGATTGTCGATTACTTCGTGATCACCACCGCCACCTCCCCCCGGCAAATGAAATCGATCGCCGCCGAGGTCAAGACCCGCCTGCGGTCGGGCGGCAGCTCGCGGGCGGCCCTGGAGGGGGAAGAGAGCACCCAGTGGCTGCTGCTGGACTATGGCGACATCGTGCTGCATGTCTTCAGCCCGGAAGGCCGGGCGTTGTATGACCTCGAAAATCTTTGGGCCGACGCTCCGCGTCTCGACTGGCAAGCTTCTTCCTGATGAACATTCTGCAAGAGCTGCGGACCCGGTTTGAACGGGTGCTGTCCGACTATTCCCCCGAACCCGCCGCGCTGGCCCAGCAAATCCGGCCCGCGCAGGACGCCCGGTTTGGCGATTACCAGGCCAACTTCGCGATGGCTTTGGCCAAGTCGCGGGGGGTCAATCCGCAGGAGTTGGCCCGCGAGATTGCGGGGAAAGTCGACCTGTCGGATCTGTGCGAGCCCCCTGAGGTGGCCGGGCCGGGCTTCATCAACCTGAAGCTGCACTCCCGGTGGATCACCACGCAGTCGAATCGCCAGGCGCACGATCCGCGGTGTGGAGTCGATCCGGTCGCGCGGCCGCTGAAGGTGATCGTCGATTATTCATCCCCCAACGTCGCCAAGCCGATGCATGTGGGGCACCTGCGCAGCAGCGTGATTGGCGATGCGCTCTACCGCATCCTGAAGTACCTCGGGCACGACGTGGTCAGCGACAACCACATCGGCGACTGGGGCACGCAGTTCGGGATGATCATCTACGGGTACAAGCACTTCCTGGACCAGCCCGCCTACGCCGCGAATCCGGTGGGGGAACTCGCCCGGCTGTACCGGCTGGTCAACCAGCTCGAAGGGTATCACGAGGCGGTCGCCGCTCTGCCCGGGCTGAAGGACCGCCTCGGCGCTGCCGAGCGGGCCCACGCCGCCGCCAAGGCCGAGGCCAACCCCACCGACAAAAAGGCCCAGGAACAGCGCAAAAAGCAGCTCAAGCAACTGGCGACCGAAGAGACCGCCCTGCGCGACGAGGTCGCCTCGGCGGCGAAGAAAGTGGCCGCGGTCGAGGGGACGCCTGCCCTGCTCGAATTGGCTCGGCGGCATCCGAAGATTGCCGAGGAGGCCCGGCTGGAAACCGCCCGGCTGCACTCGGGAGATCCCGAGAACACCCGGCTCTGGAACCAGTTCATGCCCGAGTGCCTGGCCGCGCTCAACCGCATGTACGACCGGCTGGGGATCCGCTTCGACATGGCTCTGGGAGAAAGCCACTACCAGCCCGCCCTCGCGGCGGTGGTGGACGACCTCAAGCAAAAGGGCCTGGCGGTCGACAGTGACGGCGCGGTCTGCGTGTTTATTCCCGGGGTCGATGCGCCGTTCATCGTCCGCAAGCGGGATGGAGCCTTCACGTATGCCACCACCGATCTGGCGACCATCCGCGACCGGGTCGACCGGCTCGGGGCCAACCTCGTGTTGTACGTGGTCGACGCGCGCCAGGGAGATCACTTCAAGCTGCTGTTCGAGACCGCCCAGCGATGGGGTTACGGCAAGGTCGATCTGCGCCACGTGAGCTTCGGCACCATCCTGGGGGACGACCGCCGTCCGTACAAGACCCGTTCGGGGGATGTGGTCGGACTCGAATCGCTGATCGATGAAGCGGTCGCGCGGGCCCGGCGGATCGTCGATGAGAACGACGAACGCAAGACGACGGGAGGGGATCTCGACGACGCCGCCCGGCAGAAGATTGCCGAGTCGGTGGGGATCGGGGCGATCAAGTATGCCGACCTCTCGCAGAACCGCGAGACCGACTACATCTTCAGTTGGGACAAAATGCTGGCCCTGACCGGAGACACGGCGACCTACATGCAGTATGCCTACGCCCGGGTCTGCGGCATCGTGCGCAAGGGAGAGATCGACCGCGAATCGCTGCGCGGGGGAACGGCCCAGATCCAGCTCGAGCATCCCGCCGAGCGGGCTCTGGCGCTGCAATTGCTGCGGTTCCACGAGACGCTCGACGGCGTGGCGATTGATTTTCGGCCGAATGTGCTGACCAACTGGCTGTTCGAAACCGCCAACCGGTTCAGTACGTTCTTCGAGAACTGTCCGGTCTTGAAGGCCGAGACCGAGTCGCTCAAGCAAAGCCGGCTGCTGCTGGCCGACCTGACCGCCCGCTGTCTCGAACGGGGCTTGTCGCTGTTGGGCATCGAGACGATCGAGCGGATGTAGCCCGCCACCGCTGTTTCCGGCATCGCGCCCCGGCCGGAGGATCGGGGTACCGTGTGGCCAACCGGCTCGTTCAGGGTGTCCAGAGCCGGGGGGCTTCGGCGGGAGCCGGCTGCGTCACGCGGGGGAGACGGCGGGCCTTCATGCGGACGTAAGGGGGGATATACATCCCCCGGTGTCCGATTTCGCCGGGGCGGGCCTTGGGCTTCGCCCGGCACGGCTCGCGCAGATCCTCCAGGCACAACCCGGCGCGGGCCAGGCCTCCCACGAGATCTTCCCACTTGTGCAGGAACTCGACGGCGTTCTGCTCGCGATAAGAGCGGTCGCCCACAGGCGGCAGCGCGCCAGCGAGGTAATACGGAACGCCGATGATGTACCGGTCCTGAGCGTCCCGTTCGACAATCTGCAGGCTGGTCGGCTGTTTGTGCTGGCTGATGTAGAGCCCTCCGTCGCGCAGCACGCGGGCGACCTCGGCATAGACGGCGTTGATGTCGGGAACGTAGCAGGTGCTGACCGGCTGATGCACGATGTCGAACGACCGGTCGGCGAACATGTCGAGCTTGTCCATCGAACCCTCGACGCACCGCACCGTGAGATTCCGGCGGGCCGCCTCGCGGGCGTCGAGTTCGAGCATTTCGGGGCAGAGATCGAAGACCGTCACCCGGGCCCCGGCACTGGCGTAGAGAATCGATTGCCAGCCCCCTCCCGCCGCCAGACAAAGCACCTCGAGTCCCGCGACCGAGGCGGGGAGCCAGTTGCGCCCGTCGAGGGTCTTGAGCGGCTCACGGCACTCTTCGTCGGTCGCCACTTTCGAAAAGGGACTGCCCGCATTCACCATGCGGCCATAGGCGGTCCGATTGCGTTCAAGATGAGCAGACATCCGGCGATCCACGCTTCAGGAAACCAAGGGACCGGCCCCAACCGGGCGGCCACCGCCAGCCGACGCTCTCCGCTTCAGCGGGAGAGCAGACCGGCGGTGAAATTGAGCAGGTCCCCCCGGCTGCGGGCGAACTGACGCAGCTTGTCGAATTGGCCCGCTTTGGCGCACAACTCGGGAATCGAGAGGCCGAATTCTTCGGCGGTCTCCGGCAGGTATTTCAGCGCGAGGTCGAGCGCTTCGGCCGGCCGGTCGAGCCGAATCAGCAGATCGACGAGCGCGTACGCGGCCAGCTGGGTGTCGGTCTCGGCGGGATCTCCGGTGATCTGACTGTGGAACCAGGCCAGCGCCTCGTCGCGGTTCTGGTTCAGGAGCGCCTGGAAATACCGGATGTGGGCCGGGTAGAAGTCGGTGAAGGGGGCATTCCCTCCATACTGATACTGCGGTGACAGCCGGGCTCCGTACTGTGCCAGTTGCAGGGCGAGGTCCAGTTCCTGATCGTGCGGCTCGAGCATGCGGGCAAACCGCACCACCGAGTTCAGATGCGAAACGTCGATGTGGTAATTGCCCTCTTGGAACAGCATCTCGCGTCCGGCGATGAGGTCGCGGAGAGAACCCCCCGGGGGCGTCATCGGCAGTCGGCGCTTGACGTCGTGCTCGACATTGGCCCGCAGATCGTCGTAGAGCCGGCGGACCATCACCCGGGCACAGGCGGACCGGTTAGCGGGGGTCATCTGGCCAAACTGCTGGTCAAGCGCGGTGATCGTGCTGCAGGTGCCGTGCGACTTGAGGAACAGTTCCAGTCCCTTGATGGGGGCCACCGCGTGGAACAGGGCGATTTCGACCACCGCTTCTTCGACCGGGGCGTCGTTGGGGAGGGCCTCGATCGCCCGGGCGACCGGTTCGGTCTCGTTGATCGCCCGGAAGTAATTCCACGCCTGCGGAATCTGACCGTCGGCCAGCAGCAGCCCCCCGACTTCGCGGGCTGTGTCGATGTAGAACTTTTCGAAGTCATCCCGCAGCGCGGGGGGGACATCCTTGAGCGACGTGGGGCGAATGAGAGGCAGCCCCAGCTCCTGCCGCCGGCGCATCAGCAGGGCGTCGAACAGGCCGTGCCAGTCGTGATCGGCACGCAGTTGGGAGATCAGACGATCGAGCACCTCGCGGGGCTTCCCGGAGGCGAGCTGCTCCAGGGTGTCGAAGGTGGCGGGATCGGCGGAGGGAGACATGGGCAGGACCTTGCAACAGGCGACGGAAACAACGCGGATGGAAGAACGAGCTAATGACTGCAGCCGCACCCACCGCTGCCACAGCCTCCCCCGGAACGTTCCAGGGGGACGAGGCCGTCGGCGGTGACCGGCTGGACTTCGATCGGCCCCTGTCCCGCGGCGGCGGCCAGCAGCGCGAGCCGGGTGGTGTCGGGCCCCCGTCCGCCCAACACGTAGATCACCAGCTTTTCACGGGCGAAAGTCCATTCCAGATCGAGCAGTTCGAGCTGCAGGTTCCAGTCGGCAAACAGTTGCTGCCAGCGGGGAAACAGGGCCTGCGCCTCGCTGCGCAACTGATCTTCGTGCCGCAGATCGTCGGCAGTCGCGATCCTCAGCACGGTCGGTCCCGTTGACCCGGGGGGGCTGTCGTCGGCCGAGTTGACATCGACAGGCTCGACTCCGGCGGGGGCGGGCTCAGAAGTCCGGGCGGGCAGGTGCTGCAGCACAACCCCCACCTGCTCGCCCCGATGGGTCAGCAGAACCACCCGTTCCCCCCGGCCGGGAGTTGCATCCAACGGGCAGGGAAACCGCCCCACGTCCGGACTCACCCCGTAACGCACCAGCAGGTCAGCAGGCATCTCACATTGCCAACAGGCGAGGACAACACAAAGCACGCGAGGATTGTACAGCGGTCCCGGACGATCGGCGATAGCCCGCCGGGGTGTTCTGGACGGGGCGAGCCCGAGGGGGGCCGGCTTGGGTCGCGGAAACGCTCTTGGAGACCGGCCCGAAAGCCATTACAAGACCTCGCGACCGGCTTCCCGAGAACGACAGATTCTCGGTGGCCACTCCCACCGCCATTCATCGCCACACTTTCGGCCCTGGCCGCAGTGTGGACGATTTCCCTCTGGCAATCCCGCCTCCATGGAACATGCCGTTGCCCACCGCTGGCTGGCACCCCGCCGCGCCTGGCTCGCCTGGGGTTGTCTCTGGTTGCTGTTTGCCGCGGAGGGGCTGTGGGGCCGGCCCCCCTCGGTGGGCCGGGTCTACCGCGAGAGTGCCCGGCAGTGGTGGGCCCAGCAGCCCCTGTACAACCAGATTGGCAAAGGGTTTCTGTACCTGCCGCACGCCGCGGTGCTGCAGACCCCCTTTGCAGCACTTCCTGAGGGCTGGGCCGAGGTGGCGTGGCGGACGGTCACGATCGGCCTGTTCGCCCTGGGGGTGCATCGCCTGGCGCGGCTGGCGGAGGGGGGGGCCGCAGGAGACCGCTTCGGCTGGATGACCCTCGTGGCCATTCCGCTGGGGTTCTCGGCCGCCCGCAACGGGCAGGCCCAGCTGATCGTCGCCGGGCTGGCGATGCTGACGGCAGAGGCGCTCTGCCGACGGCAGTGGAACCGGGCGGCCGCCTGTCTCTGGATCGGGCTGGCCTTCAAACCGGTGATGCTTCCCTTTCTGCTGGTGGCTGGGGTGCTGCATGCCCCCCTCCGCTGGCGGCTGGCGCTGGGAGGAGTGGTGTTTGTGGTGTCTCCCGCTGTGGGCCAATCCGGGGAGTACGTGCTCAGCCAATACCGGGCATTTGGCGAATCGTTCCAACGAACCACCGGGTTGGGTCTGACCCGCCCTTATGCCCAGGTGTTTGGCCTGTTGCAGATTCTGGGGGTGGAGGTTCCCGAGACGGTGCAGAACCTGGTGCGCGGGGGGGCGGGGTTGGGGGTCCTGGGAGTGTTGTGGTATTTGCGGAGCCGTTTGCCCCGCGAACGCCAGGCGATCTACTTTTTTGTGATCACCGCCGCCTGCCTGCAGTTGTTCAATCCCCGTTCCGAGAACAACGGCTATGCGATTCTCGCCCCCAGCATGGGTTTGCTGCTGGGGGAAGCGCTGCTGCGCTGGCGCGACCGGCGGCTGGCGTGGGGCGTCGGTCTGGCGGCCGGCTTGACCCTGCTGGGCTACGAACTCCAGGTGCGGATTGCTCCCGCGGTACGGCCGGTCTGGCTCGCTCCCCTGATGGGCCTCGGCTACTGCGTGCTCCAGGGCATTGCCCTGCGCTGGGAGCTCCGGGAACCCGTTTCCCCACCCACTCCTGCAGAAGGTCTGCACCCGCACGCCGCGCACCAGGCCGCCGTCCCGGCGCCGGCCCTCGTCCCACCCTTTCCACGCCCCGTGTCCTGAGCCAGGTTCAGCCCCAGGCCCGGCACCAGCGCGCCGCACTGCAGTTGCCGGGGGCTGGGCTCGACAGCCCCGTCGACGTGGCGGTGCCGCCTATGGTTCGCCCGGGAACTCGATGCGCACCTCATCGAGCAGCACGTATCCCTCGGGGAGCCGACTGCGCCACACGGGGTAGTCGCGCTCGGGACGCAGGTGGTGGGGATCTCCGTCGAGCGGCCCCATCGGGGCGATCTCGAGCGGATGCAGCACCAGCAGGATGTCGATGTTCGCATCCCCCAGCACAGTGGTCAGCGGATGTGTGCCGTAGAAATCGGCCCGATCATGACGGGTCCCCAGGCAGGTCCACTGCGCGGGGTCGGGAACGCAGATGACCGTCTGCTCGCTCCACTCGGGAGTGACTGTGAAGGGCTGGCCCGTCAACAGCCAGCCGCTGCAGATTCCGTCATGCACTCCCTGAGCGAGAAAGCAGAGCTTCGCTCCCCGGTCGAGCAGCTCCCCCTTCAAACGCAGCGTGATTTTCGCATGGATGAAGTTGGTGCCGCATCCCTGGCGGATGTACCGGTTTTCTCCGGCCACTTCGCGGTGGTGCTCGCCCGGCACCCCCTTGGTGTAGAGCATGTACAACAGATGCAGGTAACCGGCCCCCGGCGGGGCGTGGTTGTAGTCGATCCACCAGGGGCTGCGCGAGAGGGCGCAGCTGTCGCGGATCTCCAGCGGCTTGATTCCCTGCTGGTTGCTGATGAAGCCGAACCAGCCTCCGGGTCCGTCGTCAAATGTCTCGCGGTACACCAAGGGAGCGATGGTCATGTACGGGGCTCCGGCTGGGAGAACAGTTCCACCACATGCCCATCCGGATCATGGCACCACGTCTGCACATAGCCGTCGGGGCGCAGGCTCGGCCCTCCCCGCACATGCACTCCCGCCTCCTTGAGCCGTTCAATCGCCGCCCGACAATCCGGAACTTCAAACGCGAAGTGGAAGACCCGTCCGGCTCCGATGGGCGGGGGAAACGTTGGCAGTCCCGCAGGGCCCGAACCTTCGTGCTGGAGAATCAGGTGGATCTGGGTGGCACCGGCCTGAAACCACAACCCGGGGAAGTTGAAGCCGGGGCGTTCGACCTGCCGCATCCCCAGGAGGTCGACATAAAACGCCGCACTGCGGGCGCGATCCTGGACGACGAGGGTGACGTGATCGATCGATTTCACGCCGATCGGCGGACGGACAGCGGTGGCGGACATGGCGATGGCTTCCGGAAACGAGAGGAGGGCTACAGAGACTTGGAGGCGGCCAGCATCAGTTCGACCGCTTCGCGGCCGGTCATCCCCACGCGAATGCCCAGGCTCTCCGCCTGCGGGGTGAGACCGACAATTTTGGCGGGCAACAGGTCTTCGGGTTCGGTCAGGGGGCAGGCGGGGGTTCCCTTGGCGATGGCGATCGCCTGTCCAAACTCGGCGGGGGTCTTGAGGTCGTAGATCCCGCAGCCCACGATCCCCGCCTTCGTGAAAATCGTGCAGTACTGCCCCTGGTGCCAGCGGTTGCTGACCCCCAGCGCTTCGCCATTGGTGAAGGTGAGGATGCGATTGGACGTGCGGGGAAGGGGAAGTTCGGCAGACATGGCGGGCCCTCGGCCAGGGGAACGACAACCGGGCGGGAAACGCCCGCTCGGGAAGACGGTGACGGGGAACCGTTGCCGGTGCTCCGACCAACTCCTGCACGTTAGCAATCCGCACCCCCGGGGGAAACGGTCGCGCAACACGACCCAGCCCGGGGCGGAGTGATCCGGAGGGGCGACTGGCCCCCCGGCGGATCGGGCTGATACACTCCCGGCCCGAACACCCTTCAACCCCCTGTTCCAGGAGTCCCGCGCGTGCTTGCCGGACATTTCCCCCAGCCCCATCGAATCGACCTGGTCGAGGTTCCCGAGCCCACCCTGGTGCCGACCGCTCCCTACGGCGAGACGGGCCAGATCATCTTCGAGCCCCAGATCGCCTGTCTGTGCGGATCCGATCTTCCGTACTTCAATGGGGAGCCTCCGGAGTATCCGGCGCGTTCGGTCGGACATTCGTTGCACGAGATGGTGGGCACGGTCACGGCCACCAACGGCCAGCGGTGGAAAGAGGGAGACCAGGTGCTGGTCGTCCCGGTCAACCAGTGCGGGTTTTTCGAGCGGTACATCGTCTCGGAAGACCGGGCGATTGCCATCGATCCGCGGCTCGACAAGCACTATTCCGTGCTGGCGCAGCCGTTTGGCACGGTGCTCTACGGGTTGAAGAAGCTCCCCAACATCATCGACAAAGACGTGGTGGTGGTGGGGCAGGGGCCCATCGGTCAGATGTTCAACACGATGCTGGCCCGGCTGGGTGCGCGGGAGATCATCGTGCTCGACAAGCTCGACGAGCGGCTCGCTCTGTCGCCAAAGATGGGGGCCACCGCCACCATCAACGTCACCCGCACCGATCCGGTGGCTGAGGTCAAGCGGATCCTCGGGGGCGAACTGGCCGACGTGGTGATCGAGGCGGTGGGTCATGCCGACCAGGTGATCAACACCTGCATCAGTCTCGTGAAGCACCGCGGATACATCCTGTATTTTGGTGTCCCACCCGAGCACATCGACGGGGTCGCGTGGCGCGAGCTGTTCTACAAGAATGCCACCATCCAGACGACGGTCAATCCCGACTTCCGGCGGGACTTCCCCCTGGCGATGCGGTGGCTGGCCGAGGACCGGGTCGACCTGCGCCCGCTGATCACGCACACGTATCCGCTCAACAAGATCCAGACGGCGTTCGAGACGTTTCGTGATCGCCGCGAAGGAGCCCAGAAGGTCTTGCTGGAATTCCCCGCCTTCCAGAAGCAGGGGGGACGCAGCCGCAGTTGAGCCATCCCTCACTGGGCGTCGGCCGAGCGGACCGACCGCCGGGGGCGTCCGCTTGGTGCCGGCAGGAGGAGCACATTCGCCCCGGAGCGGACGTAAGGCACTTTGGACGGGGGCAATAGCGACGGCCCGTCCTCTGGGAATTGAAAAAAACACCCCCACCAGGCCGGTTCGAAGCCTGGTGGGGGTGGAATTACCGCGGTTTCAGGGCTGGACTCAGACGAGGCCCTTGGCCTTGAGGTAGGCGATGACTTCGTCGGCCAGTGCATCGATCGGCTTGGTCCCGTCGAGAACCAGCTCGGGCTTCTCGGGGGCTTCGTATGGATCGTCGATCCCGGTGAAACCCTTGATCTGGCCCGCGCGGGCCTTCTTGTACAGCCCCTTGGGATCGCGGGCTTCACACACCTCGAGGGGGGTGTTCATGAAGACTTCCACGAATTCTCCCGGCTCGAGCAGTGCCCGCACCGCGTCGCGGTCGCGGCGGTAGGGGGAGATGAAGGCGGTGATGGCCAGCACACCGGCCCCGGCAAACAGCTTGCCGACTTCACCGATGCGGCGGATGTTCTCGGCCCGGTCTTCCGCCGAGAAACCAAGGTTCTTGTTGAGCCCCATGCGGATGTTGTCTCCATCCAGCACATAGGTGCGCTTGCCCATCGAGTGCAGCTTGTGGTCGACGACGTTCGCCACAGTGCTCTTGCCCGAGGCGCTCAGCCCGGTGAACCACAGAATGGCTCCCTTGTGACCGCTGAGGGCCCAGCGTTCGGCTTTGGAAACTGCGTGATCATGCCAGGTGACGTTGGTTGCCTTTTGTTCGGCCATGACTCTCTTCAAACCGCAAAAAACAGGACGCCAGAAGGCTGCGGGTGATCACTGGCGACGGACACCGTCTGAATCACCCACCCCCACCAGTCGTCTGGGACAGGGAACTGTGGAACTCGCCCAGACTGGCTGGGTCGGCCCAGCCGCGCACTCTATGCAAAGCAGAAACGGCTGGGAAGACGGAAACGATTGGGAAAGTTTTGAGGGGACGCTTCCCGTCGAGGGGAGGGCCCCGGCGGGATCCCCTCCAGCAGTCTCCAGACCCGGATTCGCCCTGAACCGGGACGGACGCCACACGCCGATCCCTCGCCAATCGGCACACTTGTGCAGGACAGACCGGCTGCAACGGTCACACGCCAGTGCTGCGGGAATTTGATTGTTTTCTCCCCCGGAGCACTTTTAGGATCGAAGTCTCCTGTCGATGAAAGACAGGCTGGTGCGCAGGGACGATCCGGACCTGTTGAGTGTCAAACTGTGCGGAGTGTGCCGAATGTCGCGGGATTTCGCTTGGAAACACGGCCTGGGTGCGGTGCTGCTGGGCTGTGCCATGACCCTGCCGGTGGGGGCGCAGAGTGACAGTCCGTTCGACGCTCCCGCGGAATCGGCCCCGGCCCTGTCTCCCGCCGAACTGCAGGAGCTCAACTCCCAATCGCCACTGGCGAAAATTCCCGAGACTCCCCGGCAATTTTTTGAAGCCGCGGTGGCCATGGTGGACATTGGCCGGACTGATCTGGCACAAAAATACCTGATGCAGGTCAACTCGGCCGCACTCTCGGAAGACGAGTTGGTGGAGATCCGGCAAGTCATTGGCAGTCCCAACCTGATTCGTCTGGAAGCCCTGCCCGAACTGGAAGCGTTGGTGCGGCCTGTCGTCGACCGGTCGAATGCCGCCCTGGCCCAACGGGCTGCCGAACCGCAGCGGGTGCGGTCGCTGCTGTCGGATCTGGGAAAATCTCCGGATGCCCGGGCCGCCTCCCTTGCCGAGCTGAAGAATCTCGGAGCCTTCGCGGTCCCCACTTTGCTGGCGGAAGCGATTGCCGAGAAAAACACCGCCCGGCTGGCCGAGATCACCAGCCTGTGCACGGCCGCCGACGCCCCGGCGATTCCAATGCTCGAAGCCGCCCTGCAGTCGTCCGAGCCGGTGGTGCAGCGCATCGCCGCCGAGGCCTTGGGGCGCATTGGCCAATCGGCCGCCAACCCCGATCTCGAATACCTGGCGAGTGCACCCCAGTCCGATCCCGTCGTCCGCCAGGCCGCACAGCGGGCACTCAAGCTGCTGACACCCCCCTCGCGCGTCGCGGGGAGAGTGGCTCCCGGCAGCGAGCTCGATCCGTTGAGCCTGTCGCGGCGGCTGTGTGATGCGGCCCGGGCGAAACTGGGCGAGCCCGTCGCCGCGACCGGTCCGTCCGCCAAAACCATTCGCGACTGGACCTGGGACCCGCAGCAGAAGCGCGTGGTGGAACAGACCGTTTCTCCCCGGCGGGCGGCCGATCGGGCGGCCTTGCGGCATGCCACCCGGGCTGTTGAACTCGTTCCCGACGACACCCAGCCGAGAGTGGTCCAGAAGGCGTGTGAACTGGCCCTCGCAGGACCTCCCGAATCACTGTTCCCCCCCACAGATCCGCAGGCGGCTGAAGAGCCCCCCGCCAATCCGAAGGGCTTGTACACCAGCACCGATGTCTGGTCGCAAGTGCTCGATTTGGGCTTGGCAGCCCAGCGGCCCGAGATCGCCACCCGGGCGGCACAGGCACTGTCCCGGCAGCCTGAAACCTATGCGGAACTCAACTGGAGTGATCCACGGAACCCACTCTACCGGGCTCTGGCGAGTGGCGATCCCCGGGTGCAGTTGGCCGCGGCCGAGAGCCTTGTCCAGCGCGGCCCCAAGCACCCGTATCGCGGCGCGCCGCAGGTCGTCGAGAATCTTCGTCGGTTGCTCGACAGCGAGGCGTCGCGCCCCATGGCGGTGGTGGGGGAAGTGGCTGCCGATCGGGCGGCCGATATCTCGGGCATGCTGCGCGAATTGGGATTTGACACGTTGACGGCTGTTTCGGGTCGCGAAGCGTTCCGTGCCGCCGCGGAACGAAACGACGTCACACTGGTGCTGCTGCATCCCAATGTCATCCGCTGGACCCTCAGCGAGACATTGGCCAATCTGCGGACCGATGCCCGGACGGCCCACCTGCCGGTGGTGGTCTATGGACCGGGCCGTCTGGCCCCCCGCTTCCTCCGCCCGGCCCCCGGTCAACCCCACGTCCACTACGCGACCTATGTCGAGTCTCCCGATGAGCTGCGGACCCAGATTGGTCCTGTGCTTGATCTGGCCTTGGGACGCCAACTCCCCGAAGGTCAGCGCGAGGAGTTGCGGGCCCGGGCCATCGGATTGCTGCGGCAGATCGCCGAAATGAAGGGGACCCGGGTTTATGATCTGGCAGGGATGGAAGACTCGCTGGCTCGCGCTGGGACCGATCCCCAGCTGGCCGAAAGTGCGTTCCGGGCCCTCGCCTCGTTGGGAACCCGCCGGGCGCAGTCGCTGCTGGCGGAGTCGCTGATCAACGCCCCCGGCGAACCGGTCGCCCCCCTGGTCACCCAGTTGCTCAATGAGCACATCCGCCAGCATGGGCAGTTTTTGACCCAGTCGGTGGTGCGGGAGGTCAACACGGCCATCGCCTCCGCCCGGGGCGAGGCCTCCGCCGCGAGTCCTGCCGAGCCCTCGCAGAGCGGTTCGCCTCCTCCAGAGCCCGCGGCCGAAAACCCGCTCGAGGGTGAATCGGATGCGGTCGAAGAAGAGGCCGGGTTGAACGGGAAATAGCCGTGGGGGGCCTGATCGTGGCGAATTCCGCAGTCCGTTGGCCCTCGTGGCAAGACGGCCGTCTTGCGCCGGTGGATCCGACACCGAGACTTCAGCCGACGGCCAATTGTTCGTCCTTCAGGTCGGTGATGAACATGCAGCCGGGACTGTGGGTGATGGCGAGGGGGGGCTTGGCTGCCATCAGCACCGATTGGGGCGTGACACCACACGCCCAGAAGACGGGAAGTTCCCCAGTCCGCAGGGAGACGGGGTCGCCGTAATCGGGACGCTGCAGGTCGGCGATGCCAATCTGCTCGGGAAAGCCCAGATGCACGGGAGCTCCATGCACGGCTGGATACCGGCTGGTGACCTGCACGGCGCGAATGGCGTCGGCGGGGGTCATCGGCCGCATCGACACGACCAGGGGCCCCTGGAAGATCCCCGCAGGCTCACACGCAACGTTCGTGCGGAACATGGGGACATTGCACCCCTGTTCGATGTGCCGCACTGGTACACCCGCCCGCAGCAACGCCGATTCAAACGTAAACGAGCAGCCGATGACGAAGCCGACCAGGTCATCCCGCCAGAGTTCCAGCAGGTCGGTCGGTTCCGCAACCAGTTGTCCTTCACGCCAGACTCGGTAGCGGGGGGCATCTGTCCGCAGATCGGCGGTGGGGGCCACCCGTCGGGGAATGGGGTCGCCCGGCGAGGTGACATCCAGCAGGGGGCACGGCTTGGGATTCCGCTGGCAAAACAGCAGAAAGTCGGCGGCCAGCGCCTGGGGCAAAAACACGAGATTCGCCTGCGCGAAACCGGGAGCCAGTCCCGAAGTCTGGCCGGTCAGCCGGCCCGATCGGGCCGCGGCTCGAACCTCGGCAGGAGACTGCCAACCGCCCGTTTCCTGATCCACCTTCATGCTCCCAACGCGAGAAATCGACGCCAGCAGAAGATCACCGCCGCTCACCCCGCGGCGGGGAGAGACAACTGGCGCAGCAGATCGAACGAAAAAATGCCCGAACGATGCCCGTCGTTGAAGTCAATCTGGTAGGCGTAATTCCCCACCGGATTCATCGCCGTGGCCCGCAAGGGTTGGGCCTCGGAAAGGCTGAGGATGGGAAGTTCCGCTGGAGAGACCGCCGCCGTGCTCTCAGCCCGCGCCACGCGGCAGACGGCGCAGGGACATTTCTCCCGCAGTAACTTCCACGAGACAAACCCCCGGGGGCCGTCCTGCCATTCAATTGACAGGCCCTCCGCAGAACCAATCAGACGCTGGGGAATCATTCGCGAGTCGTGGTGAAATGGGGAGGTGGCTCAGTCGGCATCCGGACGCCGCAAGACCAGGACGGGGCACTGAGCGTGGCGGATGACCCGCTCGGCCACCGATCCGAGCAGAAACCGTTTGACTCCATGATAGCCATGCGAGGGAATGACAATGAGGTCGGCATTGATCTCCCCGGCATATTCAGTGATGTCGAGTCCCGGGTCCCCCAGGCGGACCACCGCCTGCACATTTGACAAGCCGAGCCGCGCCAGAACTTCATCCAGGTGTCGGCGGGCCACCTGCTGACGTTCCGTCTCGTCAAAAGCGGGGGTGAGCGCTCCCGGATGGACGTAGTCGAGCGGGACCAACACGTGGATCACATGCAGGTCGGCCGGGGAGGCCACCATCTCGGCAGCCGCTTGGACGGCCGCCGTGGAGGAGTCCGAGAAGTCGATCGGAACGACGACCTTGTTGGGTGTAAACCAGGCCATAAGTAACTCGGGGGTGGGGATTGGTGGTGGTTCGCGCGGCGGGGCGGCTCCGGAGAATTCCGGTGCCGCATCGACCCGGTTCGTGAGATGTGTGACAACAAGACCTTGGGAATGGCAGTGTTCTGATTCAACCCGAATCGGCCCCGCCCGTCCAGCCGGGGGATTTTTTGCATTTTTTGTTGTCAAAAAAGACCATAGTGTCTATACTCCATCTCTCAGCCGAAGAGTCGAGTGAAATTGTTGAGCTCTCGAGCCCGTTCTCATGCGCGTCAATCTGGAACCCGCCGACACCGAGTTTCTCAGCCATCTGCAGCGGATTGGTCCGCGCACGGTGCAGGAGATTTGTGAGACGGCTGGAGTGACAGCGACTGCGGTACGGCAACGCCTGACCCGTTTGCAGGGGAGTGGATTCGTTGCCCGAGAGCGAATTCGGCATGGGCGGGGTCGTCCTCATTACGTGTACAAAGTCACCGACCTGGGGAGTCGGCAGCTGGGAGACAACTACGGCGATCTCGCACTCATTTTGTGGCGTGAGCTGAATGCGATTGCGGATCCCGGCATTCGTGAAGACGTGCAGCGTCGGGTGAAGGACGCGATGGTGCGTCGCCTGGGTGTTCATGGCGACGGTCGGTTTCGGGAGCGTCTCAAGACGCTGGCGTCCTCGCTCGCAAATCGGGGATTTGATGTCGAGCTGAACGATTGTGACGAGTTGCCGGTGCTCCGCGAGCACAACTGTCCCTATCTGGAGTTGGCGGAAGAGGATCGCGGGGTGTGTGAGATGGAGCGGCAGGTGTTTGAACAGGCGTTGGGAACTGGCGTGAAGTTGTCGCAGTGCTGTCTGGACGGCCACCGCTACTGTGAGTTTGAGGTTTCTGGACGTTCCGCCTGACCCCTTCCCAGACCTTGGAAAACCCGCAAACCCCGTTCGAAAAACAACTTGTTGCGAGATACGATCTTCTGCTTTGGGCTCGCTGCGCGGTCTGGTCAGGCCGTGCGGGCGTTCCAGGAGCCAGACCGCAGCGGATTGAAACAGGACCACACCATGAGCTGGATTGACGGACGTTTCGAAGAGAACCTGATCATCACCACGCTGGAGCAGGCGACCAACTGGGCCCGCCAGGCGAGCATTTGGCCGATGACCTTTGGTCTGGCCTGCTGTGCGATCGAGATGATGGCGGCGGGGGCCAGTCGGTATGACCTCGACCGGTTTGGTGCGGGTGCCTTCCGGGCGACCCCCCGTCAGGCGGATCTGATGATCGTCGCTGGCACTGTGACGTTCAAAATGGCCAGTCGCGTCCGTCGTCTGTACGAGCAGATGCCCGATCCGAAATACGTGATCGCCATGGGGGCTTGCACGGTGGGTGGTGGGCCCTACTTCAAGTGGGGTTATCACGTCGTGAAGGGGGTCGATTTGGTGGTTCCCGTGGATGTGTACGTTCCGGGGTGTCCGCCGCGTCCCGAGGCCCTGCTGGAGGGGTTGATGCGGATTCAGGACAAGATCAAGGCGAAGCGTCTGGCACGCGGTGCGAGCACCGAATTGCCAGTGCCGCATCACTCGGGTTATGCCACTCCTCCAGCGTTCGTGGGTGTTTGACCATTGCGGCTGTCCGCGGTCCGGCGGGCTGCGGTAAGCCGGGAGAGAGTTTCGACAACACCCGCCCGGGGGGCGCGGTTGCCAGACTTGAGAATGTCCCTGCGGGGCATCTCTGGCCGAGCAATTCGGGCAAGGTCCATTGACAGACCGGTTTCGGTTGGCGGTCAGGGTCTGTTCTGATTTGTCTTCTTTTGTTTCATTTTCGAGCAGTCGGCCAGAGCCATGTCCAGCGTGTTGAAAGTCGAGAATCTGTGTGTCAGCATCGACGAGAAACTCATTCTCAAAGGTGTTGATCTGGAAGTCCGGCAGGGGGAGATCCATGCTTTGATGGGTCCGAACGGCTCGGGCAAGAGTACACTCGCCTATGCACTCATGGGGCATCCCAAGTACGAGCTGGTCGACGGACGGATTTCGATCGACGGCGAGTCTCTGAATGAGCTCGAGCCCGATGCCCGGGCCCGCCAGGGATTGTTTCTGGCATTTCAGTATCCGGTGACGGTGCCGGGAGTGAAGGTTGCCGATTTCCTGCGGCACGCAGTGACCAACGTCCGCAACCCGAACCGCAAAGAGGGGGAGGGATTGATTCCGATGCGCGAGTTTCGGGCGGAGTTGAAGGCCCGGATGGAAGAATTGGGAATCGAACCCGAGTTCGCCCGTCGCTACCTGAATGATGGCTTCTCCGGCGGCGAGAAGAAGCGGATGGAGATTCTGCAGTTGGCAATGCTGCGTCCGAAATTCGCGATTCTCGATGAGACGGACAGCGGTCTGGACAGCGATGCAGTGCGGTTTGTCAGTGAGGCCATCTCCCGGCTGGCTGGCCCCGACATGGCAATCATCATCATCACGCACCACGAACGCCTGTTGGAATTCAACCGCCCGCAACATACCCATGTGCTGCTGGCGGGGCGGGTGGTCGAGCGGGGCGATGCGCGGCTGGCCCACGAACTGCACGACCAGGGCTACACAGGCGTGCGTCAGCGGCACCCCGAAGCGGCCGCTGAAGAACAGGCGGCGGCGGATGCCGGCAACCGCCAACCCGCTGCGGCGCGATAGTTTTCCCCGGTTCTCCAGCCCCGCTTCCGCGTGGTGGAGTCCCCGGTTTTGTTTTGACACAGCTTCCACCAACTCATGCGGAGCCCAGCTCCCGGGAATTTGGCGATGGCGACCGACCTGAAGACCACAGACGAAGAGATTGGCATCGGGGAATACCAGTACGGGTTCCACGATTCCACAGCGAACTACGTCTTCACGGCCCGCAAGGGGATCGACCGTGACATCGTGACGCAGATCTCCGAGATGAAGAACGAACCCGCCTGGATGCGGGAATTTCGGCTCAGCTCGCTGGAGACGTTCTTCCGCAAGCCGCTCCCCACCTGGGGTGGCGAGTTGCGGCAACTCGATTTCCAGGACATTCACTACTATGTGAAGGCCGCCCAGGGTCAGGAGCGGAGTTGGGAGGATGTTCCCGACGAGATCCGCAAGACCTATGACCGGCTGGGTATCCCAGAAGCCGAGCGGAAGTATCTGGCCGGGGTCAAGGCCCAGTACGAGTCGGAGGTCGTTTACGGCAGTCTCCAGGAGGATCTGGCCAAGCAGGGGGTGATCTTCACCGACACCGACTCGGCCATGCGTGACCATCCCGAACTGTTCCGGCAGTACTTCGGGACGGTCATCCCCCCCGCCGACAACAAGTTCGCCGCATTGAATTCAGCGGTTTGGTCGGGCGGTTCGTTCATCTATGTCCCCAAGGGGGTGAAGATTGAATTCCCGCTGCAGGCCTATTTCCGGATCAATTCCGAGAACATGGGTCAGTTCGAGCGGACGCTGATCATCGTCGACGAGGGGGCTTCGGTGCACTACGTCGAAGGCTGCACCGCCCCGACCTACAGCAGCGAAAGCCTGCACTCGGCGGTGGTTGAGATCATCGTGAAGCGGGGTGCCCGCTGCCGCTACACCACCATCCAGAACTGGTCGTCGAACGTTTACAACCTCGTCACCAAGCGGGCGATGGCCTACGGCGACTCGCTGATGGAGTGGGTTGACGGCAACCTGGGTTCGCGGCTGACCATGAAGTATCCCGCCATCTACCTGATGGAACCGGGGGCCCGCGGTGAAACCCTGTCGATTGCCTTCGCCGGCAAGGGACAGCATCAGGATGCCGGGGCCAAGATGGTTCACTGTGCTCCGAATACCTACAGCCGCATCATCTCGAAGAGCATTTCGAAGGCGGGGGGCCGGGCCAGTTATCGCGGGCTGGTGAAGGTGGCCAACGGTGCCACAGGTTGCAAGTCGAATGTCGCCTGCGACGCCCTGTTGCTCGACTCCGACAGCCGCAGCGACACCTACCCGTACATGGAGATCGATGAGGACAACGTCGTCATCGAGCATGAGGCGAGTGTCTCCAAAATCAGCGATGAACAGCTCTTCTACCTGATGAGCCGCGGTCTGACCGAAGCCGAAGCATCGTCGATGATCGTCACCGGCTTCATCGAGCCGCTGGTGAAGGAACTGCCGATGGAATACGCGGTCGAGATGAACCGCCTCATTGAGCTGCAGATGGAAGGGTCGATCGGCTGATCATGAGCACGGCTACGAGTGTGTCGAGGACTCCCCCCACGTTTGGCGAAGCGGCATTGCGGGCGCATCCCGGGCGGGCGGGTGAGCCGGTCTGGCTGGGTGAACAGCGTGATACGGCGTTCGCCAGCTACCAGGACCTGCTGAACCGCCCCCTCGACCCCGAGGAATGGAAGCGGGTAGATCTGCGTTCGTTCCAACCGGGCAAGTTCCGTCTGGTCGAAGCAGCTCCCCTCTCGGCCCAGTTTCAGTCGCTGATGGACACCCGCGCCGAGTTCGCCGGGATTGTCACGCATGTCGATGGACACCGGGTGGAATCACGGCTCGACCCCGCACTGGCCTCCCGTGGTGTTCTCTTTGGCAGTCTGCACGAGTTGGCTCAGACCCACGGCGATCTGCTGAAGGCGAAGCTTTTCTCAGCAGTGCGTCCCGATGCGGATCGCATGGCGGCGTGGCATGCGGCCTTCCTCACCGGGGGAACCGTGCTGTATGTTCCCCGCAACGTCGAGTTGAAGGCCCCGCTGTACAGTTTGATCGGTCTCGATCAGGCGGGGGCTGCTGATTTCAGCCACACCCTCGTAATTCTCGAAGACGGCGCTCAGGCGACGCTGTTGGAAGAGACCGCCTCCACCACCGCCGACCGGCCCGGACTGCATGTCGGCTCGGTGGAACTGCTGGTGGGACAAGGGGCCCGGTTGCGCTATGTTCAGTTGCAGAACTGGAATCAGCAGACTTTTCACTTCGCCCATCAGATGGGACGGGTGGCAAGGGATGCTTCATTGCAGTGGACTGTGGGGGGCATTGGATCGCGGCTGGCGCACGTGCATCAGGACGTGGTTCTGGATGGTCCCGGAGCGTCGGGCGAGGTCAATGGCTGTACCTTCGCCACCGACCGCCAACTGCTCTCGTACTACACCCAGCAGACCCATCGTGCCGTCAATACCCGTAGCGACCTGCTGTACAAGGATGTGCTGCGTGACGAGGCGCGCGTGGTCTGGCGGGGTATGATCCGGGTTGATCCGGGGGCCCAGCAGACTGACGGCTACCAGCGCAACGACAGCCTGCTGCTCAGTCCGGAAGCCAGGGCCGATTCGATTCCCGGGTTGGAAATCGAAGCCGATGATGTCCGCTGCACCCATGGCTCAACCGCTGGCCGGGTCGATGAAGACCAGATCTTCTATCTGATGTGCCGGGGGATCTCGCGGTACGAAGCAATGCACATGATCGTGGAAGGGTTCTTTCACTCCATCTACGATCGCATCGCCGTCGATGTGGTCCGTGAAACCCTCAGTCGATCGGTGGAGCGCAAGCTGGGAATCGGTCTCTAGCAATTCCCCCCTTTCCCGGCGACTTGCCAAGGCGAACACTTGGTCCAAGTGCCGTCAGGACGGGGAGGGAAGAGTCCCGTCCATCCCAGCCGTTCCTTCCCACTGGATGTCTTCTCGCACGAGTGGACGAGTCTGCCTGAAAGTTTCGAGTGATGAACGATTTTGTCCCCGTTGCGTGGCTGCATGACTTTGGTGCCAGCGACCGTCTGTCGCTGGTTTTTGACGACCGGGCTGTGGTGGTGTTTCGCATCGGCAACGACGTTTATGCCGTCGAAGATGTCTGTTCGCACGACGGGCAACCGCTGACTGACGGGCCGGTGTTCGAAGGGGCGGTGGAATGCCCCCGTCACGGAGCCCGGTTTGATTTGAAGACAGGGCGTCCCCTCTGCATGCCCGCGATTGAGCCGATCAAGGTCTACGAGGTTCAGGTCTCGGGGGACCAGATCCTGTTGAAGGTGCCGTAATGTCCGACTCCACTCTTCCGCTCCCTGTCACCACTCCCGGCCCTGCCGCGTCCTCATGTTGCAGCAGTTCGGCCCCGTTGGCCGCCGCGGGAGCCGCAACGACGTCTGGCAGTTGCTGTTCCACTCCGGCCGCCGGTGAGTCGCCCCCCGCCGCCCCACCCAGCGAGGGAGATCTGCTCGACGCCCTGCGGAAGGTGATCGATCCCGAGTTGATGATCAATGTGGTCGATCTCGGACTGGTGTACGCGATTGTACTCGATGGGTCGACCGCCAAAGTGGAAATGACTCTGACCAGTCCGGCGTGCCCCGCGGGTCCCCAGATCGTTCAGCAGTCGAAACAGTCGCTGGAGGGTGTTCCGGGAATCAGCACGGCTGAAATCAAGCTTGTGCTGAGTCCCCCCTGGACACCTGACCGGATGACCGACGAGGCGCGCGACCAACTCGGTATTTTTTAGGGCTGACGGTTGCAGGGGATTCAGAAATCGGAACCCGGGTTGTCCTTTGGGGTGATCTGGTCAGGCTGACTGGTCTCTCTGCGCGCCCCAGTGCCTGACATCAGTGCCGGAAACGGGTGAAATCCATGGTTCCCGGTGCTCCCTCCGCGCACCGTTCCGGCAGCACAACGATTTCTGCGTTGGTGGTCGAGACACTGGCCGATTTTGTCGGAGTCTGTTAAATCCCCCATCCCGTCCTCCCCAGTGTTTCCCAGGATCCCCGAGTCCGGAGTTGCTATGCCCCGTCCCGCCCAGGTGCTTCCTTTCGATCGCAAGGCCGCTGTGGATCGGGTTCTCCGGTTGATGGAGATTCCCGGGAAAAGCTGCGAAGAGGGACAGGTGGTCCAGCATATTCGCGGTCAGTTGCTGGAGGCGGGATACGCCGCGGACCAGATCACCATCGACGAGGTGCATCGCGAGAGCCCGGCCGGAGGTGAGGTGGGCAACCTCATTCTCAATCTCCCGGGAACCCTCAAGGCTCCCCGCCGGCTCTTGATGGCGCATGTCGACACCGTTCCGTTGTGTGTCGGCTGCAAGCCGGCTTTGAAGGGGAACGTGGTGAAGTCGAAAGACAAAACCACCGCTCTGGGGGCCGACGACCGCAGCGGAGCGGCCGTCTTGCTGACGACGGCCATCGAACTGGCCCGGCAGAAGTTGCCCCATCCGCCGATCACGTTTTTCTGGCCGGTGCAGGAAGAGATCGGCTTGCTGGGGGCCAGGTTCGTCAATCTCAAGCATCTGGGGAGCCCCAAGCTGGGTTTCAATTGGGATGGGGGCTCGGCGGCTCTGGCGACCATCGGAGCGACAGGGGCCTACGATCTGTTGATTGAGATCGAGGGGCTGGCCAGCCATGCGGGGGTGCATCCCGAAGAAGGGGTCAGCGCGATTGCAATTGCCGGCCTGGCGATTGCCGACCTGCAGAAAAATGGCTGGCATGGGTTGATTCTCAAGGGGAAATCGACGGGTACTTCCAACCTGGGGATCATCCACGGTGGGGACGCCACCAATGTCGTGACACCCAAAGTGGTCCTGCGCGGGGAGGTCCGCAGTCACGATGCCAAGTTTCGGAAGAAGCTGGTGGCCGAGTTTCGTGCGGCGTTCGAACGGGCCGCGGAGGAAGTGCGGAACACGGCAGGGCAGGGGGGGAAAATCCGGTTCACCGCCACCCTCAAGTACGAGTCGTTCAAGCTGACGGCGACCGAGCCGTGCGTCCGTTCGGCCCTCGGGGCGATCGCCCGTCTCGGGCTGAAAGGGGAAACCAAGATCAGCAACGGCGGGCTGGATGCGAATTGGCTTTCGAGTCGCGGACTCCCCACGGTGACCTTGGGGAGTGGTCAGCAGCACGTGCACACGGTCAATGAAACGCTGCAGCTCGACGATTATCTGAACGGGTGTGCAATTGCCCTGTTGTTGGCGACAGGAGAAGTGTGAGCGTTTTCCGTGTAAGGAATTCTGGAAAGGGTCCACGCTGGGGGGGGATCGGAACGCGGGTGTCTCCCTTCGTGCTGTCCGCCAGTGTTTTCCCGAATTCCTTGTCCCACTCCATTTTCCGGCCATTGCCGGGTCGCTAGAATTCCTTCGGTTTTCTTTGAGGATCAGAAGACAACCTGTTGACCGGCGGACTGCTCCGCGATCAGTCTCGACGTCCCAACTGCCCATTCAGCATGACGCCCACCACCTCCCGCATCGACGAAGCCCTGCAGCGCTTTCGGCAGGAGGTGAACGCGGAATTGAGTCGCCTGATGGAACCCCAGACGGGGATTCCCGACCGGCTGTTGGAAAGCATGAGTTACAGTCTGCTGGCGGGGGGGAAGCGTTTGCGGCCCCTGTTGGTGTTGCTGGCCTGTGAGACCTGTGGGGGAGATCGTGCCAGTGCTCTCCCGGCAGCTTCTGCTCTTGAGATGATCCATACCTACTCCCTGATCCACGACGATCTCCCGTCGATGGACAATGACGACTACCGTCGGGGCCGCAAGACGAACCACGTGGTCTACGGTGAAGCGCTGGCGATTCTCGCGGGTGACGCCTTGCTGACACAGGCGTTCGAGGTCGTTGCCCGCGATGTGCGTCCGCCGGAAGTTGCGGCCCTCTGCTGTCTGGATCTGGCCCGGGCGGCGGGAGCGGCAGGGATGGTGGGGGGCCAGGTGGCCGACCTCGAAGCCGAAGGGAAAGTTCTGGGCTCGATCGATGAACTCGAAGCCATCCATCGTCGCAAGACAGGGGCCTTGCTGGAATGCAGTCTCTCGTTGGGGGCCCGCATTGCACAGGGGACCGAAGAGCAGCGGCTGTCCCTGACCCATTACGGCCGCTGTCTGGGCTTGGCGTTTCAGATCACCGATGATCTGCTCGACGTACGCGGAACGCAGGTCGCGACTGGCAAGGGAGTGGGGAAAGATGCCGCCCGCGGCAAGCAGACCTATCCCAGCCTGATGGGAGTTGAGGCCAGCCAGATGCGGGCGGAGTTGCTGGTGGCCGAGGCGGTCGAATCGCTGGCGATGTTCGGCGAGCGTGCCCGGCCACTGGAAACCTTGGCGCGATTCGTACTCGATCGCGATCACTGAGAGACATGCAGCAAGGACACGACATGCAGAGCGAGCTCCTGTCGAAACTGTCATCCCCCAGGCAACTGCGCGGGATGACCCACGAGCAACTGGTGCAGCTCGCCGGCGAATTGCGCGAAGCCCTGTGCGAGGTTGTCTCGCGCCGTCCCGCCCACTTCGCCAGCAATCTGGGGGTCGTCGAACTGGCAATTGCCCTGCACGTCGTCTTCGACTTTTCGCGTGACAGGCTCATCTGGGACACCGGGCACCAGATCTATCCCCACAAGTTGCTGACCGGCCGGTTCCACGAATTCATCTCGATCCGCGAAAAGGGGGGCCTCATGGGCTACCCCAATCCCGCCGAGAGCGACTACGACCTGTTCATGACCGGGCATGCCGGGGCCAGTGTCTCGACCTCGCTGGGGCTCAAGGCGGGGGACGACCTGCTGCGTGAAGACCGCCATAGCATCGCCGTCATTGGTGACGGGGCCCTCCCCTCGGGCGTCGTCTTTGAGGCGTTCAACAATGCGGCGGGTCTCGACAAGGATCTGCTGGTCATCCTCAACGACAATAAAATGGGGATCTGTCCCCGTGTCGGTGGGCTGGCCCAGTATCTCGACAAGTTCCGTACCTCCGATTTCTATGGTGAACTGAAGAAAGACGTCAGCTGGGTGCTCAACCGCGTCCCGTTGGTTGGCGACGCCATGGAGCGGGTCCTGATCAACGCCAAGGAAGGGGTCAAAGCCTCCCTGCAAGGCGGAATGCTCTTTGAAGAGCTGGGCTTCCGCTACGTCGGCCCCATCGACGGACACGATCTCAAGTCACTGCGGGAGCATCTCGAGCTCTGCAAGACACTCAAAGGTCCGGTACTGCTCCATGTCTTCACCGAAAAGGGACATGGATTCCAGCCCGCCGAGAACGATCCGGTCACCTATCATGCTCCCACGCCGTTTGAACGCTGCGAAGATGGCAGCGTGACCCACCGCAAGGGGGGGGGTAAGCCCGCGTATACCGACATTGTCAGTGCGGCGATCCTGCGGCAGATGGAAATGAATCCCAAGGTGGCGGTTCTGACCGCCGCCATGTGCGAGGGAAACAAACTGCAGAAAGTGCGTGACACCTTCCCCGACCGGTTCTTTGACGTCGGCATCTGCGAGGCCCACGCCGTCGCGTTCGCCGGGGGGATGGCCAAGGCGGGGGCCCGCCCCATCGTCGACATCTACAGCACCTTCCTGCAGCGCAGCTTCGACCACATCTTCCAGGAAGTCGCCCTGCAGAACCTGCCGGTCGTCTTCTGCCTCGATCGCGGCGGTGTTGTGGGGGCCGACGGCCCGACCCACCACGGAGCCTACGACAACACCTACATGCGGGTCTTCCCCAACATGGTGGTGACCGCCCCGGGTGACGAACTCGATGTCGCTCCGCTGCTCGATTTCGCGCTGTCGCATTCTGGACCGGTCTCGGTCCGCTATCCCAAGACCAATGCCGAACGGGTCGCCCGCGACCTCGCCCCCGTCGAACTGGGGAAGGCGGAAGTGCTTGACTGGGGACGTGATGGGGTCATCGTGGCCTATGGGACCCTGCTGACCACCTGTGCCCAGGTGGTCGAGTCGCTGCGGAACGAAGGTCTCGACGTCGGCCTGATCAACGCGCGGTTTCTCAAGCCGCTCGACACCCGCACCATCCTCAAGGCGGTCGGCCAATCGCCGTTTGTTCTCACCATTGAGGAAGGAACGCTCGAGGGAGGGTTTGGCTCGGCGGTTCTTGAAGCGGTCAACGCCGCGGGACTGCGGACCGATCACATCCGTCGTCTCGGCCTCCCCGACCGCTATATCGAGCACGCCGAACGCTCCGAACAGCTCCGCGACCTCGGCCTCGACTACGAGGGAATCCGGGCTGCGGTTCTGGAGGCAGCCCAGCGCGGTCCGTCTACAGGTGCCGCGACCCGGTCGGTGGCGGGGACCCCGGTGGGTGCCCAGGCCCGCTAGGCCGGTTCTCTTCTCACGATCATTTTTGAGGCCCCTCTGGTGGCCCTTTCTCCCGCGTCCCGTCGGTCGCACCGGCATTCTGGGTGACTCGATGAACCACGCCGGGGGACTGTTGGCCGAAACGCTCGCCGAGGCCCGTCACATCCTCCGCCTCGGCACTCCGGCGATCTTCGCCCAGCTCGCCTATTTCTCGATGCGGGTGGTAGACACCGTCATGGCGGGGCAGCTGGGGCCCGAACCGCTGGCCGCAATCGCGCTTGGTGGCAGCCTCTGGATGCCCCTCGCCGTCATGGGAATGGGGGTCTTGCTCCCCGTCTCCCCCAGTGTCGCCCAGGCGGTTGGAGCCGAGCGCATCGATGATTGCGGGCATTACCTGCGGCAGGGACTCTGGCTCAGCCAGGTTGTGGCGCTCTTGCTGGCCCTCGCATTCGCCGCTTCGCCGCAGATTCTCGCGCTGTTCGGGGTCGATCCGGGTTTGATCCCTCTGTCGTCCCAGTTCCTCATGTCGCTGAGCTGGGGACTGCCAGCCCGCATGGCGTTTGTTGTGCTGCGGGGTTTCACTGAAGGAACGGGACATACCCGCCCCATTCTGTGGATCAGCATTGTCGGAACACTCGCCAACATCGGCCTGAATGAACTGCTGATGTACGGGCATTGGGGATTCCCGGCGCTCGGGGCTGTCGGCTGCGGTTATGCCACCGCACTGGTCGACGTACTGATGGCGCTGCTGCTGGGGCTCTGGGTCACCTTTCATCCCGACCTCTCCCGGTACACCCCCTGGAGCCGGTGGGAATGGCCCCAGTGGAAGCCGATCGTTCACTTCCTGGCTGTCGGATTGCCCATCTCCGTCAGTCTGCTGATGGAGGTGAGCTGCTTCGGGGTGGCGGGACTGTGGCTGGGTCAATTTGGTCCCACCGTCGTCTCGGGGCACCAGATTGCGCTCAATCTCGCCTCGCTGACCTTCATGGTTCCTCTCGGACTGTCGATCGCGGTCAGTGTCCGGGTGGCCCAGTTTGTCGGGGGCCGCGAATTTGACCGCGCCCGGCGGGCCGGGCAGACCGGGGCCATCCTCTGCGGCGGCATCATGCTGGTCGCCACGCTCGCGTTCTGGTTCGCCCCCCACGTGTTTGTCGGCTGGTATACCTCGGATGAAGCAGTGCTGAACCTCGGGAGCCAACTGCTGGTGCTGGCGGCTCTCTTTCAGTTTTTTGACGGCCTGCAGGTCGCGGCGACAGGTGCCCTCCGGGGACTCAAGCAGACCCGCAGCACCATGGTCATCAACACCATCGCCTACTGGGGACTGGGGCTGCCCCTCGGTGCCTGGCTGGGGCTGTATCTGAAGTGGGGGGCTCCAGGGTTCTGGCTCGCCTTCAGCGTCGCCATCGGGTTCGCGGCGGCCTTGCTGAACTGGCAATTCCACCAGTATTTCGTCCGCTTGCCCGAAGCGCCACCCCCTCTGGCCCCGGCCAACCCGCTGCCGTCATGACTCCCGCCAGCCAGTTGCGAACCCTGATCGCGTGGGCCTGCCTGCTCGAAGTCCGGGCTCCCAAACCGGGCAATGTGCATCCCGAAGCCCGCTTTGACGATCTCGACTGGGGCGATTTCGTCCGCTCGGCCCACGCCATCGCCCCGGTCCTGGCCACGGCTGCCGAACGCGGCGTCGGAGCGGCCGTCCGCGATGCCGTGGCCACCACGCGACAGGTCGCCCCCAGCAACACCAATCTCGGCATCGTGCTGCTGCTGGCCCCGCTGGCGGCGGCCGCGGCCCGGGGACCGCTGCGCGAACAACTCGAACCGGTCCTGGCCGGTCTGTCGCAGCACGATGCCAGACTGGTCTATGAGGCGATTCGCCTTGCACAACCAGGCGGGCTGGGGACGGCCCCCGAGGGAGACGTCGCGGCCATCCCGCCGGGAACACTCCGCGAGATGATGCGCCTCGCCGCTCACCGCGACTCCATCGCTGCCGAATACGCCCAGAGCTTCCCCCTCACGCTCGACCATGGGTTGCCGCTTCTGGAGGCCCGTTGGCCAGGTGGTCTGGCCGATCCCTGCGAGGCAATCGTCGGGCTGCAACTCGAACTGCTGGCCCGCGTCCCTGACACCCTCATTGCCCGCAAGTGTGGTCCCGCCGTGTCACAGGAAGCCACCAAACGGGCCCGCGAGGTGCTGGCGCGGGGCTGGCCAGTCACCCCGGAGGGACAGGTGGAGTGCGAGCAGTTCGATGCCTGGCTGCGTGCGGATGGCCATCGCCGTAATCCAGGGACCACCGCCGATCTCGTCGCCAGTTCGCTGTTCGCCTTCCTGCTGTCTCACCCGGATCGCATCGAGGCACTGCCTCCCGGCTGGTTCGAGGAACTTGCGCCGACGTCCCCAATCGCGGCTCGGGGACGATCCGAATTCTCCCCAGTTCCCCCAGACTGCCGGGAACCAAGTTCCAATTGACTCATCGGGGAATCCGGGATATTTGAGCACTCTCCGGAGACAGATCTGCCGGTGAGATTCTGACAACGGCTGGCCGGGAATTTCCCAGCTTCCCCGTTGGACTCGCGGAACAAGGAGGTTCCGTTGCCCTGGGTGATTGTCGCTGCCACGTTTGCCCTGTTTCAGGGATCGCTGATGCTGTTGTTTGCCTGGGAGCAACGACGGTTTCTGCGGTCTCGCGCCGCGGACCCGCTCCCCACAGGCGACCTTCCCCCGGTTCGGCTGATTATCCCCTGCCGCGGTGTGGATCCGCAGATGGAAGCCAATCTGCGGGCTCTCTTCGAGCTCGATTATCCCGACCTCGAACTCTGCTTCACGCTGGAGTCCCGCACAGATCCCGCAGCCGCGGTCATCGGACAGCTCCAGAACGAGTTCCCGCATCCGGTCAGAGTGGTCGCGGCGGGGTTGGCCGAGAACTGCGGCCAGAAAGTCCACAACCTCATGGCCGCCTGCCGTGAACCGCGCGGCGACCGGGAAATCTACGCCTTCGTTGATTCCGATGCACGTCCCCAACGGGAGTGGCTTCGACGTCTGGTTCAACGGCTGGCGAATCGCAAGGTGGCTGCGGTCACCGGCTACCGCTGGTATTCCCCCCCTTCGGGCAACTGGCCTGGCCGGGTGATTTCGGCCCTCAACAACACCGTATTGGGCATGCTGGGCCCGCATCAGTTGAATCTCGCCTGGGGAGGTGCCTGGGCAATCCGCTACGACACCTTCCGTCAGATCGGCCTGCCCCAGGCCTGGAGCGGCAGCCTCAGCGATGATCTCATCGTCAGCCGTCAATTGCAGACCCACCGGCTCAAGCTCGCGTATGAACCTCACGCCCTGGTGGTTTCTCCCGCGGTCTTTTCCTGGGGCGGCGTGGCCGAGTTTCTCCGACGGCAGTTCCTTGTGGTTCGCAATTACACCCCTCGCTGGTGGCATCTCGCCTTCTGGGGAGGAGCCTGCTCGCAGTTGGCCTTCTGGGGTCTGACAGCGACTGTGCTGGGGCGACTGGTCGCCGGAACCGAAGCGGCCTCCCTCGGATTCGCGCTGTTGGCGGTCTACCTGCTGGGGGTGGTTCGCTGGGCATGGACTCTGGGGGAGACCCGTCCGTTCATCCGCACGAACCTCGGCGAATACGACCTGGTCGCCCGGCTCAACACCTGGTTGTGGCCCCTGGTGGGTCTGGCAACCTGGTGTGCGGTCGTCTCGGCCGCCTGGGGCAAGACGATTGTCTGGCGGGGCATCCGCTACTCCATGGATTCTCCCCACCAGACCCGGGTCTTGTACCACGAGGGGCGTGAACAGGCGGCCCTCACTCCCGTGCCCCCCGGTGTTCCACCCACCGCACCCCGAACACAAAAGGCCGCTTGAGCCGCTCCGGCCAACGGAACTCTACCGGCCTGCTGCCGACATCCTTCTTCGACGCGACCACCCCGGTCCTTTTCGAGCTCCAACCATGCACATCATTCTCTGGGACACCCGACACGGCGGCGCCTTCAAGGATTTCGCCGGCGGTTTCGGCGTCGGCCAGTTCCGTGGCCACGGATTCCGCGAGAAGCTCATCGAGCGGCAATACACCAATGACTTCCGGGCACCTCCTCTGGCGTTCGGCTACCTCGCGGCTGGTTTTCGTGAGCGGGGCCACACCGTCGAGTACGCCCTCGAACAGGCGCAGTTGCCGCAGGCCGATCTCTACGTGCTCAACCCGGCCCTGATGACGCTGCCCCATGAGCTGGAGACGATCGCCGAGATCAACCGGCGTCATCCGCAGACACACGTGGTGGTGGTCGGCCAGGTCGCCAGCACGATGGCCGAGAGTTTCGCGGGGCTCAACTGCCGCGTTCTGCAGGGTGAACCCGAGCAGTTGCTCTGGAAGCTCGACGAGGTGCTGCAGACCAACCAGCAGGTGCAGTCGATCGGCACCGTGGCGAATCTCGACAGCCTGCCGTTTCCCGACTGGTCGGTCTTCCCCTACCAGAAATTCCGGGTCGGGTATGACTTCTGGAAGTTCCCCACCGCCTACATCCAGTCGAGTCGGGGCTGCACGCTCAGTTGCTCGTACTGCCCCTACATCATCCTCGAGAACAAGGTGCGCACCCGCTCGGCCGGACTGGTTGGCGAAGAACTGCGTCGCGGGATGGACCTGTATGGGTTCCAGTCGTTCAAGTTCCGCGACCCCTTGTTCGGCGCGAAGAAGAAGCACTTGCAGGAGGTGGCCGCCGAGATCGGCCGGCTGCCCCGCAAGATCCAGTTTTCGGTCGAGTCGCGCATCGAGCACCTCACCCGCGAGACGCTCGAGATGCTGCGCGATGTCGGGCTGACCAGTGTCACCGTGGGGATTGAGACCCCCAGCCGCGACACTTTGGTGAAGTACAAGCGGGCCCCGGTGAAGGGGGACAAGCAGGAACAGTTCGTCGACCTGTGCCGGGGGTTGGGGATCCGCGTGGTCTCCGGGTTCATGATCGGCTTTCCGGAAGACACCCGGCAGAGCATCCGCGAGGTGCTGCGGTATGCGAAGCAGGTCAACCCGTATGCCGCGAATTTCAACGTCTGCACCCCGTACCCCGGCACCGGATTCATCAACGAGATTCAGGACAAGATCGCCTCGCGCGACTGGAGCCGGTACGACGTCTACACCCCCAACCTGAAGTACGAGCACCTGACGACCGAAGAGGTGGCGCAACTGCACCGCGACTGCTTCCGGCAGTACTACTGGCGGTGGGCTTGGCTGCGGGGGAACTGGCAGTTCCTGCTCCCCCGGTTGAACGCCGCCCTCGCGGGGCTGTCAGCGTGGTTCCAGCCCGGTTCCGGCACCAATCCGGCGACCAACACCCCGGCGGCCGCTGAAACGGAGTCCAGTTCTCCCTCGGGGGCCTCGGCGAACCTGCTGCCGATTGTCGATGGCAACACCCGGGCAGGGGACGCCTGCAGTGCTCCCCCCGCGGCCCCCCGCAAGGCGGCCTGAGACCGGAATGGGCAGGCGCCGTTGGCCCCCTGTGGAGAATTCCCGGGGAGGGTGCCGACCGTGGGGCTGCCCCCCCGTGGCACCCCAGCCTGGGGGAGAGGTTTTGGCAGTCAAAACCAGCCTTTCCACAACGAGCGATCTCCCTCGCTTGCCTTTCGGCTGTCACCTGATAAACTTGGAGACAGTCGCACCCCTAGCTCAATGGATAGAGCATCGGTCTACGGAACCGAAGGTTGCAGGTTCGACCCCTGCGGGGTGCGCTTGAGACGAAGGCCCGACTGAACCAGTGTCAATTGGTTGAGTCGGGCTTTCTTTATTTCTGGCTGTCGCAGTTCGGCTGAATCGCCGTCTCGATCCGACCCATCGCAGGGAACCAGGTCGCGTCAAACCGATTTGCCATGCTGTCGATGCAGCCTCAGTCTCCAAGCAGTTCCGGCCGTGTGGTGTGGAGGTTATAGGGGGCTGCAGTTGCATGATAACGCACGGATTCGACTCGCCCGCCGCGACGAAATCAGCAACCAGAAACTGGCTATGGGGGTGGGGAGATCCCCATCCGAGGCCTGTGCGAACTGGCTGGTCCCCTTTGTCTCCGCGACGGCCGCTGGACTTCGCATCGTCTTCGTCTGGCGTTGTGACCTCGATGGAGTTCCTGTGCAGCTCGGCCGAAGGCAAGGCCGGGTTGATCGTGACATCCCAAAGAGAATCCCGTTGTACGGATTCTTCCAGGCACCAAGGCAAAGGGATCGGAGACGGAAGTTGGGGTGTGACAAACCCCGGCAACCGTTGCTTCTGACCGCGTGTGCGCGTCCTCCAGAGCCGATGTCGCCCTGAATCCTCCGCCGCAAACCGCAGTTCGAGGTGATCGGTCGACCCCGGCGCGGAACGCCCCCAGGGGACGAAGAAATGACGAAACCGGCGCACCCGGAATTCGGGGGCCGGTCTCGCCGGTCCGACTGAGCGGCAGAAAGTGAAAGTCTGCTCCTCCTTGACTTTGGGCTTCAACAGCGTGATCGACACTCCAGCGCGGATCAGGAACTGCACCGATCCATTCACAAAGTCACTCGCGGATCTGGCACTTGTCCTGTTCGACGGGGGAGAGTGTCACGCCGGTCTCCGCTTCCGCATCGACGCCGGTGTGACCGGTGATTCACCATGTGGAATGGGGACTGGAGGTCAAGCGGGAGTTGCCTCTTCGCTCCCGCTGGATCAAATGCCTGGAAATCAGGCCGACTTCCGCCGCCACGCGAACCCCAGCATCCCCAGTCCCAGCAGGAGCAGCGTGTCGGGCTCGGGAATCGTCGCGTAGACTTCGGGGTAGTCATACCCGTTCTCCGAGTACAACTCCCACTGCCCCGTATAAGGAGATCCATCCATGTTGAAGAGCCGCACCCCCTTCAACTCGGCGGTGTAGTTGAAATTCGAGGCGATCCCGGAAGTCAGCCCGCCGTAGTCCAGCAGATCCCACAAGACGTTGGTGAAGGTTCCCAGGCCGAGCATGACCGGCATGAGTTGTCCAGGGAGCATCGGCACACCGCTGGTAAAGACGCCGGTTTTCGGGACTGGGTGCGGGTCTTCCCAGAACATCTCTTGATTGGGGAACTGGTGGAAGGCACTCTTCGTTTGAGACTGGTCCAGGTATTCCAGGGCTCCCCTTTGTGCCGCCGACAGTGAGGATCCCGATCGATATCCTGAGATCTGCCCAATCGACTGGTCGACTTGCACCACCTGCCCGGCTTCCTGCCACGCGGCGAACACCTCGGCTTCGGAGGAGTGAGCCCAGAAGAATCCCTGCGGCACACCCAGCGGCGCACCGCTTTCCGAATCGAGGTAGAACGTCAGCCCACCATCAACCTCCCACTCCAGCTTGATTCGGCCTCCGGCAAAACCGCCCCCCGCCGTCACCCGCACTCTGTCATTGAGTACGGCGGTCGTCCAACTCCGCACCCGGTTGATTCCAGGACCCAGATCAAACCCATTGACGATCGTCGCTGCGCTCAGCTTGACGGGGCCC
>JBKDUK010000019.1:0-7097 GCA_046339535.1 Planctomycetaceae bacterium | reverse complement strand
ACGCACCATCGCCTTCGACGCCGACGGGGGACGTTGCGGATCATAGTAGTTCGGCCGCAGTTCGTTGAGCTTCGTGCTGGCCTCTTCGGTTGAGACGAAGTAGGTCGCCTTGGCCAGATTCCGCAGGTTGCCCCCCGCCGGCCATCCACAGGCAGAAATTCCGGCCGTGATGGTCCCGCCCATAGTCCGCCTGAACCCCCCCCTGCCCGTACACGGTCCGGCCGAACTCCCCCCCCCACACCACCAGGGTCTCGTCCAGCATCCCCCGCTGCCGCAGGTCTTCAATCAAAGCCGCCTGCGGTTGATCCACATCCCGGCACTGTTTGGGCATGTTGGTGGCCAATCCGCCATGCTGATCCCACCCACGGTGGTACAACTGCACGAACCGCACTCCGCGTTCGACCAGCCGCCGGGCCAGCAGACAGTTCGCGGCGAAACTGCCGGGGCGCCGCACCTCCTCCCCGTACATCCCCAACACCGCCTCCGATTCCTGCGAGAGATCGATCAGGTCGGGGACCGACGACTGCATCTTGAACGCCAACTCATACTGGGCGATCCGGGTGCGGATTTCCGGATCGTTGGTCGCCCGCAACTTCTCGCCATTCAGCCCGGCAATCACGTCGAGTTGGCGGCGTCGCAACCGGCGATCAATCCCCGGCGGATCCGACAGAAACAGCACCGGGTCCCCCTGGCTCCGCAGTTTGACCCCCTGGTGACTCGACGGCAAAAAGCCGCTCCCCCACAGCCGGTCCAGCAACCCCTGGTTCGCATCCGCCCCCGAGCCATGCGAGATCATCACCACGAACGCCGGCAGGTCCGCCGCCTCACTCCCCAGTCCATAGCTGGTCCAGGCACCAATCGACGGCCGCCCCGGCTGCTGCGATCCGGTCTGAATGAAGGTGATCGCCGGGTCATGGTTGATCGCCTCGGTATGCACCGACCGGATCACGCACAGCTCTTTCAGCACCCGGCGGGTGTGTGGCAGCAGTTCCGAGATCCAGTGCCCCGTCTCGGCACACTGCTCGAACCCAAACTTCGAGGCAATGACCGGAAAGCTCTTCTGACCCGAGGTCATTCCCGTCAGCCGTTGCCCACGCCGAATCGAGTCGGGCAGCTCACTGCCGTGCAACTCCTTCAGTCCCGGCTTGTAATCGAACAACTCCAGTTGCGACGGACCTCCCGACTGGAACAGGTAGATCACCCGCTTGGCCCGGGGAGCCAGATGCGGCACAGCGAGTTGCCCGACATCGGCCGCAGCCTTCGTGGATGTCCCCAGCAGCGACGCGAGCGCCGCCACCCCCAGCCCCCCCGAGGAAACCAGCCAGTCGCGGCGACTCGGTTGCAGATCGGCAAGCTGTGCATTCATGGTTGCGGTGCGCGTCGGCGAAACAGGAAAGTTCGGGGACATCCCGGTCATTGGGTTCAGGGACGGCCGGGACCATCGGCGACGTCCCGCAATCGGGCTCACCGCCCCTCCGCCAGCCGGATGTCGACACTGGCGGCGTGCGCGGTCAACCCCTCGGTGTGGGCCAGCAGCCGCAGGTCGTCGGCCGCGTCTTGCAGCGCGGCCGCATCGTAGGCGATCAGCGACGACCGCTTCAGGAAATCGGTCGCACACAGCCCATTCGCGAACCGCGCGGTCCCCCCCGTGGGCAACACGTGCGAGGGGCCGGCCACATAATCCCCCAGCGCCACCGGCGTATGGTGCCCCAGAAAAATCGCGCCGGCATTCTGCACCTGCTCGAGCGTCTGCCGGGGGGCCCGGGTCGAGATGTGCAGATGTTCGGGGGCGAACAGATCGGTCAGCTCGGTCGCCTCGGCCTCAGACCGGGTCAGAATCAAGGCCCCGTACTCTTCCAGGCTGCTGCGGGCCAGATCGCCCCGCTCCAGCGCACTCAACTGCCGCTCCAGGGCCTGCCGCACCTGCTCCACCAGCGGAGCATGCCACGTCATCAAGACCCCCGAGCCCGGGCTGTGCTCCGCCTGCGAAATCAGATCGCTGGCCACAAACTCGGCATTCGCCGTCTCGTCGGCCAGCAGCACCACCTCGCTCGGCCCGGCAATCGAGTCGATGTCCACTTCGCCAAACACCCAGCGTTTGGCCAGGGCCACGAACAGGTTCCCCGGCCCCACGATCTTGTCGACCCGGGGCGTCCCCTCGGTCCCGTAAGCCAGGGCGGCCACCCCCTGGGCGCCTCCCGTCCGGTAGACCTCGTGCACTCCCAGAACATCACAGGCGGCCAACAGGTCCGAATTGAACCCTCCAAACGGGGTGGGAGGGACCATCACCGCAATCTCTTTCACTCCCGCCACCTGGGCCGGGACCGCCGTCATCAGCAGGGTCGAGGGATAGGCCGCCGCCCCCCCGGGAACGCAGATGCCAATCCGCCGCAGGGGTCGATAGCGCTGCCCCAGGTCGATCGTCCCGCCGTGCGGGGTCGTCCGCCGGACCGCCACATCCTGGGGCAACAGGGCCGACTGGAACTCGCGGATATTCTCCGCCACCCGCTCAATCACCCGCAGATACTCGGGGCGGGCCCGGCGACGGGCGTCCCGAAACTCCTCGCTCGAAACCCGCAATTCCGCGGCGGTCAGGCTGCGCCGATCGAGCCGGGCTCCGTAATCGAGCACCGCCGCCAAACCTTTGGCCCGCACATCGCCGCAGATCCGTTCGACCACCTGCTGGGGAGAAAGCGCTTCGCCGAAGAGCTCCAGCGTCCGCTGCCGACCCGCCTCCGAAACAATGTCTCCCCGGATCCCCAGCTTTCCGCGCAGCGAATCCATCAACTGGCGGGCATCTTGCTGGCGGCAGTCGATGATGGGAATGTTCAGGGCAGAACCGGCGGAAGTCATGGAGGCAGTTGAGGAACGGATGTGCTGGGGGAACAGGACCGGCGCAGTGTGTCGCCACCCTTCAGAATAGACCATGCTCTCCGCGAACGGGAGAGATGGGCCCGGGTTGCCGATCACCGCGGGCTCCCGATACATTGCTTTTTCTGCACAGGCTGCTGTTCCTTTGGATCAGGATTCCTCCCCCCCAAATGTCTTCCCGAATTGATCTGCGGAGCGATACCGCCACCAAACCGACCGCCGCGATGCGCCGCGCCATGGCCGAGGCCGAGGTCGGAGACGACATGCTGGCCGAAGACCCCACCGTCAACCGGCTCGAACAACGGATCTGCGAACTGCTGGGGAAAGAGGCGGCGGTGTTCGCCTGTTCCGGTACCCAGTCGAACCAGATGGGGGTGCGGGTCCACTGCCTGCCGGGGGACGAGGTCCTCATCGACCACACCGGCCACATCGCGAATTACGAGCAGGGGGCACCGGCCGCCCTCAGCGGCGTCACCTGCCGGCTGCTGCCGGGCCGGAATGGACTGCTGGACGTTCCCGATCTCGAGGGAAAGATCCGGGCCGACAATCAGCACTTCTGCCGCACCCGCCTGGTCTGCCTCGAAAACACCACCAACGTCGGCGGCGGCCGGGTCTATCCCCTCGCCCAGGTCCAGCGGATCTGCGACTGGGCCCACGCGCACGGTTTGAAGGTGCACCTCGACGGGGCCCGGATGTTCAACGCCGTCGTCGCCGGGGGCTACTCGGCCCGCGAACTGTGTGCCGGCATCGACACCATCTCGATCTGCTTCTCCAAGGGGCTGGGCTGCCCGATGGGGTCGATTCTCGTCGGCACCCACGAAGACATCGCCCGGGCCCGGCGGGTTCGCAAGCTGTTTGGCGGGGCGCTTCGCCAGGCGGGCATCGTGGCGGCTTCCGCCCTGTACGCCCTCGACCATCACATCGACCGTCTGCGCGAAGATCACGAGAACGCCCAGTTGTTCGCCTCCCGTATCGAGCAGATCCCCGGGATCCGGGTCGATGCCAGTGCGGTGGAAACCAATCTGGTCTTTTTCGACGTCGACCCCGAGTGCGGCCAGGCCGGCCAGTTGTCGACCAAACTGGCCCAGAAGGGGGTCTACATCAACGCCACCGGCCCCCAGCGGCTGCGGGCCTGCACCCACCTCGACGTCTCCCGGGAAGACGCCCTGCGGGCCGCCGAGGCCATTTCCGAATCGATGCATGAGGGACTCCGCTCCGCCGCGACCGCCGCGGCGGGACCCTATTCGCGCTGATTCGCGGTCATGACCGACCCCGGGAGTTCCCGCTTTCCGCCCCGGGGCTCCCGTGTCCCCCCTCCCCCGTCGTACGGATGTGTGACCTCCGTCCACACCCACCGCTCCCCTTTCGGAGTTCTGCATGACCCGGCGTTTCGTCAACACCCTCTCCGACGGAGACCAGGTGGAGGAGGTGTTTTTTCTGGCCGATCGCCAGATCCGGGTGAACCGCAACGCCTCCCAGTATCTCGTGCTCGAGCTGCGCGATCGCACCGGCACGATCATCGCCCGCATGTGGAATGTCAGCGAAGAGAATGTCGCCCACATCCGCGCGGGAGAGTACGGCCTGGTCCGCGGCAAGGTCCAACTCTTCCAGGGGGCCCTCCAGATGATCGCCACGACGGTCACCCCCGTCGCGGCCGACTCGGTTGACCCTGCCGATTTCCTTCGGCAAAGCACCCGCGACCTGCAGGCCCTCGAGGCCCGCCTGCGCGAACTGCTGCAATCGATCACCGATCCGGCCCTGCGGGCGCTGGCCGACAGCTTCCTGACCGATCAGCCGCTGCTCACCGATTTCTGCACCGCCCCCGCCGGCATGAAGGCGCATCACGCCTACGTGGGGGGCCTGCTGGAGCATGTCGTCAACATGCTCGAAATTGCCGACCGCTGCTCCGATCTGCTCGCCGGTGTCGACCGCAACCTGCTGCTGATGGGCATCTTCCTGCACGATCTGGGGAAGATCCGCGAACTCTCCTACAGCGGTCCCTACGGCTACACCGACGAAGGTCAACTGCTCGGTCACCTGGTCATCTGCCTGGAGATCCTGACGGCGAAAATCGCCGAGGCCGAACGGGCCCTGCAAGGCCCCTTTCCGCTCGAGACCACGCTGCGTCTCAAGCACATGGTCCTCAGCCATCATGGAACCTACGAGTTTGGCAGCCCCAAGCTGCCGATGACCCCCGAGGCCATCGCCCTGCACCAGATCGACAATCTCGACGCGAAGGTGCACGAGTTCTGCCGCGACATCGCCGAAGACCCCAACGGCACATCGAGCTTTACCCCGTACAACGCCCGGCTCGACCGCAAACTCTTCAAGGGAATCCGCCCGGCCCCTCCAACAGCCGGTTAGGCGGACTCTCCCCTCGCTCTCCTGCTTCCCCGCTTGTGCCGAGGTTCCGCCCGTGTCCCCACCCGTCCGGTTCCGCTCGCTGACTCTGGCCGAAGTGCGCACGCTGGTGGGCTGGGCCGCCCGGGAGGGGTGGAACCCCGGCCAGCACGACGCCGCCTCGTTCTGGCTGAGCGATCCCGACGGGTTTCTCGCTCTCGAGATCGACGGCCAACTCGCCGGTGGCGGAGGCATCGTCCGGCACAATCCCCACTTCGGATTCATGGGGCTGTTCATCCTCGAGCCGCGGTTTCGGGGGTGCGGCTGGGGTCACCGGCTGTGGTACGAACGCCGCGACCGGCTGCTCGCCCGCCTGTCGTCCCCCGCCACCATCGGCCTCGATGCGGTCGAAGCGATGATTCCCTTCTATGCCCGGGGAGGGTTTCAGCCGTACTATCGCCATGTGCGATTTTCCGGCCGCCCCGTGCCCCGCGCGTCGGCTGAAGTGATCGACCTCGCAACCGTCGACCGGGCCCAGATCCAGGCCTACGACCGCACCTGCTTCCCTGGTCCGCGGACCGCCTACCTCGACGCCTGGCTCGCCCGGCCGGCCGGCCACACTCTGGCGGTTGTCCGCGACGGACAACTGCGGGGCTACGGCGTGTTGCGGCAGTGCGGCTCGGGCTGGAAGCTGGGCCCGCTCTTCGCCGACGACCAGGAGATTGCCGACCTGCTTCTAACCCACGCCGCCTCCCTGACGGGGCCCGAACCAATTCTGCTCGACGCTCCCGAAAACAATCCTCTCGCCCACGCGCTCTGTCGGCACCATCAGATGGAACCGGTCTTCGAGTGCACCCGGATGTACCTCGGCCCTCCCCCACAGATCGACGACCACCGGATCTTCGGCATCACCACGATGGAACTCGGCTAACAAACCCGCACCACGGGAGGGCGAGGCTCCGTCCGAGCCACCGCTGGACGCACCTCCGCCCCACACCGCCCGCAGGCCCCACACACAGGCCGGCGGGGGGGCGGACCTCCGTGTCCGCTCCGCTGGGCATCCTTCCGAAACCAGCGCCGGCCGGGCCCACACGCCAGCGCCGCGGGAGGGCGAGGCTCCGTCCGAGCCACCACTGGACCCACCTCCTCCCCACACCGCCCGGAGGCCTCACGCAAAGGGTGGCGGGGGGGCGGACCTCCGTGTCCGCTCCGCTGGGCATCCCTCCGAAAACAGCGCCGACCGGGCCCACAAACCAGCACCACGGGAAGGCGAGGTTCCGTCCGAGCCGTAGACCGCTGCCCACTCCCAGTCTCCGCCCCGCGCGCCGGCTTGCATCGTGTCCTTCTCCCCCGTGGGGGAGAAGGTGCCCGCAGGGCGGATGAGAGGGCACACCGTTCGATCCACCCGACGCTTACGCCCAACAGCACCAGCGTCGCGGGGGGGCGGTCCGCCGGGTCCGCGCCCGGGGGGAATCCTACGCACCCCCGGCCCGCCCGGCCCCCCAAACAGGCGCCGGCGGGAGGGCGAGGCTCGGTCCGAGCCACCGCTGGACCCCCATCCCAAAACCTGCGCCGACCGGGCCCACCAAAAAGCCGGCGGGGGGGCGGACCTCCGTGTCCGCTCCGCTGGACCTGCATCCAACAAGAACCGATCCCCTGGGCCCCCCAACCGCCTGGATCGGAAACTCCATGACGTCGGGCTCACGAAACTCGGCCACGCCGCCCCCAAGGTGACCCCCCACCGTGAGTACGATCGGTTTTCAACCTGTCGCCCCGAGGGCCCACCGGCCCGCGGAGTCCAGAGTCAATCGACCATCGCCCACCGGCACACCCCGCCAACCGCGGTTGTGGAACAGGCTTGTCAGGGGACGTGAAAGGGGACAGGT
>JBKDUK010000018.1:0-13369 GCA_046339535.1 Planctomycetaceae bacterium | reverse complement strand
TACGAAGAGCACAAGACCAGCGTGTTCATCCGGCAGACGCTGGATGAATTGGGGGTTTCCTGGCAGGGCCCCATCGCGGGAACAGGCATCGTCGCGACCATCTCCGGCGGCAGTGGTCCCTGTGTCGCGCTGCGGGCCGACATCGACGCCCTGCCGATCGAAGAGGAAGCCGACGTCGACTTCCCCAGCCAGCATCCCGGGCGGATGCACGCCTGCGGCCACGATTGCCACACGGCCATGCTGCTGGGGGCGGCCCGGCTCTTGAAACAGTGGGAATCCAGCCTCCCCGGGACCGTGAAACTGATCTTTCAGCCTGCCGAAGAAGGAGGGGCTGGGGCCGAAAAGCTGTGCGACGCCGGGGTCCTGGAGAATCCCCGCGTCGAGCGGATCTTCGGCCTGCATGTGTGGCCGGTGACCCCGACTGGCAAAATCACCTCGCGGGCCGGAACCTTCATGGCGGCGACGGGCTTCATGAAGCTGCTGGTCCGCGGGGTGGGCGGACATGCCGCGATGCCCCACCTGGCGGTCGATCCGGTGGTGACCGCCGCCAAGCTGGTCTGCGAGTTGCAGACCATTGTCTCCCGCGAAGTGGACCCCCTGAACTCCGGTGTGGTCAGCGTCACCACCTTCCATGCCGGCGATGCGACAAATGTCATTCCCCAGCAGGTGGAGCTGAGCGGTACGATGCGGGCCCTGACGATGGAGGGTTTGCTCTTTCTGCAGAAGCGCATCCGCGAGATCGCCCACCATGTGGCCGCGGCAAATCGCTGCGAAGCGACCGTGGAATTCCTCGGGAGCAATTTCCCTCCCACGGTCAACGACGGTGGCCTCTGGGATCTGGCGCAGACCATTGGTCGCGATCTGCTGGGGAATGACGCGGTGGTGGAATCGGCTCCCGTGATGGGAGGGGAAGACTTCGCCTTCTACGCCCGCCGGATTCCCGGTTGCTTCGTAGGGCTGGGGATTCGCAATGAATCGGTCGGTTCGACCTACAGCGTGCATCATCCGCGATTCAAGGTCGATGAGGCGGCCCTGCCCCTGGGGACGGCGCTGCATGTCGAGTTCGCGTTGCGGTCACTGCAGGAATGCGGCGGCAAAGTGCGCGGGACCACTCCCTGGAGCTGAATCCGCCGTCGAGGCGAATCCGCATTACGGCGGGGAAGCTGTCAGGCCCCCAGGCCCGCCCCGCCGCCGATGGGAATGTCTTCCCCCGTGAATCGGCCATGGGCCGCCACGAAGAGAGCCAGTTCGGCAATCTCCCCCGGCAGATTCATGCGGTGGTCGAGCATGATCTGGTTGACCGCTTCGTGGACAGGGGGCGGCTGCAGATCCATCATCGATGTGGCCGTGGGGCCGGGAGAGATGCAGTTGAGCCGCACCCCCTGGGGCCGCAACTGCATGGCGACCGCATTGACCATCGCCACCATCGCGGCCTTGGTGGTGTTGTAGACCGGATTGACCCGCGAGCCCGAGCGGGCTTTTGTCCCCGAAATCGAGCTGAGCAGCAGCAGACTGCCGCTGCGCTTGGGACACATCAGCCGCGCCGCCTCACGGATGCAGTAGTAGGCCCCATTCAGATTGATGGCGACCGCGCGGTTCCACTGCTCGTAAGACAGGTCGAAGAACGACTCGATGTTCAGCACCCCGGCGGTGTAGAAGACGAACTGGGGAACTCCCACTTCGGCATGAATCCAGTCGAAGAATGCGGCCACCGCCTGCGGGTCACGTACGTCGAGGGGGCGGGTCAACCGGCGGCTGGCCTGCGGTGCCGCGTCGAGATCAGCCAGTCGTCGGGCATCATGATCGGCAATCACCATCGTGACCGGCCGGTCCGACAGGCGGGCGATGATCTCGCCGCCGATACCCCCCGCTCCCACCACCACCACCGTGGCACCCTGGTACGCGTCGACCACCCGTTCGAACATCGTTCTGGCTCCTGACCTGCGATCCGCGCGGGCATGATAGGCTGGCCGCCGATGTGATGCGAGTCCGCAGAGACGCAATGGGAACCGATCTCCGGAGTGATGCGTCCCCGCGACTCCGGCTGGCCCGATCCGCTTCCGGATGGCAGGAGCCGGGTTGCGAGAGGCTTCGATGGCACCCGCCCGAAAAGCCGTTACACTTCGGGCGTAAGGTCCGGGAATCCCCAGACTGGATGGTTCCGGCCTGTTGTCCCGGCTCCTGGCTTCAACTCTGTTTCCGCGAGGTGGTCATGAGTGTCGTCAATTACATGATTCGCTTTTCGACCCCCTTCTCCGGTGTGCGGGGATTTGGCGTCACGCTGCAGAACATCTTCTGGACGGGCCCCTTTCAGGTGGGGCAGGCGTACCGCGATGGCGTCTTGTGCGGACATTTCACCTACTTCCAGGGGCCGGTCGAGATTCTGACCCTCACCCTCAACAACAACGAAGTCTACCTGTTCCAGAATGGCGTGGGGCAGTGCGCCAGTGCCTCGGGTGAACAGGGGCCTTGCGAACTGGTCCGCCAATCGCTGTAGGGCTGCCGCCGGAAGCAGCGAGTATTTCGGACGGCCCGAGCAGGAGGGCAGTCATGAGATCGGTGTTCGTCATCCGCGTGGTGGGACTCGCCTGTCTGGCCACTGGAGCACTCCGGTTGTGGAACGGTCAACACCAGTCGTGGGCCGATGCGATGGCGGGAGCTGAGTCTCTCGAGCCGGCCCCCCGTCTCCCCCGAGATCAGCTGTTGGTTTGCCGTGGCCCCGAGGGAGACCTGCGACCCATCCAGACGACCGCCGAGTGGCCCCGCCGCCGCCAGGAGATTCTCGCCGGCATGCGTCAGATCATGGGGGAACTCCCCACGGATCAGTCGAAACGGGTTCCGCTCGACGTCGAAGTGGTGCGCGCGGATGACTGCGGCAGCTATGTGCGGCAATTGATCACCTACGTCTCGGAACCGGGAAGTCGCGTTCCCGCCTACCTCTGTCTGCCGAAAACGGTGCTGGGGACGAAGGGGCGTCGGGCACCGGCGGTCTTGTGTCTGCATGGGACCGATGATGTGGTCGGCCACGGCACGGTGGTGGGCCTGGGGAGCCGTCCCAACCGCCAGTATGCGGCGGAATTGGCCGAGCGGGGTTTCATCACCCTCGCCCCCAACTACCCGCGTTTGGCCAAATACCAGCCCGATCTCGCGGGGCTGGGTTGGCAGAGCGGCACGCTGAAGGCGGTGTGGGACAACCAGCGCGGTCTCGATTACCTTTCGACGCTTCCCGAAGTCGATGCCACCCGCGGATTCGGCGCGATCGGGCATTCGCTGGGGGGGCACAACTCCGTCTATACCGCGGTCTTCGATGAACGGATTACCGCGGTCGTCTCGAGCTGCGGGCTCGACTCTTTTCTCGATTATTACGGGGGAGACCCTCGGCGGTGGCAGCCAGGCCAGGGCTGGACACAGCCGCTTTACATGCCCCGACTGGCTGATTTCCACGATCGGCTCGACCAGATTCCGTTCGATTTCCATGAATTGATCGGGGCTCTGGCCCCCCGTCGTGTTCTGATCATCGCCCCCACGCGCGATCACAACTTCCAGGCGGGCAGCGTCGATCGCATCGCGCGGGCAGCGGGAGAAGTCTATACCCTCTTTGGTCATCCAGAGCGGCTCACCGTCGTGCATCCCGACTGCGAACACGACTTTCCCAACGAGGTCCGCGAGCAGGCCTACACGGTTTTGGCCGACGTGCTGCGGTCCTCAACTCCCGCGAGGGAACGGGAATGACTCCGGTCTCTCGGTTCATGCGGCCTGAGATCGGGGCGGTCTGGCGAAACAAGTCCGCACACCCGGGGGTCCCGTCCATCGCGGTGGTCGAACAGCGGAGCGCATGGTGAGCACTCCACCCTCAACACCTCGTTCCAACGAGGCCTCCTCCCGACCCCCAGGGGATGGTTTCCGCTGTGTGGAATGCGGCCATCCACTGGTTTGGCGCCGTCTGCCCCAGAAACTGTCTCCCGGTCTCCCGGCGACGGAACCAGCGGATGTCTGGGAAGCTGCGCCTCAAGTCCCCCCTGGTGGCTCCTTCACTCCCGCAACCGGGGGCTGGGTCTGTGCCAAGGCGGACTGCCGTCGGGTCTACCCGGTGTGGGATGCCATCCCCTCGTTCCTGCGGGGGGAGGCCGGCCTCCTGACGGCCACGGCCCACGCCGGGTTGTTTCAGCCCACCGCCGAAGTCTGATCGCGCCCGCACAACGAAAGCCGTTCAGCCCTCCACGGGAACTCCCAGCGCCTCGGCGACAGCCACCCGCATGACTTGGGCATCAGGCTCGATGCCGGTCCAGTACTGCACACCAATCACTCCCTGATTGACGATCATCCCCAGTCCGTCCAGGGTGCGGCAGCCTCGCGCCCGGGCATCACGCAGCAGGCGGGTTTGGGGTGGGCTGAAGATCACATCGGCCACCACCATGCCGGGGCGCAGGGAATCGACGGCGAGCGGCACTCGGGCCTCGCCGTCGTAGAGTCCGATCGACGTGCTGTTGATCACCACATCGGTGTCGGAGGGGATCACATGGTCCCCCTCCCAGCGCACCAGGCTGGCGTTGAGTTGCAGTCGCTCCCGCAGGATTTTCAGCAGCGACTCCCCCCGTTCGGCCGAACGATTCACGACCGTCAGTTGCCCCACCCCCGCGAGTCCCAACTCGACGGCAATGGCCCGGGCCGCTCCCCCCGCCCCGTACATCACGACGCGCTTCCCCCGCGGATCGACCAGCGACTGCAGCGAACGCAGAAACCCCTTGCCATCGGTGTTTTCTCCGATGAACTGATCTCCGCGCCGCACCACACAGTTGACCGCTCCCATCACTTCGGCCGACTGGCCGAGGCCGTCGAGGTGCGGGATCACCGTCACCTTGTGGGGCAGGCTGCAGTTGAACCCGCGGTAACCCATCGCCCGCAGACCGCGGACCGCATCCCCCAGTCCCTCGGGAGAAACCTCGGTGTTGATGTATCGCCAGTGCAGTCCGTGATGTCGAAAGGCCGCCTCGATCATTTCGACCGTGGGGTTTCCGGCGGCACCGGTCGAGAGACAGCCGACAAGATCGGGCAGAAAATCGTGTTTCGCAGGCATGAGGGCAGGGGAATGAACAGATGCGGACAGGGATGGAATCAGGGACGAAACCGGGGGCCCGGCGGAACCTCATCGAGAGGGGGCGTATTGTCGATCAACCGGCGCAGCAACGGTTCGTCGATGCGTCCGCGGAACCGCTCACGCCCATCGATTTCGACGACGGGAATCCACTCCCCGTGCCGGTCTTTGAGCGCAGGGTGCGGATCGATGTCGATTTCCTCGGGAGGGGGCAGCCAGGCGGAATAGTCGGCGAGCAGTTCGAGGGCGTCGTCGCAGAGATGGCAACCGGCACGCGTATAAACCACCAGCGACTCGAATCGCCGCCCGGGACGATGGGGAGCCCAGCCATCGCGGGGCGACGTTCCCGTACCGGGCCCCCGCAGTGAGCGATCGCGCTGCAGAGCCAGCCCTGCAATCGCCGCGGCGACCCCCGCCATGCCCAGCAGGTTGCGGTGCAGGAACCACGGCCGGGGCAGGGGGAGCGGCAACGGGGCGACCCGGTCGAGTATCCAGATCAGAGCGACCAGAAACCCAACCACGGTCAGCAGAAAACCGACCCGTCTCCGGTCGGGGCCGCCAGGGGCCCTCGGAAGCTCGTCGTGCGGCACACTCATGGGGGCGGGGGAGGGAAACGGGCTCGGGACGAACGAAAGCTCACTGCCGCGCCGCGTACAGGACCATCAATCGCGAGGCGATCCTGATGACCAGCCATTCGGCACCGATGACTGGAATCAGCAGCGCGACGAAGCACCCGGCCACCTTCAAGGACCGCTTGGGAGAGGCCGGCAGCAGGCGATGCAACACAAACACAATCAAGACGAAAGTAAAGGGAAATTGCAGCAGCGCACAGGTCAAGGCGTGGGATGCCAACAGCGGAGGATTGTTCTTGCGATTGATGAACAGACTGACCAGCACCGGAATCGTACCGCCGAACAGCACCATCGGAATCGCCATGGCGAGGGCTCTCAGCCGGGATGGACGGGGGAGATAACGGGAAAAGACCGAGAATTGGTCGAGATAGTTGTAAATCAGCATCGCTTCGCGGATGCAGGCCGACACCAGAAGGATCGCTAAAACGCTCAGACCGGCAAGCGGAGTGAGAAGGGGAAGCAGGGATTGCATGCTCGGTGCCGAGGTTGTGTCCGCCAGACCACACCGTGCCGACAGCAGCAAGTGGACGGACGGGAACAATGATGAAGAACCCGGCGTAGTCTATCTGCCCCGGTAATCCGCTTGCAAACTTGCGATCCGCGGTCGCTCCAAGGGTCGAACCACTGCGGGAAATCCTGCCGCGGCCACGTTCCGGGTGCTGGATTGACTGCGTTCACGCTGTTATCTTCACGCTTCCTCCCAATCGTGAACCGATGCCCGCAGCCACCAAACTGACCCCGGAAATGTTTGTTGGGTTGGCCCGCCAAAGCGGGCTGATCGAAGGGGAGACTCTGCGCCTCGCTTTGCGGGAAATCCCGTTCGATGCCAAGAATGTGGCCGACACCCCCCAGGTCGCCGATTTTCTTGTCGAACGCCAGTTGTTGACCCGTTGGCAGGCAGACAAGCTGCTCCAGGGACGAAACAAGGGCTTCCTGCTGGGGAAGTATCGGCTGCTGTCGCACCTGGGAACCGGCGGGATGAGCGCCGTGTATCTTGCCGAACACCGGCTCATGCGGCGGCGCGTGGCCATCAAGGTGCTCCCCAAGGCAAGTGCCCGGGGAGCCAGCCATCTGGAACGGTTTCACAAAGAGGCCCAGGCGGTCGCGGCACTCGATCACCGCAACATCGTGCGGGCCTACGATGTCGATCAGGAAGGGGATATCCACTTCCTGGTGATGGAGTACGTCTCGGGCCGGTCGCTGCAAGACATCGTCGCCAGCGAGGGGCCGTTTCAGCCGATCCCCGCCGCGGAATACATCCGCCAGGCTGCCGAGGGGCTCAATCAGGCCCACAAGTCCAACCTGGTCCATCGCGATATCAAGCCGGCCAACCTGCTGCTGGACGACCGGGGAACCATCAAGGTGCTCGACCTGGGTCTGGTCCGGTTTTTTGATGAGCGGGACGACTCGTCGATCACCCGTCGCCACGATGAAAAAGTCTTGGGCACGGCCGACTACCTCTCGCCCGAGCAGGCACTCGACAGCCACTCCGTCGATGTGCGGTCCGATGTCTACAGTCTCGGCTGCACGTTTTTCTTCCTGCTGGCAGGACACCCTCCCTTCTCCGAGGGAACCCTTGCGGCGAGGTTGTTGGCCCATCAGACCAAAGAACCCCCGTCGCTCGCCGAGATTGCCCCCCAGGGCCCTCCGGGACTCGTGGCCCTCGTCCGGAGGCTGATGGCCAAACGCCCCGAAGACCGGTTTCAGTCCGCCCGCGATGTCGCTCAGGTCCTCGCCGACTGGTTGCGCGAAAATGGGGGTGACATCTGGGCCGAGATGCATCCAGTCGTGGGCGGCGCCGTCGCCGGACTGACCTATGGCTCTTCGCCCGTGGGGGGGGAAGCGGGTTGGACAACCGGCTCTTCGACAGCACCCCCTTCGAAAACGATCGAAGCCCCCCGTTCCTCCAGCGGGACCGACTGGTCCCCCCGACAGGGCTGGCCGGCGGAAACACCCTCCGTGGTCGCAGGAACGCTCCTCCCACCTCCCGAACTTGCACCGGTGAGACCGTCCCAGGTCACGCCGCCGGTGATCGACAACCGCGCTGGACCCGGGATCGGTCCGGACGAGGAAGAGTCCCCCGAATTCGCTGCGTTCCTCCGACGGACTTCGGAAGCCGACCAGGCAGCGGGTGGGCGCGCACAGGTGCAGCCCGTTGCTCCCTCCTCTGCGCCGCTTCCCGAATCCATTCCGGCCACCCCTCAGGGAGAATCGCCTCCTCCGTTCCTGCCTGGGGCCCCGGCGACTGTCCCAGGGGCGGATGACAGGAGCAGTGCCGCCGCAGCCCCCCCGCAGGTATCGCCTCCCCTGCAATCGTCGGGCTCTGATGATGCCTTGGGTGATACGCGCGTCTTGAGTGCTCCCGCGGCACCCACGTCTTCCCCGGACTCGCCGCCTCAGGATTCCGGTCAGCAGTCCAAAGTCACCGTGCCCCCGCTGGCTGGGGAACCGGTCGCCGTGGCCCCCGTCCCGGTGGCACCTGTGTCGTTGGCCCCTGTGCCTTTGGAGCCCGTGCCCACACAGCCGCCTCCGCTGTCCACGGCACCGGTCGAGTTCTCTTCGCTCCCCGCCGCCGAGGAAGAACTCCTGGTCGATTTTGCCGATGGCTCTCGGGCCGAAGCCAGCCACGAAACGCTGGTGATGCCCTCCGTCAAAGCGCAACCGCAGTCGCCGCCAGTTCCCCTCCCGGGATCACTTCCTCCTTCCCCCTCTCCACCTGTTGAGTCCGGGCCCGAACCCGCCCCCACCTGGATCGTCGAAACCGAGCGACCTGTCCGGCGGGCCGCCCGCAGTGCGGTCCGGGCGACTCCCGGCCCCCCTCGGGCAGCTCAGAAAGAGGCGTCGGTCTCCTCCCCGAGGTCGCCGGGCGCTTCGCCAGAGTCCCGCCGACGCCTCTGGTGGATTGTGGGAGCCAATGCCCTGTTGACTCTGCTCACCCTTGGAATCTGGTTCACCTGGGGGCCCGGCAAGTCCAAGCCCTCGCAGGGCTCCTCCAAAACGGGCTCGGCAGATCGTAATTCAGCCGGGAAGAGCAAAGGGGCGGGCAGGAAGAAGGGGACGGCGAAGGCTCCGGACGACGACACTGCCTCTTCGGGACCGACCATCTCGGCCAGCCGTCGTGAACTGCGCGTCGGACCCTCTGACTCCTACAAGTCGCTCGCCGCCGCACTTGCCGAGGCGAAGAACTTTCGCCCCTCCAGCCGCAGTGCCCGGCAAACCATCACCCTCCCCCCAGGCGTACTCGCCGAACGGATCACGGTCGACCAGACCTGGCCCCGCGGCCTGATCATCAAAGGGCAGGGCACGGTCCTGGCCCCCGCGGGGGCCGAACCGGTGGTCTCGGTCATCGCCTCCCAGGGGGACCTTCCCAACTTCCAGCTGGAAGGTGTCGAGATCGACGCCAGTGGCAAAGAGACCGCGATTCGTCTGGGGGGTAATCTCGAAGCCTCGCGGTTCGTGGACCTCACCATTCATGGCTTCGCTCGCGAAGCGGTCGCTCTCGAAGGAGTCCAGTCCTTTGGCGGCGTGCCAGTGATCTTCGAACGCCTCACCATCCGGGGGGCGGCCCAATCCACCGCGGTTGGGTTTGAGCTGACCCGTCGCGGTGAGCAGGGGAACAACCGCATACGACTGCGCGGCTGCCGGCTGCTGGGACCACTCGCCGCCGGGATCCGCGCCCGCGACGACGCCCTCGATCTCGAGGTCGAAGAGACCATTTTCCATCAGGCGAAAATCGGCCTGCACCTGCAGGGAACCAACCCGAACTGGCGCAACCTGCTGCTGGCTTCCAATACCTTCTATCAGGTCGGGCAGGGAGTGGTCTTCGACAACATGCCCGGTTCCGCCACCGATGGCCTGTCGTTCTTCAACAACCTGTTTGTGGAATCGGCCGAACGCGATGCCATCGTCGCGCAAGGCTTCAATGAAGCGGTCTTCCTGCAGATGTTCGCTTCGAATCCCGGTGGAATCGATTTCAACTGGACCACCCGCCCCGCGGCGAATCCTCCGGTTCCCAATGAGATTCCGTCGTTGTTTGTGGCCCGGAGCGGTCGTTACGGAGTGCAGCCGCAGTTCGTCTCGGTCGATCCCGCCAGCGATGATTTCCTGCGCCCCGCCCCCGGCAGTCCGCAGGGAAATGTCGGCCAGGCCGAAGCCCTGTTCCCCAAAAAACGCTTCGGCAATCAGATCGGAGCCGTTCGCCCGCGCTGACCCTTATCGGCCCCTCAGAGTCCCCATATTCCGGGCAGCTCGCGGTTGGGATTGTAGTGATTTTTGATGTAAGTGCTGTATTTGCAATGTGTTGCATTTTTTGGTGAACACCTCGGTAGGCTCTCGCGACGGGCGTCGCAGGGGGTTTCGTCCACGAAGCAATCCACAACCCATGATAGGCTGGGTGGTTACCGATTGTCGGTCTGCCGGAAGTGTGGGGCCAAATCTCGCCCTAAATCCAAACCGGTTCCGGTCCAGATTTTGTAAGTTGTTGTTAGATAATCACTTAAGGTGTACACCTTGCTTCGCGTTTTTGGCGAGTCTTAGGATGGAATTGTGTTTCCTGCCTCCTTGCGACTGGCTGTGCTCATGTCCTCCCGCCGTTCTTCTCGCCCGGCCTCCCCCCTCCTGCCGGCTCGTCGTCCCTCCTCTCCACCGGCTCACGATCCGCGTCCCGCCACGGCCTTCCGCGCGCGCATCACGCGGGGAGCTGTTCGTCGCGATGAATTCTCCGCCCCCGAACGCTGGCACGACCCCCGCGATGACGGACGCCTGAAGTTTGTTGTCGAGCCTCCCGGAGAAGGTTATCTGCACGTGCTGACTCCCGACGACGTGCGGCAGCGCCTCGCCTTGCTCCCCCGGCAACTCGCGAACAAGGTCGAAGTGGTTCAGTTCAGCACCATGACCCGCAAGCGTGCCTGCTTCCCCTGTTATGGCATGCAGTGGGGACGGACCGTCTATCTCTATCCCATCGAGAGCACTCTGGTCGAAGAGTACCACCGGGCACCCACCCCCATTCAGGAACAGGAAGCCCGGATGTACGGCGGAGTCTGGTCCTGCGTGGACGGTCTCTGGAAACTGTCGTGGGCGCTTCCCACCATCCGCGATTTCTACCTCAACAACGTGCTGATCCACGAAGTGGGGCACGTCAACGACGAACGCAACACCTCCTCACGCGACCGCGAGCGGGACGCGAACTGGTTTGCGATTGAATACGGCTATCGCGCTTCGCGCGGCCTCACTTTGGCCGACCGCCCGTCGCCGAGACCCTCCCAACCGCGGTAAACTCGCCCGGTCTGCTAGAATCTCACAGGGCAGTCCACCGGGCGGAACCGTGCGTGTGGCCTCCCCTCCCTTCCGATCCGCAGGCCTCCGAGACCCCAGGGCCACGCCATGGCGACGTTCGAGTTCTCCAAGTGGGATGGCTCCTCTTCGTTTTCTCCCCAGTCGGCCGATGAGCTTTTCGATCAGCTCAACCGCTACCTGATGGAATACGGCGACGACGTGCTCGACCAGTTGCAGGAACTGGAAGACCGCAATGCCGAAGCGCTCGAGATGCTCATGAAGCAGGGCTACCTCGAGAAGGATGAAAACGGCAAGTACCGCGTGACCCCCAAGGGGATTCGCCGCGCCTCCACCAAGTCGCTCGAAGAACTCTTCCTGGCCCAGGCCCGCGACAAGCTCGGCCGGCATGAGACCGATCAACGCGGCGTTGGCCAGGTCCAGCTCGAAGAGACCAAGCCGTACGAATTCGGCGACCCCGTCGCCAATCTCAACCTGCAGGAAACCCTGCGCAACGCCATCGCCCGCCAGGGGAGCGGAACCCCCATCGGGATTGAACAGGATGACCTCGTCGTCCAGACGACCGAGCACCAGTCGAGCTGCGCCACCGTGGTCCTCATCGACATGTCCGGCTCGATGACCCGCTACGGCAAATACGGCCAGGCCAAGCGGGTCGCCATGGCCCTGCAGGCCCTTGTGCGGGGCCGGTATCAGGGAGACACCCTGCAATTCGTCGGCTTTTACTCGTCCGCCAGCGTCCTCACCGAGCGCGAACTCTACAACTCGGCCCCCAAGCCGGTCTCGATCTTTGATTCCCGCGTCCACCTGCGGATCAATCTCGACAAGCCTCCCCGGTTCATCCCCCAGCACTTCACCAACATCCATGCCGGGCTGCAATTGGCCCGCCGGCTGCTCAAACGGCAACCCGCCCTCAACAAGCAGATCATCGTCATCACCGACGGCGAACCGACCGCCCACCTCGAAGGGCGCGATCTCGTGCTGATCTATCCCCCCGCCGAGAAGACCTCCCGGCTCACCCTGCAGGAAGCCCGCCGCTGTGCCCAGGAAGGGATCCGTCTCTCCAGCTTCGCCCTCATCGAAGACTACTTCTATATGGGCCTGGTGAACTTCGTCGAACAGATGGCGGCGGTCTCGGGCGGGGTCTCGGCGCATTGCCAGGCCGACGACCTTGGCAACCTCGTCATCGACAGCTTCACCAAGGGACGCAAGACCCGCCGGGCGATCCGTTGACCGGTCACTTCCCGGCAGCCCCGGTCTCATCGACCGGCAGTTCGTAGGCGACAAACTCACTGTCGCTGCGGACGAACACCCTGTTCCCGGCATAAGCGGGGTGGGCCCAGAGTGGCGACCGTTCGCGGCGGTCAATCAGATGGGCCCGGGCCCGCTCGTCGTATCCCTCGGGAGTCAGCCGGGCCAAGATCAGGTCGCCGTTCTCGTTGAAGATCAGTGCCCGATCCGTGTCATTCAGCCAGGTCAGTGTCGCCTGCGGATTCGCTGCCCGTTCGACCACCCGGTGCCCGCAGTCCCACTTCTTCTGTGCGGTCTGCAGTTCGAAGCAGGTCAGGCCGAACTGCTTGTCGATCGTGTAGACGTGCCCGTCGCGATAGATCGGCTGTGCCATCAGCCCGCGCAGGAACTTGTTTTCTTGCCAGGCGAGTTCCTGATCCCCTGGCTGTTTCCCCAGCCGGACGGCCTTCGAGCCGTGCCAATAACCCGAGATGAAAACCAGGTTCTCGTGGTAGATCGGCGTGGCGATGGAGACGCCGTAGGTGATTTCATACGGAATCTTCCACACAATCCGGCCATCGCCCGGCAGCAGACCGACGATGTGGGTGGGGCTCCAGCCGATCAGCAGGGGGCCCGAAGGGGCCTCGATCAGCACGGGAATCGCATAGCCGGCCGGGTCATCCCCCGAGCGCCAGACTTCCTTCCCCGTCTGCTTGTCGAAGGCGACCCAGCAGGCGTTGGGGGTTCCGCCGGGATGCACGATCACCAGTTGGCCGAGGATCAGGGGAGAGGCGGCCAGACCCCAGGTGGGAATACGGGCCCCGTGCGATTCCCGCAGTTCGTATTTCCACAGCAGCTTGCCTGTGGCGAGTTCGAGGCAGGCAAAATGGCCGAGGGCCCCCAGCAGATAGACCCGGTTGCCGTCGATCACCGGCATGGCGCGGGGCCCGTTGCCATAGTCGAGTTTGCCGTATTCGACAGGTGTTTCATAAAGCCACAGTTCGCGGCCGGTCGCGGCATCGCAGCAGAGCAGTCGTTCGCGTTCCGTCGGCTCGGTCTGGCGATCCATCACCAGCACACGATCTCCCACCGCGGCCACCCCGCCATAACCGCCCCCCAGGGG
>JBKDUK010000017.1:0-2294 GCA_046339535.1 Planctomycetaceae bacterium | reverse complement strand
TGTTCCCCCTGTGGGGAAAGTCACGAAATCGATGCGGAATACGCCACGCCGACGCCTTGTGGAGCGGGAAATTCCGGCGGCTTCGTCCAACTCCCTCAACAGCGGCAAGGGGCCCAACTCCCGTCGGTAGCCGGTCTGTGTCGAACCCAGACTGATTCTATCACAGAGCCCCTCCTGGCCGCGGCCTCGCCCGGCCAGTCCAATCCACCCGCACCGGTTCAGAACAGGCTGGTCACGGGCTGCCCGGTGGTAATGCGCACCGGGCGTCCTGTCGGATGAAGGACCGCTGCCTCGGGAGGGAGCCCGAATGCATGCAGGATCGTCGCGGCAAAATCATCCGGGGTCACCGGATTGTCCTTCACCCAGGCCCCCTGGCTGTCACTCGCCCCGTACACCTGCCCACCCCGCACTCCACCCCCCGCCAACAACTGCGTGTAACAGTGCGCCCAGTGATCGCGGCCGTTCCATTGGTTGATCTTGGGGGTCCGCCCGAATTCCCCCGCCACTGAGACCAGCGTCTCGTCCAACAACCCCCGGTCCGCCAGATCTTCCAGCAACGCCGAAAAGCTGCGATCGAACGACGGCGTGCAGTACTCATGCGTCAACTGCTGCACCCCGGTCAGTTGCCCATCGATCCCGCAGACATCACTCGCCACCCCGTGGTTGTCCCACAGGTTGAACTGGCACCCCTTGGTGTCGAAAAAGGTCCAGAACACGTTGATCGTGCGGACTCCCGCCTCGACCAGCCGGCGGGCCAGCAGAAAGCTCTGGCCATACTCGTTCCGTCCGTACCGGTCACGCACCCGACCGGGCTCGCGGTCGAGATCAAACGCCCGGCGGGCCGCACTGGTCGTCACCAGGTCGAAGGCCTCGCTGTAGGCGGCCTCCATGCGCTGGACGGTCAGCGGTTCATGGGCCGGGGGACCGGCGGCGTCGCGGAGTGTGCCTAACTGTCGGGCGAGGGCGCTGCGCTCGTTCAGCCGGCGGGTATCGACCCCTTCGGGCAGGCGGATGGCGTCGAGTTCGACCGGGGCGTCGGTCAGTGAACCCTTCGTCTCTTTCCGCAGGGTGATGGGGTCCCACGCCGGCCCGAGAAACCCTGCCGATTGCCCCTTGTACGGGGGGGAATACGTGGTGAACGGGCGGGGCAACACCACCCAGGCGGGCGAATCTCCCACCGGACCGAGCAGTCGATTGAGAATCGCTCCAATTCCCGGATGGTCATCCCGGGCGGCATGCACCTCGGTGACCCGCTCGGGGAGTTGGCCCAACAGCGACCGGGCAATCGCGAAGTTGTGATCGTTGTTGTCGTGAGTCAGCGAGCGAATGATCGCCAGTTTGTCGGCGTGCTGGGCGACCCGGGGGATGAGCGACCCCATGTGGATCCCCGGGACCGTGGTGGCGATCGGCTCGAAGACCGTCCGCACTCCCGCCGGAGCCTCGGGCTTGAGATCCCACAGGTCGGGCTGAGAGGGACCGCCGCAGAGAAAAATCGAAATGAGGTGGCGGGCTGTGGGACGGTGCGAAAATGCTCCGTCCCAGTCGGCCCCCCAGGCCGTCCTGGCCAGCGGGCTGCCAGCCGCGGCCGCCGCCGTCATCCGCAGCCACTGCCGGCGCGGTATCCCCTTGGCTGCCGTCAGTTTCGGAAAAAGGCTCACCATGGGGGCACCGGAAGTCAGGCTGACGAGAGGCTGCCGGGCTGTACTGCACCGCCCGGACTGGTCCACAGTTGGTCGCTGCGTGTGTCCGCTTCACCACGCTCCGCCAGGTGCGGCCCACACCAGCCTCGATTCTACCCTTGAGTCTGGTCCGTTCCCATCGGTTGCGGTCGGGGCTGTACTGCACCCGGGGAATGGTTGAGGCTGCCTCCTGCGCCGCTACACCCCCTCGTTGAGGATTTCCCCCATGGAGCGGTCCAGTACGGCCAGCATCTCGTCGACCTGTTCCGCCGTCACATTCAGGGCGGGGCCGAGGGCGATCCAGTGTGGATCAAACCGGCACAACAGCCCATGCTCGAGCGCCCGCCGCCCCACCCGCACGCCAAACCCGGGCTTCGCCGGGAACTGCTCCTTCGTCGCCACGTTCTTGCAGAACTCGATCGACTGGAACAGCCCCTTCCCCCGGATGTCGCCGATGACCGGGTACTTCTTCGCCAGGGCCTCGTAGCCCGCCCGCAGCCGGGCCCCCTGCCGACGGCAGTTCCCCAGCAGGTCGTGGTCGAGAATCTCGCGGATCATGGCGATGCCCACAGCGCACGCCACCGGCCCCCCCTCCCAGGTGTGTCCTTCGACAAA
>JBKDUK010000016.1:0-10203 GCA_046339535.1 Planctomycetaceae bacterium | reverse complement strand
GCCGTCCCGTTGTGGATCGATGGAGGCACCACTCGCGGTCGTCCGCTTCGTGTGCCGGTTGCGATCGACGCGTTCAATCAAGCAGCAGCATTCACTCGGGGCCGCCCAGGTCATCGTGTCGCTTTTTGACCGGCTCCCAGGGATCCGGTTCCTGTTGCAGGAGTGTGGCTGAGAGGGAGTAATTGCCGCCAAACCTGTCCAGCGCCTGTCGGGTGGCGACCTCGATCGCCAATCGAATTCGCTCGGGGGTCCCTTCGATGGGAGGGACGATGTCCCAGCGTTCGACCATATCGCCGTCGCGCACGAAGAAGCTGCGGCCGTCGGGTGCGAAACAGCCGAAGCCGTTGTTGAATGCCTCCGATGTCCGCAGGACCCGCGTTGGCCCCACAGCCAGTCCGGTGGCCGTGTCCCACAAACGTGCCGTTCCATCATTGGAGCAGGTCAGAACCAGTCGGCCGTCGGGACTGAAGGTCGCCGAGTTCAACTCGGCGGGATGCGACAGTTTCGGGCTGGTGGGCTCGCCGGTTTGCGAGTCGTAAAGTCGCGCCGAAGCATCGCCGAGTTGCCGGGCCAACACGTGTCGTCCGTCGGGGCTGAACGCAAGTTGCGTGGTGACTTCAAACACCGGTGCGGTCCACAGCCGTTGCACGGATTCGGCATTCCACAGCACCAGGTCGAAGGCGCCGGTCGCGAATGTCGTGCCAGCGGGGCTGAACGCCGCGTCATGCACCGCCCCGTCAATTTTCAATGCCGGGCTGGATTGTGCCGAGGTGGCGACATCCCAGACCCGGGCTTCTCCAAATCGCCGATTGGGCAATCCCCCGGCCGCGAGCAGCCGGCAGCCATCGGCGCGGAACCGCAACACATTGATGGCGAGGTCTTGCTTCCAGGGGGGACCCACGGGCTTCCCGGTCTGGGTGTCCCAGATCTGGATATGGCCATCCAGGTCGCCCCCCGCCAGGAATCGGCCGTCGGGAGAAAAGGCCAGAGCCCGCACCGACGCTCCCATTTCCAGCCCGGGAACGGCCTCCTGGGCCGTGGCGGTGTCGATGATCTGACACGCATTCGTTCCCACGGCAACGGCCAAATGGCGCCCGTCGGAACTGTAGGCTGGCCGCAGCAGATTGTTGGTCATTCCCTGGGGAAGTTCCATCCACCAGGGCGGGGCAACGCGAGTTCCCGTCTGCAGATCGTAGAGGCTGAAGGATTCCCGATCACCCTGGTTGCCGGTCTGGGAAATGACGGCGGTGCGCCCATCCGGGCCGATGTCGAGCCCCCAGAAGTACCCCTCGCTGGAATCGATCGTCAGGCGTTGCATTGGCAGCAACCGGGGGGCGATGTCGAGTGTTGGCCAGGTTTCCAATTGATCCGTCCCGATGCGGGGTGAGGCCCCGAACAGCCTCTTGCCATCGCGACTGAACACGGGCCAGTTGCCGTATCGATCCGACCCCAGAGTGCCGAGGGATCTGCCCGAGGGAACTTCCCACAGCCGGAGCAGCCCACCCGTGACGACAACCCGTCCCCCCGCCTGGAAGGCGGAGCGAAAATACCGACCGGCCGGACCGCCATACTCCCATCGCATGCGGCTGCCGACCGGTTTCCCACTGTCGATGTCCCAAAACTGCGCCATCGTGAGGCCACGTGTTCCCACGTCCGATCCGGGGGTTTTTCCACTGGCAATGACGTGTTTTCCATCCGGGCTGCAGGCCACATCAAAAACTTCAAAATCCAGGCCGTCGACGGTCTGGAGGAGTGTCTTGGAAGCGGCCTCCCAAATCTGAAACTGATTGTTCCCCCAAACGACCAGCCGCCGACCATCTTCGCTGAAGACCAGTCCGGTCACAGCCTCGGACAGCGTCCAGGGAGCACCGGCCGGCGCGCCCAACCGCGGATCCCAAAACCCGATCTGCCGGCCGGCGGCGGTCGCCAGCATTTTGCCAGAGGGGTCGAACCCGACGGCAACGACCGGTTCGTCATGAGCCAAAAGACGGCCCACCGGGCTCTCCTCGGTGAGGTCCCAGATGCGAACGTTCCGGTCTCCGCGGGTGGCCGCGACCAGGCGGCCGTCCCGGGTGACCGCCACCCGCCCCAGCATGACCTCGCGTGGCGGCGCGTCGTTTTCGAGCGGCAACTGGCTGCGTTGTTTCCCCGTCGTCGCATCCAGAATGCGCACGAGTCCATCGCGACCAGCCACCACCAGGCTCGATTCGTCGGGACTGACGGAGAGATCCTCCACGGGCGGCAGGTTGTCTCGCTGCCATTGGGAGGGTGACGGGTGGGGAGTGGTCAGCTGCGCGGCCCAGAGGTTGAGGCTCGTCCGTATGGCCCGCTCCAGGTCCGGGGACCGGGCAGGGGTCATGTCGAGGCCGCGGGCCATCCACAACAGTCCAAGATCGGCCTGCCCTTGTTCGCAGAGAGCCTGTGCACGCTCGTAAATCATTCGCGCGCTTGTCGTCCGCGATTCGTCGAGAGCCACTTCCGTCTGTTGCCTCGCCAGAGCCTCCGCGTCACGCGCCATCGTCGCGGCGGTCTTTTGTCTGGTTTCCTCAATTGTCGCCCGTTTTGCGAGGTCACGTTGGTCGTTGGCGACTCTGGCCTGCCAGGCAAAGCCTACCAGGCCGATCAACAGGGATGCGGCCACGGCCGACACCGCCGCGACTTGTCCCCGGTTGCGCGACACAAATTTGCGCATTCGGTAGCCGGCGCTGGGTGGGCGGGCCTCGACCTCTTCATTGGACAGGTATCGCTGAATGTCGCGCGCCAGCGCGGCGGCCGATTCGTATCTCCGCTCGCGCTGCTTCTCCAGGCACTTCATCACCACCCAGTCGAGTTCGCCTCGCAGCAGTGCGGTGAGCCGTTTGGGTTCCATCTGCCGAATCGTGGCGAGCGACGGCAGTGATTCGTCGGTCGACAGCCGGGTACTGGGTTTGGAAGGCTCCTCTTCCCGAATGATCCGGATCATTTCGGTGAAGGCGGCCTTTTTGAGACGCCGGCTGTCGATCGGACGCAGGCCGGTCAGCAGTTCGTAAAGAATCACACCCAGGGAATAGATATCGGCCCGGGTGTCGATGTCTTCGCCGTCCCATCCCGCCTGCTCGGGTGACATATACTCCAGCGTGCCGACCACCGCGCCGAACCCCGTCGACATCGTCTCCTCGGTGAGCTTGCCCGAGGTGGCCTTGGCCACCCCAAAATCGATCACCTTCGGGACCGGCCTGCCATCGATCGTCGTCACCAGAATGTTGGCGGGCTTGAGGTCCCGATGGACGATTCCTTTCTGATGGGCGTGCTGCACCGCCTGGCAGATCGGCACGAACAGTTCCAGCCGCTCTTGAAGCGGAAGTTGCAGTTCGTCGCAGTATCTGGTCAGCGGCAGGCCCTGGACCAGTTCCATGACAAAGTAGGGCTGTCCTGTGGGGGTCACGCCGCCATCCAGAACGCGGGCAATATTGGGGTGGTCCATCAGAGCCAGCGCCTGACGCTCCTGCTCGAAGCGCTGCAGCACCGCCCGGGAGTCCATGCCGGTTTTGATCAGCTTGAGTGCGACCTCGCGCTTGACCGGCGCGGTCTGCCTCGCGCCCCAGACTTCACCCATTCCCCCCTCGCCAAGCTTCCGCTGCAGCGTGTACCGCCCGCCGATGACCGCGCCCACGGCTGAATCGGGACGGAAGTTCGTCGTCCCCAGCGGAGAAATTCCACCATCCCTCGCGTCCCCCGATCCAGGAACCAGCTCCGTCATCACGGCGGTCTGTTCGTCATCGGCGAAGTCGGCGGGTTGCACCACCGTCTGTTCGCTCTCTTTCGGTGCGACCAGCGTCCGCTCCGGACTCAGAGAGCTCCCCGGATCGGTCGAGGCGGTCAACCGGGCCTCGACCGCCATGCGCAGGGTGGGATTCCCGGAACACGCCCGTTCCAGAAACGCGGAGCGCTCGGCAGGCGGTTGGGACAGAACGGCATGGAACAGTTCTTCCTCGGTCATGTTCAAACTCCGTTCAGGGGACCTCGGGGTCCAGTTTACCTTGCTTGCGCCCGGCAGGCCTACACGGCGCCGAACATTTCAACTGTTTTTCCGGATGCGAATCCCAGACTGGAATCTCACCGTCTGGTCGGGACCTGGCTGTGGGGGCTGTGCCGCGAAATCGAACTCCGGTGGCGCGCGACACAGAAGGACGACAGCGATCATTCCCACTCACCATCACACGGTGGCCAGGCTGGGGGAGGAATCGATCGCCACACAGCAAGGGCAACCTCCGCGGGTCGTCCGGATTGGAACGGGGGTGTCGTCTCCGCGGGAGGGTTGCCACCCCCCACGCACGACCGGGGCCTGCTGGCGATTTTGGGCGACTCCCCTGCGCGACGTGGAACGGGATGCGAGTCTGGGGCGCGGGCCGCCGCCGCATTTCGTTTGAAAGCCCGGAATGCCCCCCGTCGCCTCTGCCCCCCTCCAGGTTTCACGAATGGCTTGGCCCCGTTCCCTCCTGCGATTGTCCCCCGCCCGCCGGCGGTGGTAGGGTGATGTCTGGCGAACCGGGCTCCGGTCCGTCCCTGCACACCACTTCTGCCCGAGGTCCTCCTGCCATGCTGGCACTTACCGGTCATTCCTCGCGACTCTGCTCCGGATTTTCCCGGCGGGCCGTGTTGCAGATTGGGGCCCTGGGAATGGGGGGGCTTGCGCTGCCGCAGTTGCTGGCCGCCGAAGAGCGTACGCCCCGGCCGCAACGGCACAAATCGGTCATCATGATCTACCTGGTCGGGGCCCCCCCGCACCAGGACATGTACGACCTCAAGACCGAGGCCCCCAAGGAAATCCGCGGCGAGTTTGAGCCGATCCAGACCAGCGTTCCCGGCCTGCAGATCTGCGAGCACCTCCCCCGGCTCGCGGGCATCATGGACAAGCTGGTGCCGTTGCGCTCGGTGCACGGCTCTCCCAACGACGCTCACGATTCCTTTATCTGCTACACCGGTCGGTCGTTCGTCAACCAGCCCTCGGGGGGTTGGCCCGCGCTGGGCTCGGTGGTCTCGCGGGTGCAGGGCCCCGTCACCCCCGCGACACCGCCGTTTGTGGGTCTGGCCCCCAAGGCGGGGCATCCGCCGTATGGTTCTCCCGGGCCCCCGGGAATGATGGGCATTGCCCACTCGGCGTTCCGCCCCACCGGCCCGGGGCTCGAAAACCTCACGCTGGGGGATTTTCCCGTCAGCCGGCTGTCCGACCGACGGAGCCTGCTGACCAGCCTCGACCAATTCAAACGGCAGGCGGACCAGTCGGGCATGATGGCCGGTCTGGATGTCTTCAACCAGCAGGCGTTTGGCTTGCTGACCTCGGGAGGACTGGCCGAGGCGCTCGATCTTTCGCGGGAAGACCCCGCCATTCGGGCCCGCTACGGGCAGGGGGACCCCAAGAACTACGGCGATGGGGCCCCGCGCAACCTCGAGCACTTCCTGCTCGCCCGCCGGCTGGTGCAGGCGGGGGTGCGGGTGGTGACTCTCAACTTCGGCCGGTGGGACTTCCACGACCAGAACTTCAGCGAGGCGAAGAACACCCACCTGCCGCAGTTCGACCAGGGGCTGAGCGCGCTGATCGAAGACCTGCACCGGCTGGGAATGGCCGACGATGTGGCGGTGGTCGCCTGGGGTGAGTTCGGGCGGACGCCGCGAATCAACAACAATGCCGGGCGCGATCACTGGGCGCAGGTGGGGGGCGGCCTGCTGGCGGGAGGGGGCTTCCGGTCGGGGCAGATGATTGGGGCGACCGACCGGCTGGGAGCGACCATCGCCCAGCGGCCGATCCATTTCGGAGAGGTCTTCGCCAGCCTGTACCGGCACCTGGGGCTCGATCCGCATGCTCCGCTGCTGACCGATTTCTCGGGCCGGCCGCATCCGCTGGTCGACGGGCAGCACCAGCCGCTGAAGGAACTGACCTGACCCCGCCCGGCGCCCCTCCCAACTCCCCCGGGACCTGTTGCCGACTCCAAACAGGCGGTTTTCCCCGCGGAATTTAACATTCCGAAACGGGGCCCTCGTCTGCTATTCTCCCTCCACCGCCAGCCCCTCCAGTCTGCCCAACCGGCAGGGTCGGGGTGGGCCGGTTGATTTGTCTTCCTCGTCGTCCTGTTGGCCCGCGCCTGTCGTGGGCGAAGTCCGCATGCCCGAAAACACGCTGAGTCTGGCCCTGCTGGAGGTGAACAACCTCACCCCGGCACTGCTGGCCGCCGACGCCTGTGCCAAGTCGGCCGGGGTCCGCCTGCTGGGGATCGAAAGCAGCGATGGGGCCGCCCAGTGCATCAAGCTGGTCGGCACCGTGGCCGAGGTCCTGCACGCGGCCGAGGCGGGCAAGGCGGCCGCCGAGCGGATGAAGAGCCTCGCGGCGATCACCGTGCTGCCGGCCCCGCTCGACATCGTCCACAAACTGGCCAATTCCAAACCTGTTTTCAGCCCGCTGTTGGGGCTGTACGACTACCGCATTCCGCTGGAGAACCACATGAGCACCTCGAACGCCATCGGCCTTCTCGAAACCCAGGGCCTCGTGGCCGCACTGCACGCCACCGACGACATGCTGAAGTCTTCGAACGTGACCCTCGTGGGCAAAGAGAAGATTGGCGCGGCCTATGTGACCATCGTGGTCAAGGGGGACGTCGCCGCCGTTCAGACCGCCATTGAAACCGGCAAGGCGACGGTCGAACGACTCGGCGGCAAGCTGATCCTGGGCGACGTCATTCCCCGCCCCCACGCCGAACTGGCCGCCCTGCTGCCCGGCGGCTGAACCGCCCGGTTCACAACCTCCACAGGCTTCACACGGTCTCTCCCGGCCTGCGGGAGAGACCGTGTGCCCACATCCCAGACGCCCCTCTTCCTCAAGCCGGAGTGGGGCGTTTTGCGTTGGCGGGGCTGGGGTGATCTGTCCGATCCCCGGCGGCGCCCCACGCGCGGTCGTCACCTCAACCGTGACGTTCCACCAAGAGCGCCACGGCATTCCCTCCCCCCAGGCAGAGGGTGGCAACGCCGCGCCGGGCCTGCCGGGCGTGCAGCTCCCAGAGCAGCGTCACCAGCACCCGCGCACCGCTGGCCCCGATGGGGTGGCCGAGGGCAATCGCCCCGCCGTTGACGTTCACCCGGCTGGTGTCGAGTTCCAGCCCGCGCACACACGCCAGCGTCTGGCTGGCGAACGCCTCATTGATCTCGAACAGATCGATGTCGGCCACGCTCAATCCCGCCTTGGCCAGCACCTGCCGGACGGCGTCGATCGGAGCGAAAAACAGCCGTCGGGGTTCCCCCCCGCTGGTCGCACTGGCCACGATCTGGAACTTCCAGGGAGTGTGCAGCCTCGCGGCGGTTGCTTCGTCGACCACCGCCACACTCGCGGCTCCGTCGGCCAGCGTCGAGGAGTTGCCCGCCGTCACGCTCCCCGCCGGGTCAAATGCCGGCCGGAGCTTCGCCAGCGTCTCGAGCGTCGTCTCGGGGCGAATCCCCTCGTCGGCTTCCACGTTCACGGTCTGCCCTTTGACCCGCACCGGGACGGGGACCAGCTCGGCCCGAAACGCCCCCCGCGCCTGCGCCTGACCGGCCCGGGTCTGGCTGGCAAGGGCGAGTTCGTCCTGGTCGCCCCGGGTCAGCCCCGCTTCCCGCACCGTGAACTCGGCATGTTCCCCCATGCCGCATTGCTCGAGGGCACACGTCAGCCCGTCGAGCAACATCGAGTCTTCCACGGCGGAATGGCCGAATTTCAGCCCTTCCCGGACCCCGCGCAGCAGGTGGGGCGCCCGGCTCATGTTCTCCATCCCTCCCGCCAGCACGACCCGGGCATCGCCGGCCCGCACCGCCTGGGCGGCCAGCATCACCGCCTGCAGCCCCGAGCCGCATACCTTGTTGACGGTGCAGGCGGAGATGGTATGCGGCAAACCGGCGGCCAGCGCCGCCTGCCGGGCCGGGGCCTGACCCACCCCCGCCGGCAAGACCTGCCCCAGCATGACCTCGTCGACCTGCCCCGGGGCCAGCCCCGCCCGGCCCAGCGTCGCCTGCAGGGTGACTGCCGCCAGTTGGGGGGCCGGGACGTCGCGAAACGCCCCCAGAAAACGGCCGATGGGAGTGCGGGAACCAGACACCAGAATGGCAGCGGGCATGCCAGGGTTTGCCAAAGGGGGGACGGGTACAGGCCGAGCGTCGGCGGAGACGGGGGAACTCCCCTCCCCGCGGGGGGAGGTCTTTCCTATCATACCCGATTCTTCCCGGCGGGGCCGCACGTGGTCCCGGGGATGCGGTTTCTTCCCTCTGTTGGCGTGCTGGTCTGAATCGTTATGCCTTCCGCGGTCTCGATGGACAAGATTGTGGCGCTCTGCAAGCGCCGGGGATTCATTTTCCAGTCATCCGAGATCTACGGCGGGCTGAACGGCTTTTGGGATTACGGCCCCCTCGGGGTCGAACTCAAGCGCAACGTGAAGGAGGCGTGGTGGCGTGACATGATCACCAACCACGACGAGTTCTCGACCCCCTCCGGGGCCCCCTCGGCCTTCTCGATGGTCGGCCTCGATTGCTCGCTGATCATGCACCCCCAGGTCTGGAAGTGCTCGGGACACTACGACCTGTTCCACGACATGATGTCCGACTGCCGGGAAACCAAGCGGCGGTTCCGCTTCGACCAGATCCGCGGCCGCTGGGTGCACGTCGAGAAAGACGCCCGCGGGATCCATCGCTACTTCATGATGACCGATGCCGACACCCCCGAAGCGGGGCTGGAAGACACGGTCGTCAGGGCGTGCAAGTTCTTCGACGTGCGCCGCAAGGATGCCGAGGCCGCCTTCACGTGGCAGTCCCCCGGCCTGGTGGGCATCACCCCCAAAGACAACCTCGCCCACGTGGTGACTCCCGGGGCGACTCAGCCCGGCACCATGACCGAGCCGCGGGAATTCAACCTGATGTTCAAGACCACCATCGGGGCCCTGGGGGGAGCCGAGGATGCCGCGTTCCTGCGTCCCGAGACGGCCCAGGGAATGTTCGTGAACTTCAAGAACGTGCTCGACACCCAGCGGGTGCGGGTCCCGTTCGGCATCGCCCAGATGGGCAAGAGCTTCCGCAACGAGATCACCCCGCGCAACTTCACCTTCCGCTCGCGCGAGTTCGAGCAGATGGAGATGGAGTTCTTCTGCCATCCCGATCAGTCGCGGGCGTGGTACCAGTACTGGCGCGACCGCCGGTACCAGTGGTACCTCAGCCATGGCTTGGGCAGCGACCGGCTGCGGCTGCGCGACCACGCCGCCGACGAGCTGAGCCACTACTCCGTCGGAACGGCCGACGTCGAGTATGCCTTCCCGTTCTGCGAACCGGGCGAGTTTGGCGAGCTGGAAGGGGTCGCCCATCGCGGCGACTTCGACCTGCGGTCGCACATGGAGGGGAAGCTGGTGCGCGACGCCAGCGGCTGCCTCGCGGTCGAGACCGGTCCCGATGGCAAACCGCGTCATCAGGGAAGCGGCAAAGACCTGGTGTACTTTGACGATCAGTCGCGCGAGCGGTATGTGCCCCATGTGATCGAACCGGCCGCCGGGGCCGACCGCGCCACGCTCGCCTTCCTCTGCGAGGCCTACCACGAAGACGCCCAGCCGGATGAAAAGGGGGATCTGCAGCCCCGGGTGGTACTGAAGCTGCATCCCCGGCTGTCGCCGATCAAGGTGGCCGTGCTGCCCCTCGTGAAGAAAGACGGCATGCCCGAACTGGGGCTCGAGCTGTATCGCAACTTCAAGCGGGCGGGCATTCCCAGCTACTTCGACCAGCAGGCGGCGATCGGCAAGCGGTACCGTCGGCAGGACGAAATTGGCACTCCCTGGTGCATCACCGTCGACGGGCAGTCGCTGCAGGACCAGACGGTCACGCTGCGCGACCGCGATTCGCTCGAGCAGGTCCGCCTGCCGGTGAACAAGGTGATCGACGAGATCGCCGCCCGGTTGCGGGGATAACGCTCCTGGCCCACCGCTGCCGCCCGACCAGAGGAAGGCCCGCCGGGGTACGGACCCAACGTTTCCCCGGCGTGTGTTCTCTGGTCAGCCTCTGGCAGCTGGGGTATGATGCATGAATGACCGGCCGGTCTCTGTGGTGTCCGTGCGCACAGAGGCGGGCAATGTCCTTTTCGCCGTCCGGGCGTGAAAGGACGAGAGGACCGGGAGGGGGGGAGTGGTTGGCCCCTCAGGTGATCACACCCGTGTGGTCCCGGCCGAG
>JBKDUK010000015.1:0-21203 GCA_046339535.1 Planctomycetaceae bacterium | reverse complement strand
GCGAGGGTATAGGCTTCCTGGCGGATTTCGGTGCTCTGCCCATTGGCCACCGCCCCTTCCAGTTGCCGAACGTCATCCATTGTCAGGGGGGCAGTTCCCTGCATCAACGAACGGACATCCACAGGCTCTTTCAGGGTGGCACTCACAGAGGTCTCCTCAAAAAAACGCACGGACTTCGCGGGATGAGAAGGCACAACTCACTCGGCATCGCCCGCCGCCCCGCGCCGCACGATGCTCTTCCGGGGGATTTCTCCTCTGAAATCCCGAATTAGGCAATGATAACCGTCGTTTCCAGTCCTGCAAGGCGAACACCGGTGAACGCCCGTGCCTACCCTGTCCGATTTCGGGGGCCCTGCTCCGTCGGTCATAAATTCCCGCGAGACTTCCCAGCTGCCGAACCCACCAAAAGATCCCTGTTGCTCCGTTGCGCTGGCCGCAAGAACAAGATTTCCGATGCTGGTCACCGACCCGGCACACCCCGAAAGCACCCCAATTCTCCCGTCAAAATCGTTGCAATCGCTTTTGCTTCAACTTGACTTGCAATCTTCGTCGGAACTTGTCATAAACATTGCTCCTCGCGACAAACGTTGTAGGGCAGTCGACATCTGTTGACCGATCCAACTTGTGCGAGATCCCTGATGGTCTGGCCTGTGTCTTGCCGATCATTAGGGCTCAGTGATGAATAAGCCGATTGCTGCGATTGGAAGTCCCCAACTCCAATCAATGGCAGCTTTGCGGTCCGTTGTCATGGTCGGGGCTGGGTTTGGAGTTCGCCCACCAGCAGCCGACCGCGATTCCTCGCGAATCGGACTGACAATCCGTCACGGGACGTGGCGCAGCCTGGCTAGCGCGCTTGCTTGGGGTGCAAGAGGTCGTGGGTTCAAATCCCGCCGTCCCGACTCAGTTGTGAAAGAGCTCGCTGCAAGCAGTTGCAGCGAGCTTTTTTTCTGTCAGTAGCACCTGAGCCCAATCCGGTATTGTCTCTCTCAGATTCAATCGCATCTCCCGCTCCGCGATACTTCGAGCACCAGATTCGCAGAGCCCCGTTGTGCACCTCGAAAGCACGATTGCGACTTCATTTCGCAAACAGACCTCGACCGACGACACGATGGTCCTCGCCCCATTGCTGACAACCTGAGCGATGGGACTCTGGCTGACGGACCACCCGGCTCGACGACGGTGACGGCGTTTTGTTCGCAACCGCGAGTCGCTCCGCCAGCGGCTCCCCGGACGGGAGGCGTTTCTTGAGCCTGGGGATGACGACGTCAGCCCGCGGTCTCCCGAGCGGCGAAATCGTCGCCTGCGCCGGAATGTCTCACCAACCCGACGAACGGACGCGACACTGGCCATCGTTACCGTCGTGCCGGGTGCGGCGCTACTCTGCGACCAAGTCGTCACCCCTGCCCGAAACGCTGTGTCGCAGGGGTGGAATCGAATCTGAAACCTTCCGGAGTCGCTGCGAGTGAGTGCGTCGGTGGCGGTGACTGCTTGGCCCAGGAATTCCGCGATGCGGGATGTCGCTGGCGATGCACGGCGAACCGGTTTCGGCGCGGGACTTCGCCGGTGCGTGGCTGTGGTGCTGTCGGCTCTGGCGTGCTGGTTGGGGAAGTCGCCGGTCAGTCCGGGTGCTCCGTCGACGGATGGCCGTGCTGCCGCCGGCCCCGCGCAGGCAGGACATCCGCCCGCGATGCGGCCGCATGGAAGCGAACCGATGACCGGCCCCTCGGGTGCGGCCTACTACGCCCGGGCCATCGAGACGATTCGGACCGGGCAGCGGGTCTTGGCCCGCAATCCGGAGTTGGCCGGGGTAGAACTGCAGGATGCGCCGGTCGATCCCGCCACGTGGGTCAACTTCCGGCTGCGGATGCCGAAGCCGACGGGGGACTTTCTGGAGATCACCCTGCTGCGGCCGGTCGAGTGGCTGGCCGAGCATCTGGCACAAGCGACGGCTCTTGATGGGGAGTATCCGCTAACACTGGTTGAAGCTCGAGGGACAAACTTCGCATCGGGCATCACCACTGTCACCTCGGTGATTCCGGCCGAGGATTCGGGAGAAACTTCTCCGGGGGGCATCGCCCCCGTCACCGCCCCCAGCCCACCGACAGTCCCCTGGGTCTTCCTGACACTGCATGAGCTGGAAGCGGTGGGGCAGGCGGAGATCGTCGGGGTTGCGCTTTGTCCAGTGCTGGAACCGGATGAGGGGCGGTTGGTGACGGGGACGTTCTCGCACCAGTCGGGCGAAGTCTTCGACATTACGGTGGCCGAGGACCTCAAGGGTGATCGGAAGGCGGAGGCGTTTTTCAAGGACGGACTTGCGAAGTTCGGCGGCGTCAAGGCGACGGTGACCAGCCGATAGCCCCAAGCTCATCGGCCTCATCATTTCACGATCACAACGAAAGCGCGGTCGAAGCCATGCATCGCTTTTCATTCGCTCTGTATGCGACTCTTGGCCTGCGGTCTTCGGTAACGGCCCAAGAGAAGGAAACGCCAGAACCTGATCGGTCGACGTTGACTTGGACGACACCACCAATTCAAGCCGACCGGGTACAGTACCTGACGTTTGAGAGCGCTGCGGCCAAGACGAGGGCCAGTTATCACCTTGACACGCCCGAAGCCTACGACAAAGAGAGGGACCGCCGTTTTCCCGTGCTGTATTGGCTCCACGGCACCGGCGGCGGTTTACAGGGGATCAAGCCACTGAGCCAGTTCTTCAACGAAGCGATCCGCTCGGAGAAGATTCCGCCGATGCTGGTGGTTTTCCCGAACGGATTGGCGTCCAGCATGTGGTGTGACTCGAAGGACGGGCGGGTGCCGATGGAAACGGTCGTGGTGAAGGAACTGGTCCCGCATGTGGACCAGACGTTCCGCACCGTGGCAGATCGATCAGGGCGGATCATCGAGGGTTTCAGCATGGGCGGCTACGGGTCGGGGCGGCTGGGGTTTCTCTACCCGGAGATCTTTGGCACCGTCTCGATTCTTGCCGGCGGGCCATTGGACCTGGAATTCCAAGGCCCACGAGCGAAAGGCAACCCCGCTGAACGGGAGCGGATTCTGCACGACACATTCGGAAACGATCTCGACTATTTCAAGTCTCAAAGCCCACTTGCAATCGCTGACAAAAACAGCGCTATCGTTCGAGGCAAGTCCAGGATCCGGGTGGTCGTCGTTGATCGTGACTTCACAGCGGGCCTCAACCGAGCCTATTCAGATCATCTCAAAAAGCTGAAGGTCGATCACGATCTGACCATCGTGCCGGGAGTGGCGCACGAAACAATTCCACTGCTGAAAGGCTTGGGCGAGGCCAACTGGACGTTTTATCGCGCGGCCGTTGAGAAGAAGTGATCCCGCACACCGAGTCAGCGACGATTTCCCTTGCGGTACGCCAACGGTTGCCCCCACGCACCGGACCAGAGCGGCGTCTTCCTCGCCTGGAATCCTTCCGACGCATAGCGCTCAAGGGTTACAAGGGCCTCATTCGCTTGGCCGTCCACCCGTTTCTCAGCAACATGCGGCAGTTGTGTCTTCAGCCGAGTCAGGGGTTCTACCGAGTACTCTGCATTGCAATTGATCTTATCGGCCCAAAGGTGATCGTTGCCGGGCCAAACAACTTGCAGGACACCAGGACCGCTCACTCGCCTTGGGTCGAATGCGATGCGTCCCAGATCGGATTGACCGGGTAAAGAAGTACGGGGAAGGATTGAGTTCCCAGCCCTGGGGTGAATTGGAGGAAGCCAGCGAACCGGTTCCAATGACCAATACTCCGGTGTCACTGCCGCCCAATGAGCTAATGCTGTCTGTGGTCTGGAAACGGGCCGCACCCTGCCGGGACTACTCCATCACCTGGAGTGCAGAAATTCGCTTCCGAATTTCTGCTTTCGCCACTCCGATTTGCTGTTGCTCATACTGCTGGTAAAGCGACGGAGCAAAACTGCGAATCAGGAATCCTGCAGTCGAACGTCCTCCGATGTATGCGACAACTCCCACCCCAGCTCCAACGGCGATGCCTGTCGCGGTGCCAACAACTGGAGCCAGCGGCCCCAGTTCACTCGAGGCGAGTGTTGCAGCCACACCAGCCTCAAGTCCCGCAATTCCACCGATCACAGTAGCCGACATGCTCCCCCCAAGCTGTTCGAAAAACTCAGGTTGGCGAAACGCATTGAACCCTCCCAACTCCTGGATATTCCAGGATGTCTCAGCAATCAGCACCACGGCACCAACGAGGAGACTGCCCTTGACGGTCCCACTCAATGCACCACCCCTGAACATCGACAATGCCACATTTGCGCCGACTCCGGTTCCAATGAGTGCCATCGCCTTTGTGGCCCGATAGACTGCTTGATCCTGTGAGATGGCACCGTGGGAATAGTCCCAACCAATCGATCCCAGGGAAATCGCCACTGCTGAACCCATGGTGACATACAAGGTCATTCGCTCCCCAGCTGCGTATTCCACTGCTCGCCTTGTCGAGGCCACGATCTCACTCGACTTTACGCCCATTGGCTGGACACGCCCTGCGTTTCGAGCCGCGATCTTCATCGCAGCTTGATCTCCCCGCAGTTTCGCCGCCTCATACTTTTGGAGCCAGAGGGCCCTAACCGGTGGAAGGTGGTCATCCGGGACAAAAAAGCGATGTGCCTGAAAATCCGCCAACATATCCTGGGCGTAGATGCCTGGATCACCCGAAACATGAAATTTGACCTGACCATTCAGAGGCGGCCTCCTGCCCAGCACATGGCGATACACATCATGCTGTGGGGCGTTCGGTTTGAAAACATATTTCCAATCCGGATTCCGTTCGAGGAACATCGCCTCTGCAATCGCCCCACGCAGTTGGTTTCGTCCGTTATTGCGTGACTGCCAGCTTCCTCCTTTCCCCGTGTATCTGCGCAATATCAACTGCCTTGCCAACTGCTGATCATTACGAAGCAGCCTGGAGTGCTTTCGCAACAGCGCATCCTGAAGCAGTTCCACCGATTGCGGGCGCAGTCCAGGAAGAACTGGTTGACCACTGACTCGAGCTGAGCTTGCCTCCGACACAGCCAGGGTCGACTCCCAGGAAGTCAAATGCGATTGCCACTTGGAGAGGGGTAAGTAAAGTGGAGACTGGGCACACAACGGCGTCATGCAGCCGAACAGCACTGCGGTCGCAAGGATGAATCGCATTCAGAAGTCTCCGAACCCTTTGCGCTGAATCGACGGGTCGATCATTTTGCGGGCCAACTCGAGTTGCTGTGACGAGTTGATGTTGCTTTTTGCCTGTTCAACGGCATAGTTGTAGAGTTGAGAGATCACCGGCTCCAGTAATAGAGGGTCCACCTCACCAAGTCCTTTCACAGTCGCTTCGATAACCAATGGGTTGTCAGAGGTCTTGAATGAGCTTGCGATTGAATTGACTTGGTCAATGGTTTCTTCGATCTGAGTGACCGCCCAGGCGTTGTAGCGCTGCCGCCGAATCACATCGAGGCGGACTCCAATGCCCGAATGCCGGGATGCAAGACTTCGCGCTTCGTCCAGGACGAATTGCGAGGAATCGATCGGGTACAGGGCAAGGATCCGAGAGGCCTCCGCATGAAGCTCTTGAGCAGTTTTTCCAGAGTCGGCAGCCAGCGCCTGCTCATGGAGACTGTCCACTTCCTTCTTCACTGTCTGTCGAAGCCGGAAGACCTGAGCCGACTTGATCTGCTGAAGTTGATCGGCGTCATCTGGCTGACTCACCCATAAATCGACAACAGCAAGAGACTCGGCAAGTGTTACTGCAGACGGAGACTCCCCCAGTTCAGCAAACAATTCCACAGCATCATCCGAGCGATGCAACTCAATCTCAGTTTCGATCTCCGTATCAGAATCCTGTTGGGGCAGCTCAAGAGCCTGCATGATTCTTTCAAGACGGGACTCCAGTATTGCGAGTCGTTCACTACTGCCCTTGATCGTCAATTGAAGTTCATCGAGACGACCTTCCATCGCAGATTGGACGCCTGGATCCAGTTGCTGCGGTCGCATCGCCAACAACAAGGGGATCAGAACCAGTGTCTGTCCCGCAGCAATCAACGCAGGTTCTCGAAGTCGCCGCCAATCCATCACCTGCTCCACGCTCTGGCACCAGAGGAGACACCACCAATTGTCGAACGCGCGAAGTTTAAAGACGTGATTTGGGCCATCACAAGTGCTTATGTCGCTGCACAAGGCTCGAAGAGGCATATCGCAGGCGACGAACACGACCGGCCAGTCATTCCGAAGGCCATAGAATTCTCTGGATTCTATCTGCAAATACCGTGCCCCCCCCCGTTCTCTTGTGACATCTTTCAACACAAGATGTAGAAATCCGACTCAGAACCATGTTGAAGACACTTTCCATTCAGATGGACCCGCTGTCACGACCATGGACGATGCGGCCATATCCGGCATCCGATCAGGGCCGGTGATCGGTTTCCAGGTGGGCTGCGACCGCGTCTCGCAGACGTCGCTCATATCGGGCTGCCAGCAGTCCCACCACGATTGACGGCAGAATGACGATCAGCCGCAACACGAGTCCGGGCGGACCATCGTCGGGATCACTGTGGATCATAAACAGCAGGCTGACCACCGCCGCACCGACGACCATACCAGCGCACCATTTGATCTTCCGCACCGTAGCAATCCCTTCGGGAGACGACACGGAATGCCGCTGCATCTGCGACAGCAGTTTCTCCACCTGGCAGAGCCCCCAAAAAAACGGAAGCGAGGCCAGATAGACATAGGCCAGAAAGGAGTCATGAAAATAGATTTCGAATTGTGTGGCATCGGCATTCCGGCCTTCCACCTGCGGCTCGAGAACCAGGAATGCCAGAACCAGAAAGCCGAAGATCGCCAAACCAATCTGCAGGCCGAGTATCAGCAACGATTTCATGTTGGGCCCAGAGGGGTCAGCAGCTGTTCCGGGCCGGGAACAGCCGTTCCTGCGGTGACCGTTTTCCCCCCCTGTTTCAGAGGATACCGAAATTCACCACCTCGACGACAGGATTCCGCGAAATCACCAGGCAATGACCGTCGCAGACCTGTCCGGTCCAGCGCGATTCCGGTCATTCGTCGCTCAACGACAGGGGTCGTCACACGCGTTGTTGAGTCTGCCATCCCCACCCGTTCGCACCGCGGAACGGCCGCCAGCGTCAATCTTGCGTCCTCTGGGCGCTCCTGGTTCGGAAATACCTTTCAAGAAGTGGTGAACCAATTCGCCACACTGTGCGTCTGAAGTCACATCAGGCTCGCAACAACCAGTCAAACATTCTTCGCAACCGCGGCAAACTTTTCGAACGTCACCCGTCAGCCTCACGGAATCCCGGCTGTGTCATTCCCCTGTCCGCATTCGGGGCAAGTTGAGCCCCTGCCCTGACATGTCTTTGGTCGAACCCCATCGATTGCCCAAAAGCCTTCAGTTTGGATTGAGCACCGACCTGGTCGCGCATGAGGATCAGCCGGATTCTCAGCCCCCCTTTCCGGTGGTTCTCAGGTGATGCCGCGGTTACCTTCCGAGCACAGCTCTCAGGCCGGGTGTCAGACTCACAACCGGGCCTGCTTCACTTGGGGGACTGACGGAGATCCAGACCGACCGGCGCGGTCGCTGAGTCAGTTGCGAGATGCTCTGTCACAAAGGAACCGCCGATCCGGACGGCTACCGAACAACTGAAACCCAATTCGGGATCCGTCGGCGACCTGTGGCGATTGAACGAAAAACCCTCCGGCACTGGATGTTCCGGACAGGCGAGCTGTTCGGTCCCTCCTCGCCGTCGCTCGTTTCGGAACGAGCCGCCCTGGATTGGTCACCGCGAACACGGCGCTTCGTGACTGGTTCTCCAACCGCTTCTCAGACCATTTCTGGGATTGAGGTGTTAGCGGCAGCACGGATGGTTCTTACCCGGGTCGATGACGGTTCAAGTCTGTCCAGTCCCACTTCGGACGCACCGGTCGTCCTGCGACTTCGTCCAGTACTTGAAAGTCCGCAGCGGTCTGAACGTCCGTTGCGGGCAACCGAGACCCCCTTCCCAGGCGCGGCCGTCGCATCAGCGTTTGGGAAAGCCTGGTACTCCGCGTGCCTCGGGCGCACGAAATCGCCGGTTCGAATCCGGCCACGCTGACTGATTTTCTGGCGAGGTCGTGTGTGGGAACAGGAAGGTGACTTCATCACTTCGTCTCGAGGGTTCGATTCCCTCCTTCACAGCTTCTATGGGCACTTGTTGCCCGATTTTCCGGGGTACTCCTCCACGCCTCCCGGCGCCGGGAAGGAATCCGAATCCAGGATGGCAAGTCCCTGAACCTGATTCCCAGGCTTCTCCCGGCGGTGTGGCTGATGTGCCACGAGGGGGGGGCCGATTCGCTGCGGAGTCGTTCCTGCTGGTAGGAACACGTCGCTCTGAACGACGCCTGCGCAGGTTCGATTCCTGCCTCCGCAACTCTCGTCGCGGTGACCGGAGCCCCATCTGCCGAACGGCAGTAGGTCTCCCCAACACCTCCTTTCCACAGTTCCCGTTTCTGCGAAGTCGTCCGGTGGACTCACCCTCCCGTCGAGTATGAGAGCGTGGGTTCAAAGCCCATCGGAAACGCTGTCGACCACGTCGTCAGTCCAACCGACAACGCGAAACCTCCGATGAATGCTTGACCCATTGGGCTCAACATTCACCGAATTTCTCTTCGATCCCATGGTCCAACGGCTACGACACCTGCGTGACATGCAGGAGACGAGGGTTCAACTCCATCCGGGATCACTGGCCGAGTTCTCACCACCAGCCACCCCCTGCGAGGCGGGGGCTGTCTGGGGAGACTCGGCTGACGGGCTCATGGTCCAAATGGGAAGACGCCGCCTTCGCAAGGCGGCAATCCGGGTTCGATTCCCGGTGAGTCCACTGCGTTCGGAAGGAAGCCGAATAAGGCTTGCCGGGCCGGTTTGCTCAACCGTGCGGTCGTGTGGCCGTGAGGGTTCGAATCCCTCCCCTTCCGCTGTGGCCGGATTCGGTGTTGGTTTCCGGAAGCAGATTGTGACTCTGCGTGTCGGCGGTTCGATTCCGCCCGGCCACCCTCGTGTTGTCCCCTGTTCTGGAGAGAGTCCATGGCCACTGCGATTCTGAATCGCCCGACGCTGGTGCTGAACCGCAACTGGCAGCCGGTGGGTGTGGCCCCGGTTGCCAAGTCGCTGATCAAGGTCTGGAATGAGACTGCGCAGATCGTCGACCCGGTCGACTTCCAACTCTACTCGTGGTCCGACTGGGCCGAGCTGACTCCGCCCGACAACGCTCCGGTAATCCGCACGCGCACCTTGATGCTGCGCGTGCCGGAGGTCATCGTGTTGAAGTCGAGCTGCCGGCTGCCGTCGACCCGCGTCCCGTTCAGCCGGCGCAACCTGTTCAAGCGGGATGAATACACCTGCCAGTATTGTGGTCTCCAGCCGGGGGGTTCCCACCTGACGATCGACCATGTGGTCCCCCGCGCCCAAGGGGGAACCTCCACTTGGGAAAACTGCGTGCTGGCGTGTATCGCCTGCAATGCGAAGAAGGCGGACCGGACTCCAGCCCAGGCCCGCATGCCACTGCGTACCCAGCCGGTCCGTCCCAGGTGGCATCCGCTGTACAGCATTCCCAAGGTCCGGGTCGACAGCTGGTCCCGGTTTCTGAGTGAGGCGTACTGGTCGGTTCCCTTGGAGGCTTGAATCCAGCGGCGGTCCGGGAGTTACTTTCCGGACCGCCGCCGGTCATTTCCCCAGCCGGTCAAGGACGGGCGTTGTCGCCCCCCGCCAGGCCCAACTCCTCAATGGTATGCATCCGATCGAAAGGCCCGCCCGGAATCGCGGCCCGACCGTGCCGCTGTGTGCGGGACCTGACGATCCCAATCGCCCCAGTCGGCCCAGTCAGTCTCTCTCTGCGGCATGGCTGGCCAGTCGGCTTCGGGCGGGCTCTCCCAATTGATTCCCCCCGATCTCGGCAAATCCGCTGTGACCCGGAGAGCACTCTGCCCGTCTCAATTCCCGGCGAGGGAATACAGACCGCCTCCCTGCCGTTTCAGCTTCCCCTGCCGGACCAGTTCGTCCCAGACCGCTGCCGGAAACTGATGCGGCGGCACAATTCCGGTCACGCCCCAGCCGGCTCCGCTGCTGAGCGGGCCGACTCCAATTCGCGACTCCGCATCGAGGCGGGTCAGCTTCAGTCGTTTCTTGAAGGCCTTGTAGGCCTCTTTGACCTGCTCGGCCGTCACCTCGGGAGTGGCACCGGGCTTGGGATCGGCTTCCATGGAATCGAACCTTCGTGGAGTCAGGGGAGCGGAACCGCCCTGTGTTGCGGGACGCGCTTTCTCGAGTGTGACCTGAGCGAGAGCCGTTGAAAAGTCACTCCCGTTCAGGCGGATACCCCGAGAGAAACACCGGCGCAGTGGGCCGCTCTTCGGCGGCGCGATGCGCGATCGTATTGTTGACGTAGTGCTGATAGGTTGTCTCGAGACGGCTCCGCTGGTCGGTGGTCAACTCGCGGATCTGTCGGGCGGGACAACCAGCCCACAGCGTGTGCGGGGGAATTCGGGTGCCTTCGAGCACCACAGCCCCCGCCGCCACCAGGGCCCCCTCACCCACGAGACAGCGACTGAGGACAAGGGCGCCAATGCCGATCAGGGCTCCATCCCCCACGATCGCGCCATGGACGACCGCGCGGTGACCAACCGTCACCCGGTCTCCAATCACGCAGGGGAATCCCCCATGCTCGACGTGCAGGACGGATCCATCCTGAATGTTGGAATCGGCACCGACCTCAATCCACTCCTGGTCGCCGCGCAGCACACAGCCGAACCAGATCGAACTGCGGGCCCCCAGACGAACCCGTCCGTACAAACCGACTCCCGGCGCGACCCAGGCGGTCGGATCGATGAGCATTTGGGCATGAATCGCCCGCCAATCCCAATGCTGATCGGGAAAGGGGACTGACGGCGCGTCCGGCAGGGCCGAAGACAGGACCGGCCACGCATCGACCGTCGATCGATAATTGCGGAGAGGGAAGCGCAGTCTCTGGCCCCCCACCAGCACACCGTCGTCCGTTGTCGAGACCGGGCTGGAATTCGAGACAGATTTGTCGTGTGATCCGCTCAACCTCGCGCTCCTCTCTCAATGTTCGCCCCAGAGTATTCCGGCGGGCCCGGAAAACGCCGCTACACTTCGCACCTTCCCGCCAGTACGATTGACGCCGACGGTGGCTGTATGGAACTGATTCCCAGTCCTCCGTTGCAGCTCCAGCATACAGGATGACACACGATGGGACTTCCCGGACGATTGCGGAAAAGCGACTTCGGTTTCTCCATGCCGGTTGACGCCCCTTTGTACACGCCATTTCCCGTCCATTATCGGGAATGCACGCTTTACATTTTCACATATGTGACCGATGGGGCCCAGGCGGCCGAACTGCTTCCCGAGGGTTGCGAACTCACCGATGTTCCCATCGCACAACTGGTTTTCGCCCGTTATCCCTTTTCGACGGTGGGAACTTACAACGAAGTCTCACAGACGCTGCTGTGCCGTTATCGCGGCCAGGTCTACACCTATGCGGTCAGATTGCATGTCGACAATCCCGCCGCGATGTGTGCCGGCCGGGAAATTGGTGGTTTTCCCAAAAAAATGGGGACGATTCAGTTTCACTCATCCGATCTCGAAACCGTCAGCCTGGTGATCCCCCCCAACCTGAATGTCTGCTCCGCCATCATTGATCCGCTGCAGCCCAACGACTTTCTGAATCTGACCCAGGTGGCTCAGCCCCAGGTTCCGTTTGTGATGGATTTTCTTTCGTTGCGGGTCATACCCAACCCCGAACGACCCGAGACCCCTTCGCTGGCCCAGCTGATCGGGACGAAGTGGACACTCCAGCAGGGCGAATTCTTTTCGGCCCGGGGCAGCATCCGGCTGCCCGACACCGCGGAGATCAATCCCTATCAGCAGTTGCCGGTTGTTCGGGCCCTTGAAAATCCCCAGTACAAGCCAAATCCCGGCGATCGGGATGAAGAGCGCAGCCAATCCCGGCTGACCCGCAACGACACGGCCGATCTTCCCGGATTCTTCCTGCCGCCCCACATGATTTTCCGGGGAGACATGAAGGTGACCGAAGTGAGGATTCTTCAGGATCTGTAAAAGCGAGAGCTGCTCTGGTGGCGTTGCGACGACCGCTGCCCCCCTTGCGGAAAGGCCCCGACCATCGATGACCGGAAACTCCACGGGTTCTGTCCCCGGAAAGGATCAACCGCATTCCGACGAAGGTGAACCGGAAAGCACCGTCCGATTTGTCGAGGGGCACTCCCTCGAGTCCCGCACGAGCGAAGGTCCCACGGTCCCCGTACCGCCGTCAATTGCCTCCAGCCCTCCCCCCGCCCTGGCGGAACCAGAGCGTTGGCCCCCGCTCAGCCTGGGACGATATGAAGTCCTGCATTTGTTGGGAGAAGGGGGCTTCGGCAGTGTCTTTTTGGGACGTGACCCCCAACTGGGGCGCCGGGTGGCGATCAAGGTCCCCCGGCATCAGGATGGACTCGACAATCGCAGCTTTCTGGAGGAGGCGCGGCGGGTCGCCCAGTTGAGGCATCCCTCGATCGCAACTGTGTTTGACGTAGGGCAGCACGGCAGTCGGGTCTACATCGTGTCCGACTACGTCGAAGGGGTGAATCTGTCGCAGTGGCTTCAGCAGGAGTCGTATGACTGGCGTCGCGCCGTGGGCCTTCTGATCGACCTGGCCGACGCTCTCGCCCACGCCCACTCCCTCAGCACCATCCATCGGGACATCAAGCCCAACAACATCATCATCACTCCCGAGGGACGGGCCGTCCTGCTCGATTTTGGGCTGGGACTGAGTGATGACGCGGGACGGGAACTTCCGGGACAGATCGCGGGAACCCCCCCCCTACATGTCCCCCGAACAAGCTCAGGGCCGGGCGCATCGTCCCGACGGCTGCACCGACATCTTCTCGCTGGGAGTGTTGATGTACCGGATGCTGGGGCGGAAGCTTCCCTTCCGCGCCCAGGATCCCGTCGAGCTGTTCCGGCAAATCCGCGAAGATGACCCCCAGCCTCTGCGGCAACTGGCCCCCGGATTGCCACCGGCGGTGGAGGAAATCTGCCGCAAGGCGATGCAGAAGAAAAAAGAGCGTCGCTATCGCACGGCAGCCGACATGGCGAGCGCACTGCGCTCTGTGCTGGATGGCGAAAACCTCCCCGGTGCCACAGATCTCGACTCCACCAGCATTGCTCCCGAGATCGACTCCGACGTACCGGGCACTGCGACCGCCGTCGCATCCGCTCCCGCCTCTTCTCCCGTCCCTGCTCCTCCGGAAAGCGAGCGTTCGGAGCCCCCCTCACGCACTTTGTCGAAGGCCGAACGCCGGCGGGTCACCGCCATCCAATGCCTCATTGAAGACCTCCGGTTCGATGTGGAAGACCCGGAACAGTGGCACGGCATTCTCCGCGAGATCCAGCTGTCCTGCGTGAGAATCGCCCGCGAGTACCGCGGTTCGATCGAGTCGCAGAATTCCGACGGAGTACTGATCTATTTCGGCGTGCCTGTGGCCTTTGAGGGCTCGCTGAGCCAGGGAGTGCGGGCCGCCCTTGCGATCGCCCAGGAGTTCGCGAAGAGGGCCCCCCTGCTGCAGAAATCGGCTGGATTTCTCCCCCAGCTCCGGCTGGGTGTCCACACGGGAATTGTGGTGGCCGAAGAGGTCGATGACCTGGGCAACACCCCGGCCAGCTCGTCACGGTTTACGATTGTCGGCAGCGTGGCACGTGTCGCAGCCGCCGTCGCCCGCTCCGGTTCCTCCGGTCAGGTGAGCACCTCCCGGGCCGTGCAGTTGGCGCTGAAAGAACAGTTTGAATTCACCCCCCTCGAAAGCCGGCTCTCCAACCGCGAACTGCCGGGGGGCAGCGACTTGTTTGTAGTGCTGTCCGAACGGGTCGATCGCAATTCCCGCTCGATCACCCGGCCAGCCACACTCGGCCGATCCCACGAACTCGGTCTGCTGCGCGACCTCTGGCAACAGGTCGTGCGCGGCCAGGGGCGAGTGGTCCAGATTTGTGCCGAGCCCGGAGTCGGCAAATCCCGCCTGCTCGACGAATTCCATGGCGGATTGCTGGCGGAGTCTGCGATTCGCCTGGAGGCCCGCTGCTCGGCCCAGGCCCAGAGCAGCCCTTTGCGGCCGATGATCGAACTGATGCTGCAGGTGTTGGATCCCACCCGCTCAAAAAGTGCGGCCGAGCGACTGGCCGAAATCGAGCAACTCTGCGACCGGCTGCGTATCGACCGGCGTCCCGCCGTTCCACGGCTGGCGGAATTGGTGGGTATTCCCGCCGGCGGAGCCTATCTGCTGGAGGAAGGGGCCCCCGAGAAAAAACGACAATGGTCGTTTGAAACGCTGCTGGAATTCCTGCAGGCCTCCTCCGAACAACGGCCCCTCGCCCTCCAGATCGAGGATCTTCACTGGATCGACCCATCCACCCTGGAATTTCTGTCTCAACTGATCGAACACCTCCAGCACATTCCCTGCCTGCTGCTGCTGACGTTTCGCCCCGAATTCCACCCCCCCTGGCCCTCGCGCACCCATGTGTTCCAGCTGCCCCTCAACCCGCTCGGAGAAGACCAGGTGGGGGAGTTGGCGCAGCGGGTTGTGGGCGATCGGCCGTTGACTCCGGAAGTCCGCCGCCTGATCTACGCGAAGACCGACGGAGTCCCGTTGTTTGTCGAAGAATTCACCAAGGCCCTGCAGGAGGGGGGGCAACTGGTCGAGACTCCCCAGGGATGGGTGCTCGCGAGCGGAATCGAACCGGTCTCGATCCCGGTGACATTGCACGATTCCCTCGTGGCACGGCTCGACCGACTCGGGGAGGCCCGGGAGGTGGCCCAGTTGGGTTCGATCTTCGGACGGGAGTTCCCGTTTCGCTGGATCAGAACCGTCTCTCCCTTTCCCGAGCCAGTACTGCTGCAGCATCTGAACAGTCTGGTCCACTCCGAACTGCTGTTTCAGCGGGGAGTGGTTCCCCGGGCGCGTTTCTCATTCAAACATGCCCTGGTGCAGGACACCGCCTACGACTCGCTGCTGAAGGCCACCCGCCAGACCTGGCATTCGCGAATCGCGGAGATGCTGGAACGCGATGAACCCGAACTGGCCGTCTCTCAGCCCGAATTGCTGGCCCACCATTTCACCGAGGGAAATCAACCCCATCGGGCGGCTCCGTACTGGCTGCAGGCGGGCACTCGTGCGGCTGCCCGCTCCAACAATGCCGAAGCTCTCACCCTGCTCCGGCGGGGGCTCGACTGCGTCGCCCGCATCGACTCCGAAGAAGAACGGCTGGGGCTGGAATTCCAGTTTCAGATTCCCCTCGGCGTCACGCTGGTGGCCACGCAGGGGTACGCCTCTCCCGAAGTCGGACCGGTTTTCGAAAAAGCCCAGGATCTCGCCCGGCGCTTCGGTTCCCCACTCCAGCAGTTCTACATCCTGTGGGGCATCTGGGCCTGGCGGGTGGTCCGTGAAGAACTGGAGGAATGCCTGTCTCTGGAAACCGAGGCACTCGCGATCGCCGAGGTGACCCAGGACGACAGCCTGCGTCTGGAGGCGGCATTCATCACGGTGCTGACGCATTTCATGCGGGGAGAATTCTCCCTGGTGTGCGAAACGGCACAACGGGTCTTCCCGCTTTACGACCGCGAGCAATCCCGCCGGAACGCGACGCAGACCGGCCAGAACGTGGGGGTGACAATCCAGACCTACTGGGCGCTGGCGCTCTGGCATCTGGGACACGACGGGCAGGCGGTCGCCCGCTCCGAGAGCGCCATCGCCCTGGCCCGGGAACTCGAGCACCCCTTCAGCCTCGCGTATGCGCTCCACCATTCGGGCTGGCTCCAGCAGCATCGGCGGGAACCCGATCTGGTGGTCGCCCTGGCCGAGGCCGAACGGGCCATCGCCGATCAGCACGGATTTCTCTTCTGGATGGCCGAATCGCAATTGTGCCTCGCCTGCGGACGGTTCCTGCAGGGTCGACTGCATGAGGCTGACCTCGCGCTGGACCAGGGGCTGGACATCTTTCACCGGTCTGGCGCGGCACTCTCGTTATGCCAGTTCCATGCCCTGCGGGCCCAGATTCGACTGGCGCAGGGAGACCTCCAAGCCGCCGAAGAGTGGATCTCCCGCGCCCGGGCCGATACCGCCCGACATCGGAATGAGTTCCATCTCTCCGAAATCCAGCGGCTGTCGGGAGATATCGCCCGGGCCCTCGCCCCCAATTCACTCGAACCAGCGGAAACCTGGTATCGCCAGGCACTCGCAACCGCCGCAACCCAGCAAGCGCTGGGTCCCGCTCTGCGGACCGTCACCTCCCTGGCCTCTCTGTGGAGCCACCACGGTCAACCGTCCGAGGCGCTCGCCCTGTTGCAGAAGCACCTCCTGCAGAGCGACGGCCGGGGGAGCCCCAGGGATCTCGCCGAGGCGGAAGCCCTGCGTGATCTCGTCTCAGCGGCCCTCGCCCGCTGATCGGTGTCCGGGGCGATTTTCCCAGCGGGCTATCTGCCAGCGGGGACGATCGCGTCCACCCTGTCAACCGGGGGATCCTGGTGAATCTTGAGGTATTCAATCAGGTCAAAACGCTGCTCATCAGACAGGCTCGTCCCGTAGTCCTCTCCCTCGTGGCCAATATTCAGATTCCCGGGGATGTTGGTATCGAGAACATAGGTCGGGCGGCGGGGATGGCGCCGAATCCGATCCGGACGAATCTCAAACCCGACGTGAACCGGGTCGAAGTCCTGCTGCCCCACCTCAAAGTGGACGGGACGTTGCCGTGCCGGCAGCAGCAGATGGTACAGGGTCGGCACGGAGCCGTTGTGGAGATAGGGGGCCGTCGCCCAGATTCCCTGCAACGGCCGCGCCGGATAGACCTGCCCCACATCGCGGCCTGTATCGCGCCATTTGACCGGCAGCCGCTGTTGTTCGAGGGTGTTCATCAGGATCTTCATCGAGGGATGATCCTTGTCCTCCCTCGCCTGGTGCTGCAGATCTTCCAGCAGATCCCGGATCATGCCCGCGAAGCTGGTCTGGTTGCCATTGGCCAGCCAGACCAGTTGATCGAAATTCCGGGAATCCGCGGGATCCGTACCGGCTTCCTCGAGCGTGAAGGTCCGGTGCACGATCAGCCCATTCCCATCCCGTCCGAGGGGACTGTGGCACTTCTGGCAGTGGGCCTGGTAGAGCGTCTTCCCACGCGCGGCCCGATCTTGATCGATGGCTCCAAACACCTGGACCGGCCACGCGGGAGGGGTCAACTTGTGCACCTCCAGTTCCATTTGCATCTGGTTCCAGATATTCACGCTGGTCTTCCTGGTGGCCAGATCAAACGTGGCCCCCACTCCAATCGCCTCACCCATACTTCTCTGGATGATGGAATTCGTGTTGGAATTCCAATGGATCCAGGCGTAGTGCTGCACGTTCCACAACGGGGGAACACTGACGGGCGCATTGACCGGCCGCAGATTCCGGGGATTGATCCCGCCGAACAATTCGACCCGTGCCGTTCCGAAATCATCCGCCCGGCCATAACCCGCCCGCAATCGGTTACCGGGCTGCTGCAGCCAGTGCCGAGCCTTCATGTAGTCGAGCCGGTAGACGATGTGCCGCACCACCTCGAGATGCTCCTCGAGGAACCGTTCGATCCTGTCTCGTTCCGTTTGAAACAGTTTGTTGATGAAGTCCTCGTTTTCTCCCAGAACTCCCAGGATCTCCCTGCGCAGATCATCGATGAATCCGGCATCCTCAGCAGAAAATTCCAGACGCGGCTGGGCGGGAGTCGACTCAGGGGTTGGCTTCGGAAGCTTCTTCTGAATGAGATCAAACACCCTGTCGGACAAGCGGTTCAGCACGGCCGCTTCCGCATCGTCGGCCTGCTTCTTGAGCCGGTCTCGCAGCCCCTGCCACCGCAGCGCCCAACCCTCATCGAGGACCTGCGTTTTGTCGCGACGCTTGAGATGGCCATCGATCATGCGTGCGAAGAACCGCCGGAATCGCCGCCGGTCCGACAGGGTCACCTCGAGGGCACGCCCCAGTCCATCTCCCAGCGCGTCGACATCGAGAAGCCCCGAGGCCCCATCAACCCGAACCACCTGCCCATTGAAGTGCAGGTCACTGGTGTGACAGGCGGCACAGGTGAAACCGAACATCTCAATCTTCCGGTCGGCCATCCCCTTCAGCCCGGGAATGACAACCTCATTCGTCACGATGCCCACCGGCAAACCGCGAGGGTTCCGCAGCGAGGCGGCACCTGGCAACAGTCCGAACCGGTCGAGTGTCTGCAGGAACATCGGCGGTGGCTGGTTCGGTACCACGGGAGCATCGACATCCTCGAGCGCTTCGACAACCGACATGGGGAAGAAACCACTCCCCTGGTCCGAGTAATGCCAGAGGTCCGCGTCAAATCGGCCGACCCCGTCCAAAGCACCATGATTGATCCCCACGGGGATCGGTACCGGATCGGCAGCATTCACGACCCTGAGGAGCTGCACTGTTGCCAGGACCATCAGTCCGAACATCGACCTGAGACCGTTTCTGCCGGCTGCCATGAAGCCACCTCTGTTCATCGACGACTGGTGGAGATTCCGCCGGGAAAAGGATCGCAGAATCTCCAGGCTTGCCAAGACCGCACGCCCGTCAAGACTGTACACAGGATTCGACTGCACAAGCCAGCCACCTCGGGCCGCTCAGCCCATGAACTGGATGTGAAAGCGCAGAATCCAGACCGGCGCAACAGTTTCTCCCGAAAGTTTGGCGCACAGGTCACTTGCGGAGAACCAGCAAAAGCCATCCCCCAAAAACCAGCCTGTCGGCCCCCCCGCAGATCCAGTGAGGTATTCGCGTCGTGAGCCGGTCGGAACCAGCAAACGGAGCGTTCTCTTCTCGGGGACAACCCGAATGCTGCATTGACTGGTTTCCATTGCGACTGCCATCTCCGAATGGCTCCACGGCACGCATTTGGCATGACGGCAACCAATCTCATCGACAAACTGCGCGACGGTCGGCATGGGCAGTAGGCCATTTGAATCATGACCCTGGTGGCCGGGTCTTCCCCCTCACGCGGAGAGGTCGTCGGAAATTTCCATGCCGGATTTTCGCAGAAATCGAGTGTCGTTCGGAGAAAATCAGGGACACACGCCCATCCGCCGAATCCAAACGAGCGCCGGTCCGATTGCGCCCAAGTGTCCACGTGGGACGTATCCGGGCGGGCCGAGGATTCTCTCCCAGTAAGTGACTCGCCGCTCGGGACAACCATTCCCAACCTCACCGCCTGAGAGTGAGGTGACCGCAGACCCGACGCGAAATGGCAGCCCTTCCGCTCCAGTTCGCGCATCGGTCGTCCATAATCTGTCCTCCGCTCTTGCCTCGTTGTCTCCGCCACCCCGATTTCGCCACGATTGCAGGCCAAGGCGGACTTCCTTCCACTCCTTTCCTTCGAACTCTTCGATCCCGCCTGCCACGAGTCTGCCGCTGGCGTTGCATCTCTGCAAACTGCCAGTTTTTCCTTCAGGACCGACCAATACGACCGACAGTCCGAAGACGTGGCGGCTGTCGCCGAATCCGTCTGTCGGAATACGGCCCCCAACACAAACTGGCGGATGCTGGTCCAGGTCGCCCGCGATCGGCCAGGAATGGAGCTGCTCCGCGATCGGCTGATCGTGTCCGGAGTTCAACTGCCCCCATTGGAAGATCATCACCTCGATGTGAAGAGTTGCCTTGCGTTTTACCGGGGTCAGTCGCTCGTGGTCAGCAACAGGCTGCACGGCCAGCCAGGGTGCCCGGATCCTTGGCTGTCGCAGAGGAGCCAGGCGGCGACAAGCTGACCGGGTTGTTGCACGATCTGTGCCTGCAAGAGGCGGTTGTCGATCCGCAGCACCTGCGGCGTGCGGGAACCTCCGCGCAGCCGGGCATGCTGTTGGACGGGTTCTCCCAGCGCGAGACATTGCGCCTTGCATTTGACGACCTGTTCCGTACCGACAACTCCCAATCAGCCCGGGTTGGATGACCACGTGAGCGGTGACTTGTGACCGCAGGATCCTGTCTGCATGAATGATCAACCCCACCCGCCGGATGTCTCCCCACGGCCCAAGCCGCAGGTCCCTCCCAGCAGCTGTCAGGGGAAGAAGTACATGTCCCTGAAGCGGTGGAGCAGCCTCTGGTATCAGGTGAGTCTCATCTCGGAATTGCAGCCCCAGACCGTCCTGGAGATCGGTGTGGGGGGAGGAGTGCTGAAGGCCGTGTGCCAGACTCTGGGCATTGCCGTCCAGACTGCTGACATCGATCCTGAACTGACTCCCGACTTCGTGTCCAGCGTTCAACGGCTCCCGCTGCAAGACCAGTCATTCGAACTGACGTGCGCGTTTCAGGTGCTGGAGCATGTCCCCTATTCCGAGGCGATTGTCGGGTTTCGGGAACTCTGCAGGGTCAGTCGCCGGCACATTCTGCTCAGCCTCCCGAATGCAGCTCGCGCCTATCCCCAACAGCTCACGATTCCGCCGCTGGGGAATGTTCGCGTGACCATTCCGGGGCCGTTGAGACCATTCCCCCAAATGATTCCCTCCCACTGCGGGGAGATCGGACGGCCCGGGACGCGGCTCCGCCAGGTCATCCAGGACCTGGGGGCTGAAACGCGGCTGGTGCGGGAATTCCGGGTTTTTGAGAACCCCTACCACCACTTTTTCCAGTTTGAACGACGCTGACCGGCCCGTTCCCCAGATCACTCGACTGCCCCGCGTACCCAGAGTTTCCGGATTCCGGCTGATTTGGACTCTACACAACAGTCTGTGGCCAATCCGATTCGATGCCGCGGATCACTGCCGCATGTCGGTCCAATTGGGAGAGGGCACACCATACCATTTGCCCCAAACCACCACCCATCCGTTCACCTCAGTGACTTCAAACGAGCCTAACCGTTGGCAACTGGGGTGGCAACTACTTTGTCGGATTCGGCGATATCGGGCGATCTCCGACGATCACCAGAAACGCAAAAACTCCCGGAAAAAGCTGGTTTTCCGGGGGTTTCGCAATGTGTTCAATTCCCCACCCACGATTCGAACGTGGACTGAATGATCCAGAGTCATTCGTGCTACCGTTACACCAGCGGGGAGTGACAGCGAGACAACCAAGATCGTCTGCAGTTGGGGCGAATGGTGAACAGCCGCCCCGCGGTAGTGGTA
>JBKDUK010000014.1:0-2036 GCA_046339535.1 Planctomycetaceae bacterium | reverse complement strand
TAGGCTGCAGCCGGGGTCCCGGGCTGTCCGGCACCCATGTCTCCCGGTCCGACTTCGGGTCTGAAAGTTCATGTCCATCCACCTCAACCGCGATCTCGACACCCTGCACCAGCACATCATGCAGATGTGCGCCGCGGTCGAGCAATTGGTGCAGAAGGCGGTGGCCCAGCTCATCCGCCCCAATGGCTCGCAAGCCGAGCAATTGGCGGCCGCCGACGATGAAATCGACCGCTGGGACGTGCGCATTGAAGAGGAATGTCTGAAGATTCTGGCCTTGCACCAGCCGGTGGCCCAGAACCTGCGGCGGGTGACGGCCGTCATGAAGATCTCGTGGGAACTCGAACGGGTCGCCGATGTGGCGGTCAACATCGCCGAGCGGGCCGCGGGACTGGCCGGGGCTCCCTCGATCCCCGTCCCCGACAAGCTGCTGCAGATGGCCAGCGCGGCGGTCGAGATGCTGCGACTGGCCCTCGACGCCTTCGTCCAGAAAGACAGCCGCCTCGCCCGCGAGGTCTGCCGCCGTGACGACGCCGTCGACATCCTCAATCGCGAAATCATCGATGAGCTGCTGGGCCAGATGAAGAGTGCCCCCCACCTCATCGACCCGGCCCTGCAGTTGTTTTCCGCGTCACGGCACATCGAGCGAGTCGCCGATCACGCCACCAACATCGCCGAAGATGTGGTCTACCTCGTGGAGGGAGAGATCATCCGGCACCAGCCCGATTTCTGGAAACGGTGACGATGTCGCAGTCGACCATTCTGGTCATTGAAGACGAACGGACCCTCGGGGAGCTGTTGGTCTACAACCTCAAGAAGGAGGGTTACGAAGTCCAGCATGCGACCGATGGTCAGGATGGACTGCGCCGGGCGCAGACCTGGCTTCCCGACCTGGTCATTCTCGACCTCATGCTGCCCGTCATCGAGGGGCCCGAGGTTTGCCGGCAGCTCAAGGCGGGCAGCCGCACCCGCAACATCCCGATCCTCATCCTCACCGCCCGCAGCGAAGAGGTGGATGAAGTGGTGGGCTTCCAGATGGGGGCCGACGACTATGTCACCAAGCCGTTCAAGATCAAGGCGCTGCTGCAGCGGGTGCGGGTGTTGTTACGCCGGAAGTCTCCCCCCGAAAATCCGCAGGATTGCCTTTCGTCGCATGGCATCGAGATCGACCGGAATCAACACCGGGTGCATGTCGACGAACAGGAAGTGCACCTGACCCCCACCGAATTCCGTCTGCTGTGGACCCTGGTCCGCCAGCCGGGCCGGGCCTTCTCGCGGACCAACCTCATGGAGTCGGCCATGGGGGATGACACCTACGTGCTCGAACGGACCGTCGATGTGCACGTGAAATCGCTGCGTCAGAAGCTGGGACGGCACGGCACGCGCATCGAAACCGTCCGCGGCGTCGGTTACCGCTTCCACGACGGCCCCCCCGCGGACAGCCCGGCTGGTTGAGAACGCTTCACAAAGTCCCTTCCCAGCGACATCGTTCCGGGGAGGGCGAGGCTCCGTCCGAGCCGGCACCCGTCCATCAACCCACCCACGGGCGCGCGCGTGGGCAATCAGCGGGTCCATCTCCCCCGAGGGGGAGAAGGTGGCCCACGGCCGGATGAGGGGGTCTACCCGCCCCTCCGCTCACCGCGTTCCGGCCCAGATGGAACATCCCGGAAGGGCGAGGCTCCGTCCGTGCCACCGCTAGACGCGCCTCCGCCCCAAACCTTCCGCAGGGCCCACCCACAGGGTGGCGGGGGGGCAGACCTCCGTGTCCGCTCCGCTCGGCATCCATCCGAAACCAGTGCAGGCGGGGACCACAAACCAGCGCCGCGGCAGGGCGAGGCTCCGTCCGAGCCGTCAACCGCCGCCCACTCCCACCCCCCCGGCTCGCGGGGGGGTTTGTTTGGTGTCCTTCTCCCCCACGGGGGATATGGTGGGCGATAGCCCGGATGAGGGGGCTCACCGTCCCCATGCGCACAACATCCCCTCCTGCACCAAGCATTCCGGTAGGGCGAGGCTCCGTCCGAGCCACCGCTGGACTCACA
>JBKDUK010000013.1:0-29710 GCA_046339535.1 Planctomycetaceae bacterium | reverse complement strand
GCTGTCTAAAGGCGTCCGCCCGTCCGTAGAATAGGTTTTCGAACCTGTTCACCTCCCAAGTGTGATCCCGCGTTGCCGACAGCACGGCGTGGCCCAGCGTCATTGCGCACCGGCCCACGTACGCAACGGGAGATTGCCGGGAGATTCGGGTCACGTTCCGTTCGATCGTCCACGTCAACTCACGGACAGGTTGAAAACCGATCCTACGGACGGCCGTGGCGACGAACTTCCAGTTTGTCGAACCCCCGGGTGTCCCCCGAATCCGCCGACAGCACGACGCGGCCCAGCGTCTCACGCAACACCAGTCCTGCCCAACCACGTCCATTCACGGACAGGTTGAAAACCGATCCTACGGACGGCCGTGGCGACGATCTTCCCGTTTGTCGAATGCCTATCAGGCTGGAAACCGATTGTACGCCGGGCGGGTTTAGGTGATGGCCAACCTTCGGCCAATCCATTGGGCCGGGTACCGCAGCAACAAGACTCCCAGCGCCCACCAGGGGCCGGTGGTCGCCTGCAGCACCACCAATGCGTCCAGCAGGATCAGCGATGTCAGCATCGTCCGAATCGTCAACTGCACCGGTTGAGGCGCGGGATTCTGGATCGCCCCCCATGCCACCCGGTTGATCAATGCCACAATCCCCCCCCACAGCAGGCACGCGCCCCAGCGTCCCGCCACGGTGGCGACGCCCGGCTCGCGCGGCCAGAACCCATGGGTGACCCCCAACAGCAGCAACCCCAGATTCGCCACCACCAGCGCCCGTATCAGCTTCCCCCTCGGACTTTGCCCCGCTTCATTCCGCGAAAACAGTGTCACCCCCACGATATAGATTCCGTTCCCCGCCGCGACCAGCCACGGGAGCCACTCTCCTCCCCATCCGTGCCGTTCGGCATCCCAAACTGCCGTCCCCAGGGACAACCCGAGGCTGGCCCCCAAGATCAGGTTCAGAAAGCGGCAGAGCCCCATCACCCCGGGCCCCCATGCATGATTCTTGGCGCTCACGTCGTACCAGAGGATCGCCACCGTGAGAAGGACGGCCACCAGCACGGGCCCCCTCTGGCCCGTCTGCCATTCCGCTGCCGCCGCCCCCAGTCCCCCCAACAGCATCAGCCCCGTCGCGAAGCGCCGGGCCCCCGGCAGAGAGACCCGCCCCGAGGGAATGGGACGGCGCGGACGTTCGACCGCGTCAATCTCGCGGTCGAAATAGTCGTTCCAGGCCATCCCGGCCAGGTACAGCCCCACGGTGGCCAACAGCAGCCAGAGATTGCACCCCTGCCAGGGCTGCAATCGCCCCGTCAGTGCCAAACCGGCAGCGATGTCGGCGATGGCCGTGAAGACCGCCGCGAACCGGCACACCTGCAGGTACGGCACTACCTGTCGCTGGAACCATGCCATGCCAGACCTTTCCGCTTCCCCGAACCCTCCACGCCGGAACGTCCCGTCTCCCGGGACTCGGCCGTGAGCCGGTTATCCCTGTTGCCACACCTGCCGGACCCAGGCCGACAATGCCTCTTCCACCGCCGCCAGCCTGGTGTCGGCACCCTGACGCAGCGGGTCCAGCTTGGCCTCGGGGGCCACGGTCTGCCGGGCGAAGAAATAAAACTTGATCTTGGGCTCGGTTCCCGAAGGACGCACTGCGAAGCTGACTTCAAACTCGCCCGGTTCCGACTCGAAGAAGACCAGATCTCCCTGGGGACTGGGCAACTCGGCCGCCCAGGTGTTGTCGGGCAGCCGGCGAATCTCATGCCGCGAGTAATCGCGCACACGGGCCAGCTTCACCCCCGCGAGCTCGGTGGGGGGTGTCTCGGCGAAGGCCTTGAGCAATTGCTCGACGAGTGCCTTGCCGCGCGCCCCCTGGGCGGTCTCGGACCGCTGCGACTCGACATGGTAGCCGTACTGCGTCCACAGCTCTTCGAGCCTCTGCAGAAGGTCGCGCCCCTCACTCTTCAACTCGGCCGCGTACTCGCACAAATACAACGCGGCGATCGCGGCGTCTTTGTCGCGGGCGTAGCCGCCGGCCAGATAACCGAGCGACTCTTCGCACCCCAGCAGGAACCGCTCCGAGCCCTCTTTGTCGACCACCTGGGCGATGTATTTGAAACCAACCAACAGGTCCCGGTGGACCTTGACTTTATAACTCTCGGCCACAGCCGCGATGAGCGGAGTGGTGACCAGGGTCTCAACCACAAAACTCCCTTTGCCCAGCGAACCGTTGGCCTTGCGCTTGCGAAGCACATAGTCGGCCAGCAGCACACCGATCCGGTTGCCGGTGAGAGGAACGTACTCTCCCTTCTTGCCGCGGACAGCCACCCCGAGCCGATCGGCATCCGGATCGCTGGCGAGGACGAGGTCGGCCTTGCTCTCGCGGGCCGCCTCAATCAGGGGATCGAACACCGCGGTCCGCTCGGGATTGGGCAACTGCTGAGGAACATTCGGGAAGTTGCCATCGGCCGCCCGGTGGGGTTCGAAGATCGCAACCCCCTCGAACCCTGCCTCTTCCAAAACCCGGTAGACCGAGGTTTCCCCCACGCCATGCAGGGGAGAGTAAAGCGCCTTCAGCTTGCGGTGCGACGACAGGCTGAGACGGGCGACCGCACGGATGTAGGCGTCATCGATGTCTTCACCAATGAGGGTGATCTGTCCGGCCGTGATCGCCTCGTTCAAGTCGACCAGTGCAATCTCGTTCGACTGATAGACGCATTCGATAATCCCCTTGTCGTGCGGGGGGAGCACCTGGCCGCCGTTCGACCAGTAAGCCTTCACCCCGTTGTCGGACGGAGGATTGTGCGAAGCCGAGATCATGACCCCGACGTCGCACTTGAGATATCGGACGGCAAACGACAGCTCGGGGGTCGAGCGGTGGCTGTCAAACAGACTGACCTGCAACCCGGCCGCTGCGAACACCCGCGCGGTCAGCTCGGCGAATTCCCGGGAGCGGAGTCGGGTGTCGTGGGCGACGACGGCCCGTCCGCCCGGTCCGCCCTTGACGCGGGCCAGGTACGTGGCGATGCCGCTGGCCGACTCGGCTACAGTGCGGGCGTTGACCGTCGCGGATCCAATTTCGGCCATCAACCCTCGACGGCCCCCGGTTCCGAACGGAATGACCTCCCAGAACAAGGCCTCGAGTTCGTCGAATTTCTGCCCCTGCACCAGGGTCGCAATGGCCCCCACCGAGTCGCGGTAACCGGTTTCGGTCAACCAGCGCCGCAGATTGGTGACAGCGGCGGGGGTGAGTTTTCCGGCCGCTCCCGCCGCCTCAACCGCAGCGAGCGTTGCGACCGCCTGCGGCGAAGGGGAGGTGGGGGTCTCAGAGACGGGTGCGGCGGGATCGGTCGTCATACGGTGATGCTCAGAAGAAGGGAAACAGGGTCCAACACACCCCAAAAGTGCGGGCCGCCAAACGCAGAGTGCGGGGGCGGGGCGGCGGCGGGAAAGCGGGGCGGGGAACCGGAGAGACCTCACTTTATCAATCCGGCCACAGGGGTTCGAGTGCAGGTGGGTCCGGGGGGAGGAACCTGTGGACAGGGACACATCGGTCATCACAGTTTCGAAACCCGGGGATCGGATTCGCTTGACCGCCCCGAAAGGGACGTGTCCGCGAGGACTGCCAAACTCGACCAGCGATCAGACAGCCGGTGGTCTTAGCGAGACCTGGGAGTCCTGTGAGGGGGACTGTTCCCTTGGCGTCGCCAGGGCGCAGTCGTCCGGGATCGGGGCGGAATGTGGCGGCCATGTCCTATGCGTCGGTTGTAACGGCAAGAGTACGAGCACAGAGTCCCCCGGGCTGCAGTCCCCTGCCCCCCCCGGAACCTTTGCCACCGCCCCCCTGTCGGATTAGAATCGAAAGTCAGCGATGTGTGTTTAACCCGCATCCTCCCACCAGATTGAGACACTTCGCCCTTCCCCAGAGTCCTCCCGCGAGGCACTTTCGGAAGAGCCCGGCGAAGCCGATGGACCGAGTCCTGACTTTCCCACCTCATTCGACAACCCGACCCTGTCGGCCCTGGCAGCCCAGCCGTGGGCAACACGACTGAGCTTTCCCCCCCGCAACCTTGCAGGAAGGACGTGCCATGCAGTTCCCCGGTTCTCAGGACTTGGCCTTGGGCAGTGTTTCGCGACGGGGACGCCCGTGGGGGGTACCTCTGGCCACCCTCTCGCTGTTGGCCGCCGGGGCCGTGGCTCCCCACCTGAGCATGGCCCAACTGCCCCAGGCGCGGCTCGCTTCGCTGCATCCCGCCGGCGGGCAGGCCGGTCAGCCGGCGGAAGTGATCGTGGCGGGGACCGACCTCGATGAGGCGACGGGGCTGGTGTTCAACCACCCCGGAATCACCGCGGCCCCCAAGACCCAGATGATCGATGGGAAGCCCCAGCCGATTGCGAATGCGTTTGTGATCACCATTGCGGGGGACGTCCCTCCGGGGGTTTACGACCTGCGGGTGAAGGGGCTGTTTGGCCTGAGCAACCCGCGGACCTTCACGGTGGTCGACCGCAAGGCGGTGGCTGAGACAGAGCCGAACAACGCAGCCGACAAGGCGATGGTTGCCGAGCTGAACTCCGTGATTTTCGCCCGGTCGGACGCCGCCTCGGATGTGGACTGGTACAAGCTGACGCTCCCCGCCGGGAAACGGATCGTGGTGGAAGCGCGCGCGGGACGGGTCGACTCGCGGATGGAACCGGTGGTGGAGCTGTACAGCGGCAATCGGCGGCTGCTGCGGCGCGCTCAGGTGGGCCGGTCGGACCTGGTGGTGGATTTTACCGCTCCCGCTGCCGGCGATTATCTGTTGCGCGTGTACGACCGGGTCTTCGCGGGGAGTGCCGAGTATGGCTACCAGCTGAAGATTCACGACGGTCCCCGGGTGGAGTTTGTATTGCCTGCCTCGGGTGTGGCCGGGTCGACCGCGGAGTACACCGTGTACGGATCGAACTTGCCCGGCGGACAACCCGCCCCGCTGAAGGGGGCCGACGGCCGTCCGCTGGAGATGATCAAGGCGGGCATTGGCCTGCCGGGAGACCCCACACAGTTCAACCCGGCGGCCAGCGTGCGCCCCGAAGCGTCGGGGGTTGATGCGTTCAGCTACGTCTATCGCGGAGCCAACGGCTCGGCGACGCCGGTCGAGATCTTCTATTCCTCGGCCCCCACAACCCTGCTCGAGGTGGAACCGAATGACACGGTTGCCCAGGTGCAGAAGATTGCGGTTCCCGTGGAGTTCACCGGGCAGGTCCAGAACCGGCGCGATACGGACCTGTTCCAGTTTGAGGCCAAAGCGGGCGAGGTCTTTACGATTGAGCTGTTTGGTCAGCGGAATGGCAATCCTTCCGACCCCACGTTCGCCCTCGACTCGGTCAAGGTGGACGACAAGGGAATGGAGACCCTCACCCGCGTGACGGCGGGGGAAGACAACCCGTTGAACCTCGGGGGGGCCTTGTTCAACACCGCGACCGATGACCCGGTGTATCGCTTTGCCGTTCCCGCCGACGGAGCCTACCGTCTGACGGTGCGTGACCGGTACTTCGAGAACCGCGGCGATGCAGCGATGGTGGATCGGCTGGCCGTTCGCCGTGAGACCCCCGATTTCCGCCTCGTGGCGATGCCGGTCTTTCCGAATCCCGACCCCAACACACAACCCTCGACGTGGGAGGTTTCGCTGCGGAAGGGAGACTCGGCCCACCTGATGGTGATGGCTCACCGCCGGGATGGTTTCGCGGGAGACATTGTGGTCACCGCCGAGGGCTTGCCGGCGGGAGTGACCACCACCGGGGCCATCCTGGGCCCGGGGGTCAACTCGGCAATGCTGGTGCTGAAATCGGCTGAGAATGCGGCTGATTTCGCCGGTCCGATCAAGATTGTCGGCCGGGCGCGGGTGGCGAGCGCCGCCCAGTTGAAGGCGCTCGCCGATGCCGAAGCGGCCCGCCTCGCGGCCGTGCAGGCTCTGCCCGCCCTGGCAAAAGCTGTCACCGACGCCGAAGCGGCGCTGAAACCCCTGACCGAAGCGGCCGCCAAGGCCAAGGAAGCGCTCGACAAAGACGCCAACAACGAGGGCTTGAAGAAGGCCAAGGCCGATGCCGACGCGGCGGTGGCCAAAGCGACCGAGGCTCTCAAGACGGCCACCGACAACCGGACTGCCGGTGAGAAGAAGATTGTCGATTCGAATGCCGCGGTGCAGACGGCCCGACAACAGCGGGACCAGGCTCCGGAAGTGGCTCGGGAAGCCCGCGGCGGCACGATTGTCTGGAACGGCAACCCCGGTGCGCAGCAGGCCGCCGAGTCGCGAGTGGCTCATCAGGTGGCCCTCGCGGTGCTGAAGGAAGTTGCTCCGTTCCAGATCAACACTGACGCCGTCAAGTTCAGCGTGAACGCCGGCAGTCAGATTCTGATTCCCATCTCGGTGGTCAAGCGGGCCGGGTTCGACAACCCGGTGACCCTCAACTTCGTCGCCCCTCTGGCGAACGCCCAGGTCGAGAACAAGCCGATTCCCAAGGGGGAGGCGGCTGGAGTCTACCGCATCTATCTTCCCAACAATGTGGCGGTCGGCAGTACGACCTTCTTCCTGCAGGGAACGGCCCAGGTGAGCTACAGCCGCAATCCTGAGGCGGCCGCCGCGGCGGCCAAGGCAAAATAAGCGGCGGACAAGACCGCCGTTGAAAAGGCCGAACAAGCCAACAAGGCGGCGGGTGGCAAGGTGGCGGCCGACCAGAAGGCGACCGACACCCCGGCCGAAGCCAAGAAGGCGGCCGATGCGAAAGTGGCCGCCGACAAACTGGCGGTCGACACCGCCGCGGCGGCCAAGACTGCGGCGGACGAAAAGGTGGTGACCGACAAAGCGGTGGTCGACGCCGACGCGGCTCACAAAGCGGCTCTCGACGTTCAGGCGAAGGCGGTCGAGGCATTGAACAAAGACGCCAACAACGACGGCTTGAAGAAGGCCAAGGCGGATGCCGACGCCAATGTCGCCAAGGCGGCCGAGGCGCTGAAGAAAGCCCAGGATGCCAAGGTGGCGGCTGACAAGAAGGCGGCCGATACCGCCGAGGCGGCGAAGAAGGCGGCCGACGCCAAAGTGGTCGCCGACAAGGCGGCGGTCGACACCGATGCCGCCGCCAAGAAAGCCGCTGAAGAGAAAGTTGCGGCCGACAAACTGGCTGCTGAGACCGACGCGGCTTCGAAGGCCGCCGCCGCCGCCAAAGCCGCGGCTGACAAGAAGGCAACCGACACGGCCAATGCCGCCAAGCCCACGACGCCCAACGTCTTCCCCCCCGCGGCGGGTATTCAGGTCACGGTTCGTCCAGCGCCGGGAACCCTGGCCGTTGCGGTCGCCAATGGCGGTGCCCTCAAGCGGGGTGCCACGGTCGAGGCGAAGGTCACCCTCACGCGGGCGAATGGCTTCTCGGGTCCGGTGACGCTTTCGCTCCCCCTTCCCCCGAACGTCGCGGGGCTCTCGGCCGCTCCCGTGGTGATTCCCGCCGACAAGACGGAGGGAACCCTCGTCATCCAGGCCGCCGGTGACGCCACGATGGGCCAACTGCCCAATCTGGTGGTCCGGGCATCGATGGAGTTCGACGGCCAGAGCGCCATCGATCAGCCCATCGCTCTCAATGTGCAGCAGTAACCACGCGGGTTTTTCCCCCCACCCCGAATTCTCTCTTCCCTGATCACGGAGTCTCCCTTCATGCGTCGCCAGACTTGGATCGGTGCCTTCCTGCTGGGACTTGCCAGCATCTCGCCCGGCCTGTGCCCGGCCCAGGAAACCACCGAGTTGAAGGCCATTCAGCCGGTGGAACCGAAGCTGAACCGACCGATCGACTTCGAAAAGGACATTTACCCCATCCTCGACGCCAAGTGCCTCGCCTGCCACAACGTGGCAATCAACGAAAATGGGCTGGTGCTGGAGGATGTGAAGGCCATTCTGAAGGGGGGCAAACGTGGTCCCTCGGTGGTGGCCAAGGATCCTGCGAAGAGCCTGCTGTACACCATGTCGTCCCGCGGTACCGGGCCGGCCATGCCCCCCCTTCCCAACAAGGTGGAGGCGGCAGCCGTCACTCCCGAAGAACTGGGGCTGCTCAGGCAGTGGATTCTGGAAGGGGCCAACGCCGGAGCGGGAACCGGAGGCAGCGCCATCAACTGGCAGCCCCTTCCCAAGGGAGTTCACCCGATCTACTCGGTGGCCCTCAGCCATGACGGGCAATACGCCGTCGCCGGACGGGGGAACAAAGTGGTGCTCTATCACGTGCCCACCGGGGAGACTCTGTCGGAACTGGGCGATCCCGCACTGGCCGCAATTCAGTACAACGGCAAGCCGATGTACGAGCCCGGAGCCTCGCACCGCGACTACGTCCACTCCCTGGCGATCAGCCCGACGGGAAACATGATTGCCTCGGGCAGCTTCCGAGAGGTGAAACTCTGGGCCCGTCCCGACAACTGGCAACGGGTGGCTCTGCCCGCCAGCGGGGGTGTGGTCCCCTCGGTCGCCATCAGCGCCGATGGACAATGGATCGCCGCCGCGGCCGCCGATTTCTCGATCAAGATCTTCAAGGCAGGGGACGCCAACCCGGTCAAGACTCTGGCGGGGCATACCGCCACGGTGTCGAGCCTCGCGTTCTCGCCAGACGGAACCAAGCTGTACTCGGCCTCGCATGACAAGTCGATTCGGGGCTGGAACCTCGCCGACGGCACCCCCGCCGGCCGTCTCGAAACACCGGCAGCCGTCCATGCCATCGCCTTGACGATTGATGGCACCAAGGTCATTGCCGGATGTGCCGACAACCTGCTGCGGGTCTTCACCTCCCCCAGCGCAGCTGCTTCCCTGTCAACCGCCGCGGCCCCAGTGCCGTTCGTGCGGGTCAGCCCCGACCGCAAGACGCTCGCCCTCGCCGAAGCGGACGGCAAGATCACCCTGATTGATCTCGCCACCGGCAAGGTTGCCAAGCAACTGGCCGGTCACACGGGAGCAGTGAATGCGGTCGCGTTTCACGCCAACTCGGCGAAGATTGCCTCCGCCGGAGCCGACAAGTCGGTCCGGCTGTGGGACATCGCCAGCGGCCAGGCGGTCGTGATTACCAAGGACATTCCGAACCCCGTCACCGCAGTGGCCTGGAATGCCGCGGGGACCCAGGTCGCCGCTGGCTTCAGCGATGGGGGCATTGCCCTGTTCAAAGCCGACGTTGCCGAACCTCCCCTCGAGAGGGCTCTCGCCGGGAACACCCAGGCGATTACCGGCCTGGCATACGCCCCCGGAGGCGAAGCGGTCTACAGCTCCGCCGCAGATGGCAATGTGCGTCGCTACCAGGTCTCGGATGGCGCCCAGCAGTGGGCCCAGGCGCACGGGGCGGCCATTCATGACCTTGCCTTGAGTGCCGATGGCCAGTTCCTGGCGACGGCCGGCGAGAACAACCAGGTCAAGATCTGGCAGGCGGCCAATGGCGCGGGGGGCCCCAAGCCGGTGCTGGAGGGCTTCACCGCCCCGGTCCGCAGCGTGACCTTCACTCTCGACAACGCCAAGGTGGTGTCGGGAACGGCCAACAATCAGGTGGTGGTCCACGACGCCAAGACGGGACTGCTCGAAGAGATTGGCGTTCGTCATGGCGGTGCGGTTGAGGCGGTTGCCTCGGCGGGAGAAACCGGGCGGCAGATCATCTCCAGCTCGGCCGACAAGACGGTGGTGTCGCAGAACCTCGCGTTCGAACGGCAGATGGCCGGTCATAGTGGCCCGGTGAACGCCGTGGCGATTGTCCCTCCGCAGGGAGCGCGGGTCGCCTCGGGCAGCGAGGATGGCACGGTGCGGCTGTGGGATCTGGCGAATGGCAACCAGGCGGCCTCGCTGGCCCAGGGTGCCGCAGTCACCTCGCTGGCCGTCTCCTCGACGGGAACCCGGATTCTCTCGGGGGGGGTGAACAACATGGCCATCCTCTGGAATGCCGCCAACAACCAACAGGTCGTTCAGCTGAAGGGAGACAAGCGGCTGGCCCGGCGGGTCTATCACCTCGAAGCCGACGAGGCTGAGTCGAAAGCTGCCCTGAATGCGGCCACGGCTGCGGTGCCCGCGGCGGAAAAGGCGTTGGGGGAGCGGACCGAAGCGCAGAAAAAGGCAACGGAAGCCAAAGCGGCCGCCGAGAAAAAGGCGACCGAAATGGCGGCTGATGCCAAAGCCAAGGCCGATGCCAAAGTGGTGACCGACAAGGCCTTCGCCGACGCCGACGCTGCGGCCAAGGCGGCGGTCGAAGAAAAGACCAAGGCTGACAAGGCGCTGACCGATGCCGACGCCGCCCAGAAGGCGGCCGTGCAGGCCCAGGCCCAAGCCCAGGAAGCGTTGAACAAAGACGCCAACAACGAGGGGTTGAAGAAGGCCAAGGCGGATGCCGATACGGCATTGGCCAAGGCGAACGAAGAGCTGAAGAAGGCCCAGGACGCGAAGGCGGCCGCCGAGAAGAAGATGGCCGACACCGCTGCCGCACTGAAGACCGCCCAGGACGCCAAGACGGCGGCCGACAAGGCGGCGACCGACGCCCAGGCCAACGCCAAGAAGGCCGACGACGAAAAGAACGCCGCGGTCAAGTCGCTGGAGCAGGCCGACAAGGGGGTCAAGGAAGCGACCGACGGACTGGCCAAGTCGAAGGTCGATCTGGAACAGCGCACCGCCCAGCAGAAGACGGCGGAAGCGGTCCTGAACGACGGCAAGGCCAAGAACACCGAGAAAGAAAAGCCGGTCCGCAGCGTCGCCTTCTCGCGCGATGGCAAAGTTGCCGCGATCGGGACCGAGGCGGGTCAAATCGCCACGTTCGATGCCGAGACCGGAGCCGCGCTGGAAGTGCTCGATGCCCATGGCTCACCCGTGCGGGCCCTGGCCTTCGGCGACATCCACACGCTGGTAAGCGGCGGTGATGATCAGGCGGCGAAGGTCTGGGATCTGAACCCCGCCTGGAAACTGGCCGGAGTGTTGGGGCCCAAGAAAGAGACCCCCGACGATCTGGCCAACTCGACCCTGGTTCACCGCATCACCAGCCTCGCCTTCAGCAATGATGGCAAGCTGCTGGCCACCGGTGGGGGCGATCCCTCCCGCTCGGGCGAGTTGATCCTGTGGGACGTCGCCTCTCAGGCTGCGGTCAAAAACCTCGAAACCGCCCATAGCGACACGGTCTTCGCCCTGCAGTTCTCGCGTGACGACAAGCAGATTCTCTCGGGAGCGGCCGACAAGTTCGTGAAGATCCACGACGTCGCCACCGGGAAACTGGTGAAGTCGTTCGAAGGGCACACCAACCACGTGCTGGGTGTGTCCTGGCGGGGCGACATGAAGCAGGTCGCCAGTGCCGGGGCCGACAATGCCATCAAGGTCTGGAGCGTCGAGACCGGGGAGCAGCAGCGGACCATCGCGGGCTACGCCAAGCAGGTCACCGCCATCCAATACATGGGTCGCGGCGGCAACTTCGTGAGCTGCGGCGGCGACAAGACCGTGCGATTCCACACCGCCGACAACGGCAGCAATGTGCGGAACTTTCCAGGCTCGGCCGACTACATGTACGCGGCCGCTGCCTCGGAACGGGAAACGATTGTGATCGCCGCCGGTCAGGATGGCGTGCTGCGGGTCTGGAACGGAGCCAACGGCCAGGCGCTGCGGACGTTCGATCCTCCCAAGCCCCCGCAGGAGCAGGCGACCGCCAAGTGATGTGGGGCCCATGAGGGTGTTGGGGGGCCCTGTGAGGGGCTCCCGGTCACTCAAGCCACCCCGTCGGAACTCCGGCCCCAGGCAACCTCTGTTGCCTGGGGCCGTTTCTTTTGCCCCCTGCCGGATCAACCCAGAGTAGAACACCAGCGTTCGAGTGCTTCCCACTGACACCGCGGAAAAATCCCGCTCGAAGCGATCGTGGCCCGTGCTGGCCATTGGCACCGCAAGCCGTCGGTCGGCGGCCATGTCTCCCCTCGGACTGCGAACCCGCCAAGTCGACCACTCCTGCACAGCGTCGGTTGGTCACCCCTTCACTGGCGAGCGATCGCCGTGTGGCACTGCACCCGAAAGCCTCTCAGCCGCAACGGGGCTGTTGGAGTCGATCGCCTCAATCCGTTTTCGCCGACAAACGATTCGCCGGAGTGATGGACGGAGGAAAATTGCCAACCAAGGTCACGGCCCCAGTGCCCAGGCAGTCTGGCTCACACAGTCTGGCTCACACAATCGGGACCGAATGGGAGGACTCATGGTCCAGAGTGACCACAGGCAGATTTGTCGGAGGCGACACGAGCGGAGGGCCTGCCGTCCTTCTCCCCCAGCGCAACAGGAACGCAACGGAACCGACGGAGATCGACTCCCCACCCGACGTCGGCCCATGGGCTGGGGGAAATCAGTACTCCAGTCGTCTGACGGTGCCGACTTACCCCAGGCCCAGCCTCATTCCTTCACCAGCCGGTAGTGGACCGACGGGGGAACACGCAGCTTGGCGATGGTGGCTTCCTGTTCCTCGACGAGGGGATCGAACATCGGGATTTCACGGGCATTGTTCCCCTGCTCGTGCTTGCGGAAGCCGAAGAGATAGGTCTCGTTCTGCGGCCGCCAGCGGTGGAAATAGAGCTGGTTCTTGTCGACGATCGCCTTGCGCAACGACTCGAATTGCGCCGCTTCGACCGATTGGGTCACAGCAACTCCCGTCCGCCACTTCTCCGCCGGAGCAACAGCCCAGGTGGTTCCATCGGCCACCAGCTTCCAGGAACCAGCAGGCAGCCCGTCCACCTGCAGATGGAACCCGGACTCTCCCTCGGGACCAGGGATGGGCAGCCGGTCGAGCCTCAGGTCGAACTCGACTCCTCCGGCAGCGACAGACCGTGGGTTTTCGATCCGCAGAGCGGTTTGCCGCACGACCTTGCCAGAGGCGGCCAGTTCGGCTGTGGCACGAGGCGTTTTCCAGCCGAGGCGTTCCTGGAACACCTGGGCCAGCTTCATGTAACCGCGGGCCCGCAGGTGCAGACCGTTGTCGGTGAGGGACTGCCCGGGCTGGACCATGCTGGTGCCGATCACCCCATCGAACAGATCGACAAAAGGGAGTTTGCGCCGGGTCGCCACCTGCTGGATCAGACGGGTGTAACGCTCGAGGTCGCGGTTGTGTTGGACTGGGTCGGGGAGCGGTTTCGGCAGGTATTCATGCCGCAGCGGCGAGACGAGGACAAGTTCAGCCTTGGTCACCAGCAGGGCGTCGATCAGACGCTGCAGCCCCGCTTCGAACCGGGGTAAACCCGCCTCCCCGTCGAACGAAGAGGCCGAACCGTAGCAAATGAAAATGACGGTCGGCCGGCATTCCTGCACGTGTGCCTTGAGCTGCTGGTAGCCATCTTCGACGGTTCCAAACCCGGCCCGGGCATCGCCGCCGGGAGTGTCAGCACTCCAGCCGAGGTTCCGGAAGGTGATGTGTCGATCGGGAGATCGGGCCGTCAGTATCGCCTCCCAGACATCGTCGCGGGAAGCCCGTTCGATGAGGGTGTCTCCCAGAAACACCACCCGGTCGCCATCGAGCAGCTGCAGCGGGCCCTCGGGACGCGGCTTGCGGACGAATTCCTGCCGGACGGCCCCGTGCTCGACCACCTTGAGCTGACCCCAGGGGGCGATCCCCAGGGCCCCCAGTTCGGCCGCGTGAGCCCAGGAGGTGTCATCGAAACCGGGTTCACGCCAGCCAGGAGTCTCGTTGAGGCTGGTCCGCCATGCCTTGCCCGAATTGACCTCGTGGGTCTGGCCTGCAGCGTCACGGTAGGTCAGACGAACCACCAAACCGGCGGGGCCTGGTTCGCCGTTACCGGTGAGGACGGCGAGGGAATTGCGGCCTTTGCGGATCAGTGGGGTGATGTCGTAGGCATCGAGCTGCTGCCAATCGACACCTGCCCCGGCCTTCTCGTTGTTGACAAACAAGGCATAAACGTTGTCGCAGGCAATCTCGATGCGGGCGGACTCTACCTCGGGAGCGTCGAACGTGAGTCGGAAGTAGGCCCGGCCACGGGCCGCGTTGGTGGCGGCCGCCGGATCGTTCCAGATCCAGCGGGGAGGCTCGGCCAAGGCCGGCAGGGGTCCTCCGAGTGCCGAAAGAGAGAGGGCCAAACCGAACCACAGGGGAAGTTTTGGAAAAGTCGCCTGGCGGACAGAGGACATGTCGGAGGAGGTGTCCCAGGGGGGTTGGCAAACGGATGAAACGGACAAGACCAGCGAGTTCGTTATACCTTGGTGCATTTTCCGGAAAAAGGAAGGGCGGGCGGTGATCCAGATTCGAAGAACATGCGTTGAGGACACTGGGGACAGATGCGAGTCCCACTCAATGCCATTTGTCCACCTCTCCTTTGTCCCGAGTGTCTTGGGACCAACGGAGAGTGGTTCTGGTGATTCCTGTGGGGATTGCCGGTCATGACTGCCGCGGGATCTAGGCTGCAACATCACTGCGACTGGGGGCTTTCCCGACACAAGTGCATGTTTTTTGCCTCAGTTTTTTGCCTCAGTTGAGGAACCTTCTGCAGTTGAGAGTTGTCTTCAAGAGCGGGTGAACGGTGGGAATCGCGGAATTCTCCCGTGGAACCGATTGTCGACGCGTAGAATGAGTCGGGGACTGATGTCGTTTCGGTGTGAACGTCATCGAGAAGGAGAATAGAGAATGGCTCGCAAAGACGCTTTGTTGCGGTTGCACACAAGCTTGGTGGCGAAGCGGGATGCTTTGCGCAAGCAATTGTTGATGGAGCTGGAGGATTCGACCTCTTCGGACCATTTGGGAGGCGATCTGGCCGACGCGGCGCTTGACGACAGCCAAAATGAGATGCACTCTCAATTGGCGGCCTTCGAGAGCCGCGAACTGGAACAGATCGAGCGTGCGCTGCAGTTGTTGAAGGCGGGGAAGTACGGACAGTGCGAGGTGTGTGGGGAACAGATTCCCATCGCCCGCCTGAAGGCACTCCCTTATGCGACTGTCTGCATCGACTGTCGGCAGCGTCAGGAACGCCGGACCGATCGGGGGGAGGGGTTCAGCGAGAACTGGGAGTCGCTCTACGAATATGAAGGGCGTCTGTCGGATCGCGACCTGACCTTCCGGGATCTCGACGTGCCAGTCGATTAACCCTGTCGGTTTTTGAGCCGTGGGGGGTTGCCGGGCCGGCATCCTCAACCTGAACCCCCGTCGCAGTTCGTCTTTGGCGAATTGCGACCGGGTGTGGGAACTCATGTCGCAATCAACCCGGCTGTTGCTGTGGGCCAATTTGGGCCTGATGTCTCTGATTCTGGGGCGTGAATTGTGGCCGGCCTTTCGCGCCCCCCCGGTCGAAGCTCAGGATCTTTCCGGCGGCAATCGAAACGATGGGTCTCGTCGAGAACTCGCTGACCCCGCCTCACCGCTGCTCCGCTCAAGCGAGTTGCTGGCAAAAATCATCCGTACGATGGGGCCCAGCCTCGTTCATATCGAAACCGAGAGGAAGACACTGCGCGGTCGCCGGGCCGACGAAACCGGTTCCGGGGTCATTATCTCCGCCAAGACCGGCCAGTTCGTTGTCGTGACGAACAGCCACGTTGTGAATGGCAGTGACGTCGCAGACATTGCGGTGCATCTGCACGACAAGCGGGTTTTGCACCCCGTTGCCACGTTCGAAGATCGACCGACCGATCTCGCCGTTCTCATCCTCGCGGAGCGTGATCTGTCGGCTGCCCGCCTGGGTGACAGCGAAAAACTCGAAATTGGACATCTCGTGCTGGCGATGGGGAGTCCCTTCGGGCTCAGTCAATCGACGACTCTGGGCATCATCAGTGCCAAGGGACGACGGGCCCTGCGGATTTCGGAAACAACCGACATCTTGAATCAGGACTTCCTGCAGACCGATGCCGCGATCAATCCGGGGAACAGTGGCGGCCCCTTGATCGACATGTATGGCTCCGTGGTCGGAATCAACTCGGCCATCGCCTCGAACAGTGGGGGGAATGAGGGGATTGGATTCAGCATCCCCAGCTCTCTGGTCCGGACAGTGGTCGCGCAACTGCTGACGACGGGACGCGTGGTGCGGGCCTACCTCGGGGTTTCGCTCGATCCCGACTTCAACGTCAATGCGGCGGCGGCCCTCAAGCTCGACCGGGTGCGCGGGGCCCGTGTGCTGCGAGTCAATCCCGAAACCCCTGCCGATCGTGCCCAGATGCGGGTCGACGATGTCGTGTTAACCTACGACGGCACCGAAGTGCAGGACGAGAACCACCTGATCAACATGGTCAGCCTGACTCCGGTCGGACGTCGTGTCCGCATGGTGGTGTTCCGCGAAGGCAAATACGTCAATCTCGACATCACCCTCACCGATCGCGAAAACCTCGACAAGGCTGAGTCGGAACGCCGGCGGTAACGTTTTCCCTCGGCGGGTGACATCCGACGGGTTCTCCGGTGGTTGAGCCATTTCGTGGGCAACCTTGGAGAGCCCTCGGAATCTGCCTCAGTCAACCGGCGTTCCCGAGTCCCCTCCCCTCTCCCCCTGCGGAGGAGCCAGCGGGCCGTCCCTGGCGAACCCGATGCGCAGCCGCGGGTTGGTCCCGCCCACAGCCAGTGTCGAGTCCCTCGGGGCAGGGTCTGGCAGACAGTCCCTGACGACTCCTGCATCTCCCCCGGCAAGGTCACCTGCGACCACTGAATCTGGCCGTCACCGCTTGAACGGGACCCGGCAATCTTGGATCATGCGGTCTGAACCCGTCTTGTCTCCCCCAGCCGCGCTCGGCCGAGCGCCGCGAGGACACTTTGTCGCCGATCCAGACCTCGATTTCCGACGTTTTCAGCCAGCTTTACGCGAAGAACAGCATGGCCTTCATGCCGTTCATCACGGCGGGGGATCCCGACCTCGACTTCACCCGCGACCTGATTCTGGAATTGGCCCGGCAACAGGTGGATCTGATCGAAGTCGGTTTTCCGTACAGCGATCCGATCGCCGACGGACCGGTCATCCAGGCCTCGTACACCCGGGCCCTGTCGAAAAAGCTGCATGTCGACCAGATTCTGCAAACCCTGGCGACAATCCCCTGGAAACAGGGCGAACACCGTCCGCCTCTGGTGGGGATGGTTTCGTACGCCATTGTGTTCCGGATGGGAACCGCCGAGTTCTGCCGGCGTGCGAAGCAGTCGGGTCTGGCAGGACTGATCGTTCCCGATCTCCCCGCCGATGAAGCAGAGGAAACCACAAAAATCGCCCAGGGGGCGGGCCTCGATCTGATTCAGCTGATCGCTCCAACCACCACCCCTGCCCGGACAGAGCGCATCCTGTCGTCGGCCACCGGGTTTCTGTACTGCATTTCGGTTGCGGGGACCACGGGAGTGCGCACCACCCTCCCCGAGCAACTCTCGACACAGCTCCGTTGGCTGAAGTCGCAGACCAAGCTCCCCCTGGCGGTGGGTTTTGGCATCAGCCGGCCCGAGCAGGTGGCCGAACGGCGCGGCGTGGCGGACGGGGTGCGTGTCGGTTCGGCCCTCGTGCGGGAAGTGGCGGCGATCACCGAAACCGGAGCCACTCGCGAGCAGGTTCTGGCACGGATCGGTGAGTTGGCGCGCGGCATGCACGTCGCGGTGCGGGCCGGCCGTTAGGCTCCCAAGTGGCATTTCCTGACGGCCTCCACCAGATTCCGTCAGCCTCGTCCCCCTTCGCAGCACGTTTCACAGATGGTGTGGCATTGGGAACAGTGCAGCTTGGCCCGAATCTCGAACAGGCGGCCCCCGCAAACAGGACACGCCGGTCGGGAATCGGGCGGGCTTCCCTGCTCATCCGACGGCTGGGGGGCTGCCCTGGACTTGTCCCGAGTCTGTTCGTCTGGCGACATGCGCTTGCCTCCCGCGTTGCTGTCCTGAGAATTCCGCCGCGGCACGTTTTTGACACCTGTCTGGGGACCTGTATCGAAAACGGCCGAACTGGTCTGAACGTCCTGGTCTGAAGGTCCCGGCATCATGCGCCGTCCACTGGTTGTCATCAATTTTGTCGGCCTGACTCACGAGATGCTGGGTGCCAACACCCCTCAGCTCAGCCGGCTGGCCGCCGAAGGATTCTCGCGTCCGCTGGGGACCGTGCTTCCCGCGGTGACCTGTTCGGCCCAGTCGAGCCTGTTGACCGGCCTCCCCCCGTCGGGGCATGGCATTGTGGCGAATGGCTGGTATTTCCGCGAGTTGGCCGAGGTGCTGTTCTGGAAGCAGTCGAACCACCTGGTGTCGGGAGAGACCGTCTACGATGCGGCCCGGCAACTCGACCCCGGCTACACCGTGGCGAAGATGTTCTGGTGGTACAACATGTACGCGCGGGTCAACTGGTCGATGACACCGCGTCCCAGCTATCCGGCCGACGGGCGGAAGATCTTCGACTCCTACAGCCAGCCGGCCAGCCTGCGCGACGAACTGCAGGGGGAATTGGGAGTCTTTCCTCTGCCGAAATTCTGGGGCCCCGCAGCCGACATCGAAAGCAGCCGGTGGATTGTCGACGCCTCGCTGGCGGTCTTCCGGAAACATCGTCCTGACCTGTCGCTGGTCTACCTGCCGCACCTCGATTACAACCTGCAGCGGCTCGGCCCGTCGCATCCCGCAATTGCAGACGACATCCGGGCGATTGACCACGAGGCGGGGCGGCTGATTTCAGAGGTGCGCCAGCAGGGAGCCGACGTGGTGGTGCTGTCGGAATACGCCATCACCGATGTGGAGCATCCCGTCCACATCAACCGGGCGTTGCGTGAAGCCGGACTGCTGACCGTGCGGCGGGAGCCGTTGGGCTGGGAGACGCTCGACTGCGGTGCCTCGCGGGCCTTCGCCGTCGCCGATCACCAGGTGGCCCACGTGTACGTGCAGGATCCGCGCGATCTGCCCGAGACGGCACGGGTGCTGGCCCGATTGCCCGGAGTGGCCGAGGTGCTCGATCGCCCAGCCCAGGCACGGTATGGGCTGGATCATCCCCGGTCGGGAGACCTGGTGGTCGTGGCCGCCCCCGGGGCGTGGTTCACCTATTATTTCTGGCTCGACGACCGGCTGGCGCCGGACTATGCCCGAACCATCGATATCCACCGCAAGCCGGGCTACGACCCCGTGGAACTGTTCGTCGACCCGCAACTGCTGTTTCCCAAGTTGCGGATGGCCCGCCGGTTGGCGCAGAAGAAGCTGGGGTTCCGCTACTACATGGATGTGATTGGCCTCGACGCCTCGATTGTACGGGGCAGCCACGGCCGACTTCCCACACCAGGCCGTGAAGCGGCCGAAGGTGCGGTATTTCTCTGCTCCTCCCGGGCCATCGAGCGCGATACGATCTCGATGACCGACGTCAAATCGCTGCTGTTGCAACTGCAGTTTGGAGAGTCGCAGACTCCGCGCCGCTAACGGCGCAGCCTGCTGAAGAAACCTGGCCTGGGTTGCTCCGCAGGTCCCTCACACCGCCAATCGAAGCCGCCGTCAATTGGGGCCAATCGCGAGCCGCACGACCCGCTTCTTCCCCACCCACAACAAGAGGCCGGGGATCACGGCAATCGGTGTATCGTGCGTCTCAACACGCGCCTTGTCTTCCCCCAGCGAGACCCCTCCCTGGCTGATCAACCGGCGTGCTTCGCTCGATGACGGGCTGAGCCCCGTCACCTGCAGCAGCCTGGCAGCGGAGATCTTTCCTTGCGCCAGGACGCTTCCCGGGACCAGCACTTCAGGGATCTCGGCGGGCAGTTCCTTCTGCGAGATTTCGCGCTGCCAGCGGTCGGCCGCCTCATCCGCCTGGGTGGCGGGGTGATAGCCCGAGATCACGTGACGGGCGAGCGTCAGCTTGGCTTCCTTGGGATGCCCGGCCAGCAGCCGGTCGACCTCGGGGAGCGGAATATCAGTCAGCAGTTCGAAATACATCCGCATCACCGCATCGGGGACCTGCATGAACTTCTTCATCATGTCGTAGGCCGACTCTCCAATCCCGATGTAGTTCCCCAGACTCTTCCCCATGCGCCGCACGCCATCGAGCCCCACCAGGATGGGGGTCATCATGCCAATCTGCTGGGGCATGTTCTGATCGCGCTGCAGGTCACGGGCCAACATGAAACTGTAAAGCTGCTCGGTCCCCCCCAATTCGACGTCGGCCCGAACCTTGACGGAATCCCAGGCCTGCATGACCGGGTAAAGACACTCATGGAGAAAGATCGCCTGCTCAGCCGCGTAGCGTTTGGCGAAATCTTCTCGCGTCAGCAGTTGGGCGACGGTCACCTTGCTGCACAGTTCCAGCACATCGAGAAAACTCATCGCCGAAAACCAGTCGCCGTTGTGAACCACCTCGGCCCGCGAGAGGTCGACCACCTTGCCCACCTGGTTGAGGTAATCGCGGGCGTTGTTCTCGACCTGTTCCTGGGTGAGCCGGGCCCGGGTCTGGTCACGCCCGCTGGGATCGCCCACGAGGGCGGTGTAATTGCCGATGATGATGACCGCCTGGTGGCCGAGGTCCTGGAACTGGCGGATCTTGCGGAGAGGAACGGTGTGTCCCAGGTGCACATCGATGCCGGTGGGGTCGATTCCGTATTTCACCCGCAGGGGCCGCCCGGTGCGAAGACTCTGCTCGAGCTTGCGCCGCAGCTCGTCGGCGGGGACGATCTTCTCGACACCGCGGGTCAACAGGGCCAACTGCTCTTCAACGGGGGGAAACGACATGATCAGCGAGGAACCAACGTGAAACAGACAAAACGGGAAACCAGCGGACCACCGCCCGGAACATCCGACAGTCCAAACCCATTCCAGCCAATGCCGGGGACTGGAACCGGCCCGAGATTACGGGAAACGGCGGCCCGGTTGCAACGCCCATTCTCCCGCCTCACGATCGACGGCCCCGCATTCCTGGGTTCTCGCGGGCATTGCGGAGGTCCCGGCAGAGCCTCTGCCCCCACACCGTTCCGTTGCGTCCCCCTTTCGGACCACACTTCCTTGAGTTTGCGAGTCCCCAAGTCCATCATCGAACTGTGTTGATTCCCGTCGTCTCACCCCCGTCATCCATGAGCATCTCTCCACTTCCCCTTCCCCGCCGTCAATTCGCCAGCGACAACTACTCGGGGATCTGCCCCGAAGCCTGGGAGGCCCTCTGCCAGGCCAACCAGGGGCACGCCCCCGGTTATGGTGACGACGCCTGGACGGCCCGTGCCGCCGATCTCTTGCGGGAGCTGTTCGAAATCGACTGCGAGGTGTTTTTCACCTTCAACGGAACCGCCGCCAACTCGCTGGCCCTCGCGACCCTCTGCCAGTCGTACCACTCGATCGTCTGCCATGAAATGGCCCACGTCGAGACGGATGAGTGCGGTGCCCCCGAATTCTTTTCGAATGGGACCAAGGTGTTGACGGTTGGTGGTATCGAGGGGCGAATCGACCCCGCACAGGTCTCGCGGGCAGTGCTCAAACGGAGTGACATTCACTTTCCCAAACCCCGCGTTCTGAGCGTGACCCAGGCCACGGAACTCGGGACCGTGTACTCCGTCGAAGAACTGCGCAATCTCGCCGAGGCGGCCCGTCGGCACGACCTGAAGATCCACATGGATGGGGCCCGCTTCGCCAATGCGATTGCTGCTTTGGGTGTCTCTCCCAAGGAAGTCACCTGGCGTGTGTGGGTCGACGTGCTCTGCTTCGGCGGAACCAAGAACGGCATGCCGGTCGGGGAGGCAGTCGTCTTCTTCCGCCGTGACCTCGCCGCCGAATTCGCCTGGCGCTGCAAACAGGCGGGCCAACTCGCCTCGAAGATGCGGTTCCTGGCGGCTCCCTGGGTGGGGCTGCTGCAGACGGGAGCCTGGCTGCGGCATGCGACACACGCCAATCAGATGGCTGCCCGGTTGACCGAGAAGTTGCGGCAGATCCCAGGAATCCAGTTCCTGTCCACCCCGCAGGTGAACTCGGTGTTTCTGGAACTTCCCCCGGCTATCAGCGAGGCGCTCCGTCAGCGCGGCTGGAAGTTCTACACCTTCATCGGGCAGGGTGGAATCCGCCTGATGTGCAGTTGGGATACCACTGCGGAAGATGTCGACGCGCTGGCGGACGATCTGACCCACGTGTTGACCCCGGCACCGGCATGAGCCTTCCCGTTCCGCTCACCTCGACCGACGACATGTTCCGGCCGGCCCAGGCCGGCCGGTTCTTTCCCTGGCGCGACGAACTGCCGCTGGCTGCGCACATTCCACTCACCTGTGCCGAGTTGTCGCGGCTGGCCTACGCTTCCCGGCCGGTCATCGAGGCCACACTCGCGTCTCTCGACTGGAACCTGGAGTGCTTCCTCCACGGCAAGCGGTTTCTGCCGGGCCAGGCCGACACCGAAGGGTTCGTGGCCTCTCCCCGCGGCAGTGGCCCCCGCTTCGTGGTGTTTCGGGGGACCGATTCAGGCAGCGTGGACGACCTGCTGACCGATCTGAACGCGATTCCCCGGCGATGGCGCGACCGACATACCGTGCACCGGGGCTTCGCCGATGAATATGACTCGCTGTGTGCTCCCCTGCAGGCACTTGGGGCAGGCGCTCCCGACCTCGTGCTGACCGGGCACAGCCTGGGGGGGGCCCTGGCGACGCTGGCCCTGCACGATTTGCCCGGCTCACGCCTTGTGACCTGGGGAGCCCCCCGCGTGGGAGATCGGTCGTTTGTGGACAGCCTGCAGGCGGCCTCGATCGAGCGCTACGTTCACTGCTGCGACCTGGTGGCGCGCGTGCCGCTGGCGTCGCTGTCGCAGGAATCTCTGGTCGGTTTCCTGCGTCGCTTCGGCGAGGGATTGCGCGACGAAGGCCAGACCGCCCCCCTCCTCTGGGAGTTAGCCGAAAAACTCGACCCTTCCGCGTTTCTCGAGTCTCAGGCCGCGCACTGGCTGGGGGGACCCACGCCAACCTACCAGCACCCTGGCCGGCTGCATTACCTGACGGCGACCGGTGCCCTGGAGATCGAACCGGACGAAGGGGTGGTTCGTGATGATCAGCAACAAGGCCGCAAGGCCTTTCGACTGGCCCTGAAGGGGCGTCTGCCGGATGCGGCACTGGTTCGGGAAATCTGGAAGACAGCCACGCAGGCGCTCTGGTCGCTCCCCCGGGGAGATTGGACCGGAGCCCGGGGGCAACTGGTGCGGACGGTACGCGAACTCGCCGAATCCAATCCGCTCCGGCATGTGCTGATCCGCGACTTCGCCGATCACGCTCCGTGCCACTACGTGCGTCTTCTGCTCCACATCACGCGGCAGCAGACAGACTCCGCCACAGCTCCATGATCAGCGAATGGTCTCTTCCCGGTCGACCAGTCGGCTGATCCGGTTGGGAGTGGGACGGTACAGGGGGCGTCCCACGCGGTCGTTGTTCCGCTGGTCGATCTTCCCATAGACCCGGATCATGTCTCCTTCGAGAAAATTCTCGAGGGCATCATCGTGGGCGAGGGTCAGCACCCCGCCGAACTCATCATTGCCATCCGGATCGTAGGTCACCTGCCAGTCTCCCGTTTGGGGATCCTGCGCAACCGTTCCACTGATCCAGCTGTAATCACTGGCCCGTTTGAATGGAGACTTCCGGCCCCGCCGGGGGGCCTCGGCCACCCCCGAGGTGCGGCGGATGGGAGAGCGCGGGGGGCGAAAATCGTCGTCGTAACCAATGGTCTCAACCGCATCTTCCGAGTCGCTGGGAATCCCTCCCCCGACCGGAGGCTCAACCTCTTCGAGTGAGCGATTGCTCCCCTTGATGGTGTCGGCGTCTTCATTGAGAACGCCTCCCCCCACTCCCTCAGGAATGGGCCGCGGCTCGACAGGCCGGGGGACGGGCTGTTCGCTGACCGCGCCAGGGGAGGTGGTGACCGTCTTGGGGGCCACCGTCACCCCCCGCCCCTGTGATGGATTGGTTGTCACCGGAGGAGCCATCTGTGGCCCGCGCTGAGGGCCGTATCCGGGAGGTTGAGCCGGATAGGTCTGTGTGGGGTAGACCGGCGTGGGGTTCGTCCGCAGTGGCGGTCGCTGGCCGGGTTGGGCGTATGCCGGGGAAGCGGGATTGGTATAGGTGGTCGCGGGTGCGGGTGAGTAGACCGTGGGGGCCGGGCCATAGGTGGTCGGCGGCGGGGCGGCGTACGGTCCGGTTCCGGTGTAGCCGTAGGGGTGGTACGAATGACAGCCCACCGCCAGCAGGACGGACAAGCCCATCAAGGGGCGCCAAGCGATCTGCATCAGCCAATCCTCGTACGGTTCGACCACGCGGTTCCACCGCGCGAAGGGAGCCGAACCGGAGCGGATTCTTACTGATGTCAGGGATTCTGTCCATTCCAGTTTCCCGGAGTGGCGTGACCGGTGCCGACCACTGGTCCCAGGCATATCGGCCGCGAGCGGTTTGATTCGAGGCGGGAACCGCTCTCCCGGACAACATCCCAACAATTCCGGAACGTCCCGTCGACAGCGGCGGATTTTTCCTGAAAATCCCTCTGGCCCCGGGAACCGGTTTGCAGTATCGTCCCACACGCGAAGCCCTCTTGGAAGGGGCTTCCCAGAATGAGTGCGTCTCCAGGCAAGGATGCTGGCAACCATGCAGAAACTTCCCGCTTCGTCTCTCTTGTTCGCGGCCCGCTGGGGTCGCTCGGTCGCGCCGCTGGCGATTTCGTTGGGGTGCCTGATTTCCCCCTGCCTGATTTCCCTGGCAGACGCCCAGCAGAAGCCTGCGGCCGGATCCAAAGGGGCCGCGAAGTCGGCCGCACCGGGCGCGAAGTCTGCCGCCAATACCCCCACGGGTGAAAAGCCGGCTCCGTCGAAGACCACGGACACAAAATCCACTGGGGCGAAACCAGCCACGCCGACCGCCCCGCCGCCAGCCGGAGCGACTCCCCCCGGCCCTGCTGGGGACGAGCTGGACGATCTGGATCTGAAGGAAGACCTCAACCTCGTCTCGCGCGAGGAACTGCAAGACTTCCTCGAATCGATGGGCCAGTCGGTTGATGAGGGAAAACTGACCGAGTTCAACCGGTCCATCGACTGGGATGGGATGTCGGCCAAGGCGAGCCGCGGCTTCCAGATTCCGGTCAAATCGAAGGGGAAATTCCTCTCCGAATTCCGCGACGCCCAGGATGCCGACACCGGCTTCTCGGGCCAGGTCGTCCGTTCGGCCACGCGCGGCGGCAGCTATACCCTCGTGAAGATTCATGAAGTGGGGGCCGAGACGCGGGCCATGTTCCGCATGGTGCTCCCCGAAGATGGCGGCTTCAATTACCACGACTACGTGCTGGGTCGAGTGGGTGGCCAGCTCAAGGCGACCGACGTCTACATCTACGGCGCAGGAGAAATGCTGACCTCGACCATGCGGCGGGCGATGATCATCTCCGCCGCCTCGCAGGGGCCCGAGTGGCTCAAGGGTCTGACGGGGCGCGATCTTGACATGGCCAAATCGGCCAAGCAGATCCGCGAATACTCCGACCTGGCCGCCAAGGGAGATCCGGAGGGGGTGCTGGCCCGCCATGCCAAGCTCCCCAAGAGCGTGCAGTCCGAAAAGGGGGTCTTGCTGGTCCGCCTCTATGCCGCCACCCAGATCGACGACAAGACCCAGGAAGAGGCTCTCGCCGACATCCGCAAGTCGGATCCCAAAGACTATGCCGGTGATCTGCAATGCCTCGCGTCGTACCTCTCGGCCCAGAAGTACACCCAGTTTGAAAAGGCGGTCGTCCGTCTGAACAAGGCGGTTGGCGGCGACCCGTACCTCAATGTCGTGCTGGCCGGCATGGAGGTCGAACGGCAGGACTACAAGAAGGCTCGTGAACTGCTGGAAGAGGCTGTGACGGCGGATGACACTGTGATCGACGCCTGGTGGAGCCTCGTCACCGTCTCACTCCGCGAAAAAGACTTCGCAGCCACCATCAAGTACCTCGACCGTCTGGCCACCGACTTCAGCGTCGATGTGGGGGATGTGACGAAGAATGCCGAATACGCCGACTTCGTCAAGTCGCCCGAATTCGCCAAGTGGAAGCAGCCCAGCAAGACGGCCGACAAGGGACGGAAGTCGAAGGGGTAGGCTGCTCGCGGCCAATCGGTTTCCCCATCCATTTCCGCGACCTTCCCGCCATGTCCATCCCGTCTCCCGTACTGGTGACCGGCGGTGCCGGCTATGTCGGCTCCGCACTGATTTCCCGACTGCTCTCCCTGGGGGGGACCGTCCGGGGATTTGACTGGAATCCACCGCCAGCAGGACTCGATACATCGTCTTCCCGACTCTCCTGGATGGAGGGAGACATCCGTGAGCCAGGCCTGGTACGGCAGGCACTCACCGGCTGCCGCAGCGTCGTGCATCTCGCCTCCATCGCCGACGCGCCGACCTTCGACATCGATCCAGGTCTGGCCCGGTCAATCAACGTGGAAGGCCTGCGCTGCGTGCTGGCCGAGGCGGCTCTGGCCGGGGTGGAACCGCTGGTGTTGGTCACTCACACTCCCGACCCGCAGTCGCGCGGGTTCCACCGGATGGAGATGGTACGCGAAGATCTGGCCGACCAGGCCCGCGCCCGAGGACTGGCCGTCGCCACGATACGCGTTCCGACGCTGTGCGGCTGGTCTCCCCGCATGCGCTTCGATCTCCCCGTGAACGCCGCCATCGCACGCGAGTTCGCCACCGAACGGGATGCAACTCCCGACAAGGCCCCCCTGCCCAACAGCCTGCATCTCGACGACCTGGTCGACCTGCTCGTGCTGTTGCAGGCCTGGCCCCCGGCGAGCACCTGTGGAGGCGTGTGGGAAGTCTCCTCGACCGACATTTCAGGCAGTTCCACAAACCATCCTGCGACCACGCGAAACCCAGTCCCCTCGAACGATGAAGCGGTCCGTTCGCTCGTCGCCGAGTTCGGCTGGTCTCCGCGCCGTTCCCCCGGCCAGGCCCGCTCCGAACTGCGGGAGCGACTGTCCCAGGGCGAATACCCCGATGCCCTGTCCAACCCCGCCTATCACAACGCCGATGGACAGCGGAACGGCCCCAGCGGCCGGAATCGCTCGGCCGCCTGATTCCTCCCCCAAGAGACTCCATGTCCCTCCCGTTCACCGACCCCCTGCTGCGGCTGGCCGCCGCAGATCAGCGCGTGGTCCTGCTGACTGGCGATCTTCCCCCCGGCCAGTTGCAACCTCTCGCGGACCAGTTGCCGGGCCGCTGTTTTGATTCTGGAACCGCTGATGCCCGGCTGATTCAGCAGGCCGTCAGCATGGCGCTGTCGGGGCTGCGACCGATCGTGCTGGGGGCGGTCGCCCATCTCACCACACGATGCCTCGACAGCATCCATTCCCAGATCTGCCGGCATCGGGCGCGGGTTACCCTCGTGGGACTCGATGCTCCGCCACGTGGATCCGACGATTCATCCGTCTGTCGGCACGATGTTGCCCTGCTGCGGCCCCTGCCCAACCTGGCGATCGCCTGCCCCGCCGACGAGACCGAATTCACAGCTGTATTGCGAGGTTCGCTGTCGCGTACTTCGGCAACCTACATCCGTCTGGCAGGGACGGCAGGGACACGCATCCATTCCGAAACAGCCGAAATCCGGCCCGGGCGATTCATTCCGGTGCGTCCCGGCACAGAGCTCTGCCTGCTGGCTTCGGGAGATGTCCTGGTCGAGGCGCTCGAGGCCGCCCGGCTTCTCGAATCGAATGGCGTGGAAGCGGCGGTCGTCAGTTGTCCGTCGATCAAACCTCTCGACGAAGATTGGCTCGACACCAACCTCCACCGTTTCCGCCTCGCGGTCACACTGGAGGATCACGGCCTGCTCGGAGGATTCGGGGCGGCCATCGCCGAATGGCTGGTCGATTGCACCACCCATCGCACCCCCCTGTGGCGCTGCGGCACCCCGGAAGTATTCACGGGAGAAATTCTCGACGCGAATTCCCGCCGGGCGTCTCTCGAGCCGATGCGGCTGGCGTCACAGATCCTCAAACAGCTTCGCCGTCGCCGAAAACTCGCCGCCTGAGGCGTATCCGCCACAGCGGCTGACAGATTCCCCGGCTACCAGTGCGCGTTGGGTCCGGAGGGGACCGAGACGGTCATCTCGGGTTGATCGGTCCGGCTGCCAACAGCCGGCCCCCGATCTTCGATCTCGGTCAACACCGCGTGGAACTCGTCCACGTTCCTGGCCAGTTGCGTCTTGTGCCTCAGAATCGGGGCCACCCGCATCGCCTTGAGATACCAGTGGGCCATTTTGCGGAAAAAGGGGACCGCCCGGTCGGCACCCCGCAATTCGATCACATAGCCGAATTGCTGCCGCAACAGTCCCAGGCGATCGTCGAAGTTGCCCGGCGGATCATACCGGCCCGTCTGCTCCCACTGGTGCAGCTGGCGGAAGATCCAGGGATTGGCGAGTGCCCCCCGGCCGATCGAGACTCCCGCACAACCGGTCTCGCGCAGCATCCTCTCGGCGTCAGCCACGGTGAGCACATCCCCATTGCCGATCACCGGAATCCGCCGCACCGCCTCCACGACCTGCCGGATTCCGTCGCGGTTGACCTTTCCTGAGAATCCCTGGGCCCGGGTCCGGCCATGGATCGCCACAGCGGCGACCCCCACCTCTTCGAAGGCGCGCGCGAAGGCGGGGGCGGTGATATTTTGCTCGTCCCAACCGAGACGCATTTTGACTGTGACGGGAATCGCCACGGAACGCACCACCGCCTCGACCAGTTCGATCGTCTCTTCGCGACGGCACATCAGGCTGGCCCCCGAGCCGGTCTTGGTGACCTTCCCCACCGGGCAGCCCATATTGATGTCGACCGAAGCATGCCCCGCGGCTTCCAGCCGGCGTGCCGCTTCGCAGAGATACTTCGGCTCGGCACCAAAGATCTGCACCGCCAGCGGCCTGTCTTCCGGGCAGGTGGCGGTCAACTCCAGAGTCTTCTCCGACCCTTCGACGAGGGCCCGGGAATTGACCAGGTCGGTCGTGGCCAGCCCCAAGCCTCCCAAGGCCCGCACCACGCGCCGGAAAGGAAGATTCGTGTAACCCGCCAGGGGAGACAGCAGCCACCGCGTCGGCAGTGACAGGGGTCCGTAAGAGAGTGTGGGCACAGCGGTCATGGAACGAGTTATACCACTTTTCAGCGGGAGAGCCGACTGTTCCGGGTGGCAACTGCCAGGGGGCCCGCGCTCATCCAAATCCGACGTCAAACCTGGTTCGAGTGACACACCGGATCAAGACCAGATAGAGATTCCGGCCTCAGGACGTTGCTTTTCCTGGCACGTCCGTCGATACCGGGAATCAGTCCTGATGATACAATCACGAAGTCGCGGCAGGCTGCCGCACGGGAATTCGTTCGCAACTTGGTGATCGTCGCTGGGATCGAGTTCAATCTGCCGCCAGCCACTTCCCACAACCGTAGTCCTCCCGTCTGCCCCCCTTCCGCCCCGCACAGGTCCGCATGGTCTCGGTCTTCATTCCTCCCGCCTGGCGTGATCTGACGGCGGGGCTGGCCGAAGTCCGGTTGCCGGCCACCAACGTGCGGCAGGTCATTGAGGGGCTGGAGGGGTTGTACCCGGGAATCGCCGCCCGGGCGCTCGCTGAGGATTCGCTCAAGCCTGGGTTGGCCGTGTCGATCAATGGCACCATCTCGCGGCGGGGCCTGCGGGCTGCACTGCCCGAGGGAACCGAGGTCCACTTTCTGCCCGCTCTGGGTGGGGGCTGACGGCCGGCCTGACCTGGCCGAGTCACACGAAGTTGGACTCAGGCCGCTGCCGGCCGCCCCGACTTGGACCTGTCGGCTGGGGTTCCAGGGGGAAGAGGTTCCGCGAATTCGATCGGCTGCCGGATATGGAACGGCAGCCAGGC
>JBKDUK010000012.1:0-49071 GCA_046339535.1 Planctomycetaceae bacterium | reverse complement strand
GATGGACTGATCCCGGGGGTCAAGAAGGCGAGCTGGTGATACGATGATGACAGATCCGATTGCCGACATGTTGACACGGATTCGGAACGCCGTTGCGATCGAGCGTCCGTTCGTGGATATGCCAGAGTCGAAGCTGAAGGTTGGGATCGCGGGGGTCCTCCAGCGAGAGGGCTACGTCTGGGATTTCGAATTGATCGAGGTGGAGGGGGCTCCCTACAAGACCCTGCGGATCAATCTGAAGTACGGTCCCAATGGGGAACGCGTGATTCAGGAGATCCAGCGGGTCAGCAAGCCAGGCCGCCGGATCTATCAGCGGGCTGATCAGATCGGGGAGGTCCTGCAGGGGTTGGGGATCAGCATCCTGACCACCAGTCGGGGTGTTCTCAGCAACCGTGAGGCGAAGGAACAGAAGGTGGGCGGAGAGGTGCTCTGCTCCATCTGCTGAACCGCCGATTGTGGCGTGCGGAACCGTCCGGATGTAAAGTGTTGGTCCGGAGGAAACCTGTTTCCGAAACGGTCTGCTGAAAGCGGGCCTGGGGAGACAGGGTTGAGCCGGAGGCGACGGGCAGGCGAGTTCAGGTGAGGCGGCCGTCAGGTTCGGTCTGACGGATGTGAGAGCACAAGTCCAGTTTGGGTTGGAAGAACGATGTCGCGGATTGGAAAAAAGCCGGTCGATCTCCCCGCAGGAGTCACGGCGAAGATTGAGGGCCAAAAGGTTTCGATCAAGGGGCCCAAGGGCGAACTTCATCTGACCGTACATCCCAACATCCAGGTTGTGGCCCAGGACGGCAAGCAACTCATGGTGTCCCGGCATGATGATGAGGCGTCAAACCGGGCGCTGCACGGTTTAACCCGTGCCCTGCTCAACAACATGGTGAGTGGAGTGGTGAACCCATTCACCAAGAAGCTCGAGATTCAGGGCGTTGGTTACCAGGCCCAGTTGGTGGGGGGCAAGTCTCTGAATTTGTCGGTGGGTTTTGCGAACGTCGTGAAATTGCCGATCCCCAGTGGCGTGACCTGTGTTGTTCCGGATCCGACCCACATCACGTTGACCAGCTGCGATCGTCAGGCCGTCGGCCAGTTTGCGGCGGTGATTCGCAGAGTGCGTCCGCCCGAGCCTTACAAGGGCAAGGGGATTCGGTATGAGGGAGAGAATGTTCGTCGCAAGGCGGGCAAGTCCCAGGCGAGTGGCGGTTAGTGTCGTCGACCGGCGGAGAACCTGAGTGGGGTTTTCCAGGCGGATCACGAATTCAGAATTGGTGTCAGCATGAGTTTGGTGAAGCGCAGGGCCCGTCAAAAGCAGGTTCGGGCATGGCGGGTGCGAAAGCGGGTGCGAGGCTCCGCTTCACGTCCGCGATTGACCGTATTCCGCAGCAACAAGTACATCTACGCCCAGATCATCGACGATGAACGGGGCGTTTCTCTGTGTGCTGCCAGCAGTGCTGAAAAGTCGCTGCTTCCCGCCGACAGCAATGGTGGGAACAAGGGAGCGGCCGAGGTCGTGGGCAAGGCTTTGGCTGAACGGGCTTTGAAAGCCGGAATCAAGGACGTGGCGTTTGACCGGGGCCAGTACCGGTACCATGGGCGAGTGGCTGCGTTGGCCGACGCGGCCCGCGCTGGCGGACTCAATTTCTAAAGGCAGAGGATCTCAGCAGTGGCTTCGGAAAAAGAGTCCCAGCAGGGGCAGGAAAAGGTCGTCCAGATCCGGCGTTGTGCCTGCGTGGTCAAGGGTGGCCGGCGATTCACTTTCACCGCTCTGGTGGTTCTTGGTGACCACAAGGGAAAGGTGGGTTGGGGTTATGGCAAGGGGACTGAAGTTCCCCAAGCGGTTGAGAAGGCGGTCCGGCAGACCAATCGCGCATCCATCAGTGTCCCTTTGGTCCAGACGACCATTCCGCATCTTGTTGAGGGGCGGTATGGCGCGGCGCGCGTGGTGTTGATCCCCGCCATGCCGGGAACCGGTGTGATCGCCGGCAACACGGTGCGGGCGGTGTTGGAATCGGCCGGGATTCAAGATGTGCTGACCAAGTGCCGCGGGTCGTCCAATCCAATGAACCTGGTCCGGGCCACCATGAATGCCCTCAGCCAGTTGCGCACGCGGGACCAGGTGGCCCGTCTGCGGGGAGTGAATGTCTGATGCAGATCAATGACGTCCATCGTGGGATCCAGAAGCACAAGGCCCGCAAGCGGGTCGGTCGCGGCCTCGGGTCAGGGCATGGCAAAACGGCCGGTCGTGGTGACAAGGGCCACTCGGCACATTCCGGACATGCCAAGCGGTTTGCCTTTGAAGGTGGCCAGAAGCAGGCGTTTCGCCGCGTCGCCAAGTTTGGCTTCAGCAACAACTTCTTCACCCGGCGCATGGCTGAGATCAACGTCTCGGTGCTGGAAGCCCGATTCGAGAGTGGTGCTGTCGTCGATGAGGCCGCGTTGCGCGAGAAGGGCTTGGTCAAGGGGGAGTGGGATGGAATCAAGATCCTCGCCAAGGGTGATCTGAGCAAGAAGCTGACGGTCAAGGCGACGGACTTCTCGGCGGGTGCCGAGGCGAAGATCAAGGCAGTGGGTGGCAGCGTGGAACGGGTTCTCTAGTTGGAACCGAGGGCCCGCACATCGGGCCCATCACGTTTCGGTTTGAGGAGTTACGGCATTTGAACCCCCGGCTTTCGTCAGCCGGGATCTTTGTGCAGTTTCCCAACCGAGTTTCGGCGCAGAGGCGGTTCGACAGACTGGAGAATGTCGACCATCCAGGGAATTGGATTTCTCCACGGCCCGATTGCCCCAGGCGGGATGCTGACCCGATGTTTGACAAGTTCCTGACCGTTTTCAAGATTCCGGAACTGCGTCGCAAGATTTGGCTGACGCTGGCATTGTTGTGCGTCTATCGGCTGGGCTACTACATCACCCTGCCGAATATTGATCAATCGCAGATCAAGCGCAACATGGAGCAGATGCAGGCCAGCAACAACCCGCTGGGTCAAACCTTTCAGCTTGTCCAACTGTTCTCGGCTTCCGAGTTTGGTAATGCGACAATTTTCGGCCTGGGGATCATGCCGTATATCTCGGCATCGATCATTCTCCAACTGTTGGCGAGCGTCTGGCCCCCCCTGGAGAAACTCCAGAAAGAGGGTGAGGTCGGCCGCAAGAAGATCAACGAGTACACCCGTTATCTGACTGTCGCCCTGTGCTTCCTGCAGAGCGTGATGTGGCTGCAGTTCGTGAAGCAGTCGATGGGGCAGAACGCTGTTTATGACGATTTCTGGGGGTTTTTCCCGAATCTCGTCAATGTGATTACGATGACCGCCGGCAGCATCTTCCTGATGTGGATTGGCGAGCAGATCGATGAGTACGGGGTCGGTAATGGGATTTCGCTGTTGATCATGGCGGGCATTCTGGCCCGTGTGCCGGCCGCGATTGTGAAGCTCTTCAACGATTACCTGAAGGGTGGCCCGCGCCTCGGTGGGGACCAGGGGATCGAAAGCCTGCTCATTCTGGCTGCCCTGTTCGTGGCCGTGGTCGTGGGGGTCATTTTTATCACCCAGGGCCAACGGCGGATTCCGACCCAAAGTGCCAAACACGTGCGTGGCCGGAGGGTGTTTGGGGGTCAAAAGCAGTTCCTGCCTCTGAAGGTCAATCAGGCAGGAGTCATGCCCATCATCTTCGCTTCGAGTCTGCTGATGTTTCCCACGCTGATTCTGAACTGGCTCCGTTCGAGCTGGTTGGGGCAGTACGAGTGGATTCAGTCGCTGGCTGGAGCATTCAGTGGCGAGCGGGGATATATTTACAATCTGTGCTACATTGCCCTGATTTTCTTTTTCTGCTTCTTCTGGACGGCCATCACTTTCAATCCGAAAGAGATCGCCAACAACCTTCAGGACTACGGCAGTTTCATTCCGGGGCACCGTCCTGGCAAACGGACGGCTGATTACCTCGAAAAAGTCATGACCCGCATCACTTATGTGGGAGCCGCGTTTTTGTCCCTGGTGGCAGTCATTCCGACTGTTGTTCAGAACATGCTGGGAACCGACTGGGTGGTGGCGAGCTTCTTCGGCGGGACTGGTCTGCTGATCGTCGTGTCGGTCGGTTTGGACCTCATTCAGAAGATCGACAGTCATCTAGTGATGCGGAATTACGGAGGCCTGCTGGAATCCTAGTCGTTTCCTCTGGGGAATGACCGGGACGCGGGAAAACACCTTGATCGCGCTCAAACGGCCAGCTGAAATTGAATTGATGCGCGCCGCTGGCAGAGTGGTCGCGGAGGCACATCGTTTGGTGCGCTCGCTGGTTGCCCCGGGAATCACGACGTCTCAGATCGACCTGGCGGTCGAGCGATTGTTTGAGCAGCGGGGGGCACAGCCTCTCTTCAAGGGGGTCCCGGGCAAGGTTCCTTTCCCAGCAGTCTGCTGCATCTCAGTGAATGAGCAGGTTGTGCATGGAATTCCGGGTGACCGGGTGTTGAAGGCGGGAGACATTGTCAAAGTCGATACAGGGTGTCGGCTGAACGGGTGGTGTGGCGATTCGGCCTGGACGTACGCGGTGGGAGACGTCAGCGACGAGTGTCAGGAGTTGATGCGGATCGGCCAGGAGAATCTGGAGTTGGCGATTCGCGAGATGGGGCATAGCGAACGCTGGTCGCAGGTGGCTGAGAAGATGGAGTCACACGTTCGCGACTCAGGCTTCAGTGTGGTGGAACAGTTTGTGGGTCATGGGATTGGGCGGGAAATGCATGAGGACCCGCAGGTCCCCAACTTCGTCAGCAAGCAATTGCTGCGGCAGGATTTTCGGCTGGTTCCAGGGTTGGTGTTGGCTATTGAGCCGATGGTCAACGCCGGAGGCAAAGCGGTCCGGATTCTCTCGGATCATTGGACCGTCGAAACCCGGGACAGGCGGCCAAGTGTTCACTTTGAGCATACCGTGGCCATGACCGATCAAGGCCCATCGATCCTGACCGATGGCAGTTGAGAGGGCTTGACGATCGACGGCGGTGTCTCCCCCTGAGTGGGAGGTGCAAACGACGGATTCGTACAGGGGATCGGTGAGCCGGTGGCTTGCCACTTCCAGGGGTGTGGAGTATAGTCGTGGATCTTCCAGACTGCCGCAGGCTGTCTGGTCAGCCTGTGTGAGAGTGAGATGAAGATTCGAGCGAGTGTCAAGCGGGTGTGTGAAGGCTGTAAAGTGGTTCGGCGGAAGGGGCGTGTCTACGTCATCTGCTCGTTGAATCCGCGTCACAAGCAGCGTCAGGGCTAAGATTTCTGGGCTTCATGGCACAGATGTTTGGCGAGCTGGGTGGTTTGTTCCTGGCTGTCACTGTGTTCTGCGTGTTGAAGTCTGGGTGGAGTTTTGTGGTTGGGCCTGTGTTTGGGGGTGTCGTAAGACAATCCCGGGCAAGGTACCGAAGGTCAAGTAATGGGCTGGCAACCAATCTCGGGGGCGGCAATCAGGCCGGTCCCGAGATTCTCTTTAGTCCCCGGGGTTCCGGGGCTCACCAGTCCGGTTTTCAGAGGCTTGCAGAAGCAGAGCGGAGAGAGCTGAATGGCTCGTATTTCGGGTGTCGACATTCCCTCGGACAAGCCGACCTACATTTCGTTGGGTTACCTCTACGGAATTGGTCGCACCACGGCGATCCAGATCTGTCGCCAGTTGGGGCTCGATCTTCATCGGCCTGCGCGAGAGTTGTCCGACGATGACCTGGCCCGAATTGCGAATCTCCTGGACAAGGAGTTTCTGATTGAGGGGCAGTTGCGGCGCAAGATTGCCCAGGACATCAGCCGGTTGCGGGAGGTTGCCTGCTACCGGGGGTTCCGGCATCGCCGTGGCTTGCCTGTTCGGGGTCAGCGGACCCGCACGAACTCCCGGACCCGGAAGGGGCCCCGGAAGACCGTGGCTGGCAAGAAGGGTGTCAAGGAATTGCGGTAGTCGCCCGACGGTTCGTCAGGACGAGTCGGGGGGGGTTTTTGCCGTCGGCTGGCAGGACCTGGCAGAGAGACGGCGGGTTGGTGCTGTGGCGTGCTGACCGTCGATTGTTGGCTGAGGGCTTCCGGGTTTTGTTGAGAGATTCGCGGCAGGCGGTCGCAGGAATTCAGAGGGAGTGCAGGTGTGAGTAAGGCAGTTCGCAAGAAGATTCGCCGCAATGTGGCGAAGGCTGTAGCCCATATCAAGGCGACGTTCAACAACACGACTGTGACGATCACAGACGTGAATGGTGACGTGTTGTGCTGGGCCACCGCTGGCACGTCTGGTTTTAAGGGGAGCCGTAAGAGCACTCCCTTCGCTGCACAGCGGGCCGCGGAAACCTGTGCTGAGAAGGCGTCGAAGTTTGGCGTGAAGGAATTGGAAGTCCGTGTGAAGGGGCCTGGTTCGGGCCGCGAGAGTGCGATTACCGGGCTGCAGGCCGCCGGCCTGTCGATCAAGTCGATCGAGGATGTCACGCCGTTGCCGCACAACGGCTGCCGTCCTCCGAAGAAGCGCCGCGTCTGACGGCAGAGGGAGGCGGTTGACCTCGCGTTGATTGCCTGAATCGGGAATGACGTCCTTCGTGGCATGCCTGGTCTCAGCGACCGGTTGAACTGCGGAAGTCTGGTGACGTCGGACCAGCGGATTTGTCAGCCCTCTGGGGCTGGCCTGAACAAGTCCTGTGCGGGACATTTTTCTGAACTGACACTGTCCTTTGGGACATTCCTGGAAACTGAAGCTGAAACATGGGTCGCTATACAGGTCCGGTCTGCCGGTTGTGCCGCCGCGAAGGGGTGAAGTTGTTTCTGAAGACGCTGCGGTGCGATTCGCCGAAGTGTGCTTTGGAGAAGCGTGGGGAGCAGCCTCCCGGGATGCACACCCAGAAGCGTCGCAAGACCAGCGACTACGGGTCCCGCCTGCGTGAGAAGCAGAAAGTCAAGCGGTATTACGGGGTGTTTGAGCGGCAGTTCCGTCGTTACATGGATCTGGCAGGTCGTTCCAAGGGGAATACCGGCAGCACGCTGATGGCGTTGCTCGAGCGGCGTCTCGACAACATCGTCCATCGGCTGGGATTCGCCGGGAACCGCCGGACTGCCCGACAGTTGGTCGCCCACGGGCACATCTGCGTGAATGGCCGCAAAGTGACAATTCCCAGCTTCCTTGTGAAGGCGGGAGATACGGTGTCGGTGAAGGCCCGTCCGAAGAGCGTGCGGTTTGTGAAGCAGAGCCTGGAGGGCTTCAGTGGGCGAGTTCCCGACTTTCTGGCGGTTGATTCTGCCGGAGACAATCCCTCGGGCCGCGTGTTGCGTCTTCCGGGAGATACGGACTGGTCGATCCCCGTCCAGACATCGCTGATCATCGAGTTTCTGTCGCGTTGAGCAGGAGATGCCGGGCGACTGTGTCGCCGGCAGGCAGCGTAGATCAGAATCGGGTGACAAGAGGTCGTTTTCGAGGAGAGCACGGCGATGCGAATTCGATGGCGTGGATTGGAGTTGCCCAGCAGTGCTGTGGCCGCTCCTGAAAACACAACAACCTACGGCAAATTCACTGCCGAACCGTTCGAGCGTGGATTTGGTGTGACGGTTGGCAACAGCCTCCGGCGAATCCTCCTGTCGAGTCTGGAGGGAAGCGCGGTCACCCAGGCGAAGTTCCAGGGTGTGCAGCATGAGTTCACTTCGATTCCCGGGGTGGTGGAGGATGTCACCGACATCATCCTGAAGAGCAAGTCGCGGGTGGTGCAGACTCAGAGCGTTGAGCCCCGGAAGATCCGGATCGAGCGGAACCGTAAGGGGCTCGTGACCGGTGCCGATATTATCACCGATGATCAGGTGGAAGTTGTCAACAAGGACTTCGTCATCGCCACGATGACGGAAGATGTTCCTCTGAACATTGAGCTGACGGTCGAGAACGGCCGCGGGTTTTTGCCGGCGACTGAGCATTATCAGCGGAGCCCCGAGGTGGGGGTGATTCCTGTTGACGCGATCTTCGCTCCGGTGACCCGGGTCCGGTACAAGATCGAGGAAACCCGCGTTGGCCAGCGGACCAACTACGACAAGCTGGTTCTCGAGATCTGGACCAACGGAACCACTACTCCTGAGATGGCGTTGGTTGAGGCGGCGAAGATTCTGCGGAAGCACCTGAACCCCTTCATTACCTATCGCGAACCCGGCCCCGAGATTCCCCCGGATCGCGGCGGACTGGCGAAGATGGGAGAAGAGACGGGTTACTTCCCGCTGGATCTCGATCTTGAGGACAAACTCGGGCGCAGTCTGGCCGAACTGAATCTTTCGGTGCGGGCGACCAATTGCCTGGAGTCTGAAGGAATCAATACGGTTCGCGACCTCGTGTCGCGATCGGAAGAGCAGTTGCTGCAGGTCCGGAACTTCGGCGAGACCACACTGCAGGAAGTGCGTGAGCGGTTGGAGGCCATTGGCCTGAAGTTGGGTCAGCGGCCGCAGTCGACGCGGAAGTAAACCCGCCGGTCGGTTTCTACCTCTCAATTGTAGATCAGACGTGTGCCGCAGAGGCGGTACACCGGTCAGACAAAATTCAGCCCGGGATTTGTTCCCGTTTTCGTTGAAGGTGAACGTCTCATGCGTCATCGTATCGCAGGCCGTACTCTCGGTCGGAATGCCTCACACCGGGCGGCCATGTTTCGCAACATGGCGGCCAGCCTGATCAAGACGGTCCGTCAGCCTGAAGAAGGAACTCCCGGTCGTCCTGAGGTCGCCGGGCGGATCATCACCACGGTGGAGAAGGCCAAGGAACTGCGGCCTTACGTTGAGAAACTCGTGACCTTGGCCCGCAAGGCGTTGGTGACCGACGCGAAGGCCGCCGCTCTCTCGTCGAATGCAGCCCGCAACACGCCGGAGTGGAAGGCGTGGCGCGACAGCACCAAGTGGCGCGACTGGGCCCAGGCCAAGGCTCCCGGCGTGGCCTATCGCCGTCGGGCCTTCGCCCTGTTGCGTGACATGGAAGCGGTGGACATTCTGTTCGATGAGTTGGCCAAGCGGTTTGAGAACCGTCCTGGTGGATACACACGCATTCTGCGGATCGCCACCCGCCGGCTGGGTGATGCGGGTCATCAGGCATTGATTGAGTTCGTGGGAGTGAATGACCGCGTGAAGCGGGTCAAGAAGAAGCGGCAGGCCCCCAGCGTGGCCACTGCTCCGACCGTCACTCCTTCGGAAGGCTGAGTCCAGTCTTCCGGATTGAGGTGAGTTCTCTGACGGCTGTCTTCGGAAACGAAGGCAGCCGTTTTTGCTTGCTGGTTCCCTTGCGTCCGGCCGTTCTGCTCCCATGTCGGACCGGACTGCTGCTCAGGCCCCTGCGGCTGAGCAAGGCAGATCAGGGGACTGGTTGACCCTGTTCCACAACGACTTCTATCATCCGGAACATGACCGTTCGCACACGATTTGCCCCAAGTCCGACGGGGTACATGCATATTGGCGGCATGCGGACTGCCTTTTTCAACTGGTTGTGGGCCAGACGAAATGGGGGGCAGTTCCTCCTGCGGATTGATGACACCGACCAGGCGCGGAACCAGGAGGCGGCGCTCCGCCCCATTCTCCAGGCGTTTCGCTGGCTGGGACTGTACTGGGACGAAGGGCCGGAAGTCGGTGGTCCGCATGCCCCCTATTACCAGTCGCAGCGCGGCGAGCTGTACCGTGCCGCCGCCGCCCGGCTGGAGGCGAGTGGCCATGCCTATCGCGACTACGCCACCAGGGAAGAGGTGGAGGCGGATCGCAAGGCGGCTGAACAGGCCAAACGGCCCTATCTGAACATCCGCCGGTCGCTGGATCTCTCACCCAGTCAAAAGGCCGAATATGAAGCGAGCGGACGGCCTTGGGTGCTGCGGTTTCTGATTCCGCGCGACCGCAAAGTGGTCCTGGAAGACATTATTCGTGGGCATGTGGAGTGGGATGGGGCTCTTCTGCCCGATCCCGTGATCCTGCGGGGTGATGGTACCCCGTTGTACAACTTCGCGACTGTGGTTGATGACGCGCAGATGCAGATCAGCCACGTCATCCGGGCGGAAGAGCACCTGTCGAACACTCCGATCCAGGTGTTGCTGCACGAGGCCTTGGGGAACGCACTTCCTCGATTCGCCCACGTTCCCTATGTCGCGGCCCCCGGATCCAAAGAGAAGCTCAGCAAACGCAAGATCGAAGCCTACCGGAAGAATCCGCAGTTCAAAAAACTGTTTGAGAAGGCCGACGAAGTGTTTCCCCAGTTGGGGCTGACGGGCTCGGCGGCACTCGATCCGGTGATGGTCGAATACTACGAGAGAATTGGCTACTTGCCGGCGGCCGTTCTGAATGCGCTGGGCCGCATTGGCTGGTCGCTCGACGACTCCACCGAGATCATGTCGCTCGACACCATGACGTCGAATTTCTCGCTCGACCGGGTCGTGAAGGCTCCTGCGGGATTTGATCCTGACAAGCTCTACAGCTTTCAGGGGCATTGGATGAAGGAGCTTCCCGACGACCAGAAGTTGGCGGGGGTTCTGCCGTATCTCGTGCAGGCCGGCCTGTTGGCCGAACCAGTTACCCCACCGCAGCAGGCGTTTGTTGCCCAGATTGTGGCCGCTCTGGGGGATCGCCTGAAGGTCTTCAGCGACATTCTCTCAGCCCGGTTTTTCTTTTGTGATGACTACCCAGTCGATCCGAAGAACTTCGACAAGCGGGTGCGGAAAGAAGGGATCCCCGCCCACCTCACCGCGTTTGCCGGGCGCATGTCGGGACTTGAGCCCTTCACGGTCGCGGCGCTCGAGGAGTTGCTGCCGGCGTATTGTGAGGCAGCAGGCTTGAACACCGGTGATCTGATCCACGCCCTCAGGCTGGCAACCACAGGTCAGCCCGTGGGGCCTGGCGTGTACGACTGCCTGGTGATGCTGGGGAAAGAGCGGTCGCTGGCCCGGATCGCAGCTGCGGTGAAAGCGGCGGGGCAGGCTTCCTGAACCGGGGCGTGTCCTTACGGAGCGTTGTGCCATTCGGCGGCGTGCCGTGCTCCGACGTGGCCTGGTGGTTCGCTGAGTTGGTTTCCTGTCTGACACTTGCGAGTGAGGAGTCATCTGATGCAACGCCGCCCCCTGGGGAAAACGGGTCTCGAGCTGCCCGTTCTCAGCTTTGGTGCTTCGTCGCTGGGCCAGGAATTCCGCGCCGTCGACATGAATGAGGCGCTGCGTTCGGTTCGGGTGGCGCTCGACCTGGGGATGAACTTCATCGACACCTCGCAGTTTTATGGGCGGGGGGCCAGCGAGTGCCTGCTGGGTTTCGCGTTGCGGGGAGTTCCCCGGGACAGTTACCTGCTGGGGACCAAGCTGGGGCGGTACGACCGGGCACATTTCGATTTCTCGGCGAAGCGTGTGGCGGAAAGCGTGGATGTGAGTCTCCACCGGATGGGGGTCGACCACCTCGACATCATCCTCTGCCACGACATCGAATTCGTCGACATGCGTCAGATTGTCGACGAGACCTTGCCGGCCCTGCGCCGCATCCAGCAGTCGGGCAAGGTGCGGTTCGTGGGAATCAGTGGATACCCGATGCACATTTTCCGGTGGGTGCTTGACAGGGCACCGCTCGATGTCGTGTTGTCTTACAACCACTACACCCTGCAGAACACCATGTTTGGCGAGCTGGTTCCCTACCTCGAGTCGAAGGGGGTGGGGATCATGAATGCGGCTCCGTTTTCAGCCCGACTGCTGACGAATGCCGAGTTGCCGCCATGGCATCGAGCCACTCCCGAGGTACGATCCGTCTGTCGACAGGCGGCCGAACACTGCCGGTCTCGCGGGGTCGACATTGCCCAACTCGCCGTCCAGTTTTCGATCGCCCATCCGGCCATGTCCACCTGTGTCGTGGGATCGGCCAACCCCGCGAATGTCGAACAATGGGCCCGCTGGGCCAGTCTGCCTCTCGACCAGTCGCTGGTGGCCGAGGTCCGGAAGATTCTGGCACCAATTCACAACTGGTATTACGAGGAAGGACTCGCGGAGAATAACGATCCTCTGCCAGCCCCCAGCGGTCGGGTTTGACCGCCGACTTTTCCGCGTCCACTTTGCAGCCGAGATTCCTTCGCACCCACCTGCCATGAAAGCCCTCTCTCTGGAAGCCCCGCTGCAGTGGCGGCGCCTGGATATTCCCGCTCCGGCGATGCCTGGTCCCGGCGAGGCGTTGGTCCGGGTCGATACGGTGGGGATCTGCGGAACCGATCTCAGTGGCTACCTGGGGAAAATGCCGTTTTTCAGCTATCCCCGGATTCCTGGTCACGAACTGGGAGTGGAGGTGGTGGCGGTGGGTTCGGGGGTGACCCAGGTGGCCCCCGGTGATCGTTGTGCCGTAGAGCCGTATATCAACTGCCAGCAATGCTACGCCTGCCGGCGGGGGCACACCAACTGCTGTGAGAAACATCAGACGCTCGGCGTTCATTGCGACGGTGGGCTGCGTCCGCAGTTTCTGGTCCCCGCCCGAAAACTGCACATTTCACGGAAGCTTTCGTACGAGCAGTTGGCGCTGGTTGAGACGCTGGCGATTGGCTGTCATGCGGTGAATCGTTCGGGATTGCAGGCTCACGAATCGTGCCTGATCATTGGGGCGGGACCCATCGGATTGGCGACACTGGAATTCGTGAAGCTGACCGGGGCGAAGACGATTGTGCTGGATATGCACCCGGGGCGTCTGGAGTTTTGTCGCCGCGTGATGGGGGTGACGCACACCCTGCAACCCTCTTCCCAGCTGGAACAAGAACTGCGCGATCTGACAGATGGACACCTGCCCGACGTGGTGATCGACGCCACCGGGAACAATCAATCGATGTCGAACGCGTTCGGATTGATCACGCATGCCGGACGGTTGGTGTTTGTCGGCATCACCACCGACATCGTGCAGTTCAAGCATCCCCAGTTCCATCGGCCGGAAGGGACTCTGCTCTGTTCGCGGAATGCGCTCTCGGCCGATTTCACGCGAATCATCCGGCTGATTGAAGAGGGGCGGCTGGACACTGGCCCCTGGATCACCCATCGGACCCGCTTCGATGAATTGATCGAGGTCTTTCCCTCGTTCACCCGTCCTGAGACCGGGGTCATCAAGGCGGTGGTGGAGGTGGGGGCATGAGCCCGGAGATCTCGACCGCGCCGCTTCACGAGACGGTGCTGCAATTTGGTGCTGGGCGGTTCCTGAGGGCCTTCACCGACCGGTTCATCCACCAGGCCAATCTGGCCGGTCAGCAGGTGGGACGGGTGGTGGTGGTGCAGTCGACCCCGGGCAATCGGGCCGCGGCGCTCAATGCCAGTGCCGCCGGTTTTCATGTGGTGGTGCGGGGGCTCGCCGATGGCCAAACGGTCGACCGTGTCGAGCCGGTCCAGTCGGTTTCCCGGGCGATCCCGGCCGTGGAGTCCTGGCCCGAAGTCCTGGAGGTGGCGCGTTCCCCCCAGTTGCGCTGGGTGGTGTCGAACGCCACGGAGGCGGGCTACACGACCGCCCCCGGGGACTCGGTCCAAACGGTTCCCCCGACGTCGTTCCCGGCGAAGCTGCTGCAGGTCTTGTGGGTCCGGTTTCAGGCAGGGCTTCCTGGAGTGACCATCATTCCCTGCGAGCTGATCGAGCACAATGCTGTCGTCTTGCGGGGCATTGTTCAGCAACTGGCGGGCGAATGGAAACTTCCCTCGGCGTTTGATGAATGGCTGTTGGGCGAATGTGGTTGGGTGGAGAACCTGGTGGACTGTATCGTCACCCCCGCCCCCGCCGACCATCCTCTCAACGCCACGGACCCGCTGCTGGTGACGGCCGAACCGTACATGCTGTGGGCCCTGGCCCGACCCGTGACCGGGAGGGCCGAACTGTTCGAACACCCCGCCATCCAGTGGGTGAATTCGGTCGATCCGTATTACCTCCGGAAGGTGCGGATTCTGAATGGGCTGCACACCGCGATGGCGGCCAAATTCGAACCTCTGGGATTCGGGACGGTGCTGCAGGTGATGCGCGACAAGTCGGCCCAGCGCTGGCTGCGGGGAGTGGCCTTCGAGGAGATTCTGCCGACCATCGCGCATCGGGTGGAGGATGCCGCACTGTTCGCCGACCAGGTCTTCGAACGGTTTGCGAATCCGTTCCTGGCGCACCGGTTGGCCGACATCGCCAAGAATCATGAGGCCAAAGTCAATGTGCGGCTGCGACCGACCATCGCGGACTACCGTCGGTTGTATGGACAACCGCCGCGGCGGCTGTCGGACGTTGTGAAGGAAGCCTGACCGGCGGCGGCACTCGGTCGAACGTCCTGGTTCATTCCCCCGGGGAACCAGTCGGTCTTGGATGGGGGAACATCCGCAGAGGGACGACAGATGATTCAGTCGGCAGTGACCATCAGTCTGGTGGCTGAAGCGGCGGGGGGGCCGTTTGTTTTCTGGCACGACCTGCCCGGTGCAATCACCGAAGCCCGCGCTCTGGGATTCGATGCGGTGGAGCTGTTTCCTCCCGCCCCCGATGCGGTCGATCCCCGACAGTTGAAGCGACTGCTCGACGATCAGGGATTGAAACTGGCCGCTGTGGGGACCGGAGGCGGATGGGTGCGGCAGAAGCTGCACCTGTGCCTGCCCGACGCGGCGGCCCGCCAGCGGGCACGCGACTACATCCGGGGAATCATCGATTTGGCGGGGGGCTTGGGGGCCCCGGCGATCATCGGTTCCATGCAGGGCCGCTGGGGTGAAGGGGTCTCCCGTGAGCAGGCCCGTGAGTGGCTTGTGGAGGCCTTGGGCGAACTGGGGGCACATGCCAATTCCTACGGTGTCCCCCTGTTGTATGAACCACTGAACCGTTATGAGACCAACCTCGTCAACACCGTGGAACAGGGACTCGAATTGCTGCGTCCGCTGCCTGCGGGACGGGTGAAGCTGCTGTGTGATCTGTTTCATATGAACATCGAAGAGGTCGATATCGCGGCCTCGCTCAAGGTGGCGGGGTCGCAGCTTGGCCATGTGCATTTTGTCGATTCCAATCGACGACCTGCCGGGAACGGGCACCTCGACTACGCGCCCATCGCCCACGCGCTGAAGTCGCTCGACTACGGGGGGTATGCCTCGGCGGAGGCGTTTGCCTGGCCCGACAGCAGAGCGGCGGCCCGGCAGACAATCGACATGTTCCGCCAGTTGTTTCGTTCGATCACGCCGGAGTGCCGCCCGTAGTCCGGGCCGGCGAGCCATTCAACTTTCTGACAGTGGGACTGACATGCTCAAGCACACGCTCATCCACCCGGAGATCAGTGCGGTCCTCGCCCGTGCCGGGCATCATGCGAAGATCCTGATTGCCGACGGCAACTATCCCGCCTCCAGCAAGAAGGGGCCCCACGCGCAGCTGGTGTCGCTGAATCTGATGCCGGGGGTGGTGAATTGCACCCAGGTCCTGCAGGCGATTCTCTCCGCAGTGCCGGTCGACGAGGTCAATACAATGATGTATACCAGCGACGACCCGTACGCGCTCGACGCCGATCCACCCGTGTGGGAGGAGTACCGGAGAGTCATCCGGGACCAGGGGCTGAAACTGGACTTGGTCCCGATTGAGAAGTGGGAGTTCTACAAGGCGGTGGAGACTCCCGACCATGTGTTGACCATCCAGACCGCCGACCAGCAGCGCTACGCGAACATCCTGCTGTCGGTCGGCGTGAGGATGGACGCCTGACGGGGGACACCCCGGGAGAACATGCCGTGTTGCGAGTCTGGCCGGGGCGTCCTTATCCACTGGGGGCCACTTGGGACGGCCGGGGGGTCAATATGGCCCTCTATTCCGAGCACGCCACGCGGGTCGAGGTCTGCCTGTTTGATGAAGCGGGCTCGCCCGAGACCGCGCGGGTCATTCTTCCCGAGCAGACCGATTTCGTCTGGCATGGCTATTTTCCCGACCTGCGTCCCGGGGCACTGTATGGCTTTCGGGTGCATGGGCCCTACGATCCCCGGAATGGGCATCGCTTCAATCCGCACAAGGTGTTGCTCGATCCGTATGCCCGGGAAGTCATCCCCCTGACGCGGTGGGGCGATGAAATGTTTGGGTATGACGTGGCGGACAGTTCCAGCGATCTCTCGTTCGACACCCGCGACAACGCCACGCTGGCACCGCTGGGAGTGGTGATCGACTCGGCTTTCACCTGGGGCGACGACCGTCCCCCGCGCACGCCACCCCACAAGACGGTGGTTTATGAACTGCATGTGAAAGGGTTCACGCAGCAGCATCCCCTGGTTCCGCCCGCGCTGCGTGGCAGTTATGCGGCGCTGGGAAGCGCGCCGATTCTGCGGCATTTCGAACAACTGGGGGTGACGGCCGTCGAACTCTTGCCGGTGCACCTGCATCTGGACGATCGGCAGTTGGTGGACCGCGGTCTGAACAACTATTGGGGCTACAACACGCTCGCTTTCTTCGCACCCGAAGTGCGTTACCAGTCGCGTGGGCCGGTCGCCAATGCGGTCCGCGAATTCAAGACCATGGTGCGCAACCTGCATTCCGCAGGCATCGAGGTGATTCTCGACGTCGTCTACAACCACACGGGCGAGGGGAATCATCTGGGGCCCACCGTGTCGTTCCGGGGGATCGACAATGCCGCATATTACCGGCTCAATCCGCATAACCGCCGGCATTACGTCGACTACACAGGTTGCGGGAACACCCTGAATGTCTCCAACCCGCGCGTGCTGCAGCTGATCATGGACAGCCTGCGGTATTGGGTGCTCGAAATGCACGTCGATGGGTTTCGCTTCGATCTGGCGAGTACCCTGGCCCGGGAGTTGCACGAAGTCGACAAACTGGGGGCCTTCTTCGACATCATCCATCAGGATCCGGTCCTGTCGCAGGTCAAGCTCATCGCCGAGCCGTGGGATCTTGGCGAAGGGGGTTACCAGGTCGGGAACTTCCCGGTGGGCTGGTCGGAATGGAACGGCAAATACCGGGATTGTGTGCGGAGGTTCTGGAAGGGGGAGGGGGGAATCATTTCGGAGTTCGCCACTCGTCTGTGCGGTTCCAGCGATCTGTACGCCTGGAGCAGCCGCCGGCCCCACGCCAGCATCAATTTCGTCACCTGCCATGATGGCTTCACTCTGCACGACCTCGTCTCGTACAACGAAAAACACAATCTCGAAAACGGCGAGTTCAACCAGGATGGAACGTCGGACAATCTCAGTTGGAACTGTGGCGTTGAGGGTCCGACCGATGATCCGCGAATCCGTCATCTGCGGGAGCGGAAAAAACGCTGTTTCCTGACGACGCTGATGATCTCGCAGGGGATCCCCCTGCTGCTGGCGGGGGATGAATTCGGCCATACGCAGCGGGGCAACAACAATGCCTACTGCCAGGACAACGAGATCAGTTGGTTGCAGTGGGAGCACTCTCCTGACCAACTGGGAATGCTGGAATTCACCAGTGAATTGCTGGCCTTCTGGAAAGTGCAGCCGGTGCTGCAGCAGCGGCGGTTCTTTCATGGCCGGGACATTCGGGGGTCGGCCAATTGCCCCATCGACTGGTACGAACCTTCGGGCCTGCAGATGTCACATTCCAGCTGGCACACCGGCTACGCCAAGTGCCTGGGGATGCTGCTGCGGGGCAATGACCTCGATGTTGACGAATATGGAGAGAGCATCTCGGGCGATACGCTGCTGATCCTGTTCAATGCCGATCACGAGCTGAATCTCCCTTTCACCCTGCCGGTGCTCGAACCGCGGGGGCATTGGCTCGTCGTGGTCGACACCTATCTGCCCGAATGGTATGGCCGTAAACGCTGGAAGGGGGGCAAGCCCTATCTGTTGCGGGCCTGCAGCACCGTCATCTTCCGCCATGTTCCCCCCGCCAAATCCGAGGCAGCAACGCAGTTGGCCAACGGGCGCGGTACGCCGCGGAAGGAACCTGTCGTCCCGGAGCGACTGCAATCCCCATCATCGTTTGGTGACGGGTGAGGGGGCCCGGGTCCCATTGGACCGTCAGCGGCGCCAGGGATGCCGGGCATGCGCTGCGCGGTCTTCGGCTTCGGTGACGGGGAAGAACTGGTCTCCCTGTCGCAGAAACAGAATCCGCCAGGCCAGGTCGGAGAGGGTGCGATTGGAGGGATCTGCCAGCAGGCGTTCCAGACGCTCGCGACCTGCCGGACCGTACTCCAGCAGAGCGTTGCCCAAAGGTCGCCAGCCCCAGTCGCGGTCGGCTCTGGTCGTCCCATCACCATAACCCCTGAGAAACTCCTCCAGCCAGTCGAGCGACTCCACCCGACTCGGGTCTTCGGCAGGCAGTCGGGAGTGGGCCTGGGCGAGAGCAACGGCCGCCCGGCTTTGTACGGCGGCGTCGCGGTCGGCCGTCATCCGCTCGTGCAGCAGATTCCGCACTTCGGCCGTCGCTCCAAAGCTGCTTTTGAGGTTTACGAAGGCCAGTTCCCGCGCGTAGGGGCTGGGATCGTCCCGGGCGATGCGGGTCAGCTGCCCCTGAACTTCTGGGGTGGCCGGCGCCCCGATCAGAGTGAAGTAATACAGGGCGAGTTCCCGGGAATGGATCGCCGGTGACCCCAACTGGGCCACCAGAATTTGCTTGTCCTGGTCGGTCAGCTTCCCCACCGAATTCAATCCCTTGAGGGCGTCTACAACCGCCCGGGAGTGGAACTGGAAACCACTCTCGGGGTCATTGGCCCGTTCCAGCAGGAGGGGGACCGTCTGGGCGTCGGGCATCGCGGCCAGGGCCAGGGCGGCCAGGGAGCGGACCGTCACCTCGGAATCGCGCAGGGCCTTCTGCACCTGAGCTCGGGTGCCCGGTTCGGGGTGGTGTGCAATGGTCCGCAGGGCCGTGCGGCGGACATACAGATCGGGGTCACGGACGGCCTGGCTCAGTTGTTCCGCGGTGAGTGTTGCCTTCGCCTTCAGCGCCCGGGTCAGAAGTCGACGTCGGGCGAGTCGATCGGGACTCTCGAGGCTCGTGATCGGTTCATCGGCCACCTGTTCATCGGGCCAGTCAATCCAGGCCTCGTTGGGATGTCCGGCCTCGATCTCGCGACCCAGGAACATCACCCGGCGTACGCCCGGTTCCAGGTCTCCCCGGGTCCGAAAGGCCGAGATCTGGACATGCTCTCCCCCCTGACGGGCGCGGGCAATGAGATCGCGACGGACCGCGTCATCGGGAGGATTGAACAGACAGATCTCATCGACAATCCCGCCTCGCAGCCACTCCTCGGTTGACCACGACCAGTTGCCTGCGGTGCGAACGCCGCCGTCGACATTCCATTTCATCGCCTGATCGGGCCGGGCTCCATCCACGCAGACGGCGATTCCGGGGCCCGCCTGACCGAGTTTCTGTTTCAGAAGTTTCAGGAATGCGGTGACGTGGCTGCCGCGGAGCCGGCGCCAGGCGTCACGGTCGAATTCCTCGCGGCGGATATCAACCCCCTGCTGGCGCTGGAATTCCTCCACAATGGGAGGGCTGTAGCCGAACTCGTCTTCGTAGCGCTGTGAAAAGTTTTCGGCATAGGTCAGGAAGGCAATGCCGTCATAGCCTCCCGCTTTGACATACCGGGCGAGCGTGGTGGCCAGAGCCTCCCGGGCTTCGGGGTAGGCGAATTCCAGAGGCCCACCCTGGTGCCACGTTCCCCAGCGGTTGACCGGGGCCCATTCGGGGTGTTGCACCCGCAACTGGTCTTCGACCGCGTAGGGAAAACCAGAGTAACCCGCCCCCGCCTGCGAGCCATGGTCGAAGAGTCCGTAGGTGAGCCAGATGGTTTGTCCCCGGCGATGCGCCTCGGCGACCGCGAGGCGATTGGTCTTCACCCGGCGGTATTGCAGATCGCGCCACCATTCCCAGATTCGGGCGAATCCGCGGTTTTCGGGCCGGATGAGGAATTCCTCTCCCCAGATCTCGTCTTGCCCGCCGCGCCACCAGATGCGGTCGACAGCATATTGCTCCTGCAGGCTGTCGAAGGCAGCGGCAATGGACACCTGCGAATCCAACGGGGGAAACTCGAGCAGATCCTGGGCATCTCCCACTGTGAAGTAAGCCGTGCGGGGATTTCCATCCGGAGGGCTGGCCCGCAGGGAATTTCCCCCCGAGGCCACCGCCCCCACCACGAGCAGCAGCGAGAGACACCAATTCAGCCCCGCGGACCTCGCCATGGTAAGTTCCCAAAAACTGGGGAAACCGGAATCGGGAGAACGCGGGCCAATGACAGGTGGAAGGGCCGTCGAGCGCGTCGGCCCTCCCCCCCGCCTGCGCGTTCCTAAATGTCGAGTTCTTCGTCTTCGATGAGGTTGGCTTCCGCCATGATCAGCTGGTATCGCTGGGCCGGGTCTTTGCCCAGCAACTGGTCGAAGGTCTTGTCGGCTTCCAGCTGCGCCTCGATGTCAACCCGCAACAGGATGCGCGACTGCGGATTGAGCGTGGTCTCGGCGAGATATTGAGAGGGCATTTCTCCCAGTCCTTTGAACCGGCTGATCTCGGGAGTGCGTTTGGCGGGGAGGGCGGCCAGGAAGGCCTCTTTGTCGGCATCAGTCAGGGCGTAGTGGATCTCTTTGCCGACCGCGATGCGGTACAGGGGAGGTTGGGCGAGGAACACATGCCCGGCCCGGATCAGTTCCCGCATGTGCCGGAAGAAGAACCCCAACAGCAGCGTCATGATGTGGTTGCCGTCGCTGTCGGCATCCATCAGCAGAATGATCTTGTGATAGCGCAGGCCGCGGATGTCGAAATGATCGCCAATCCCGGTCCCCAGGATCTCGACCAGATCTTTGAGTTCCTGGTTGGAGAGCGCCTTGGGGGTGGCCAGAGATTCGGTGTTGAGGATCTTGCCCCGCAGGGGAAGCACCGCCTGGATGCGGCTGTCACGACCCTGCACGGCACTTCCTCCGGCCGAGTCTCCCTCCACGATGAACAATTCTGATTCGTCGGCCCTGGTTGACCGGCAATCGACCAGTTTGCCGGGGAGCGAGCTGCGGCGGTTGGTGGGAGTCTTGCGGCGGACCTCGGTGGCGGCGTCGCGGCTCGCCATGCGGGCTCGGGCGGCGAGAACAATCCGGCCGATGATGGCGTCGGCGAGATTGGGATTGCCGTTGAACCAGTTCTCGAGCGCCGGGCGGACCAGTGCGTCGACCTGTGCGGTGATCTCGGGATTGTTGAGCCGCTCTTTGGTCTGCCCCTGGAACATCGGTTCGGCCAGGAAGACAGAGAGGATGCCGACGATGCCCTCGCGAATGTCTTCGGCGGTCAGTTGAATGCCTTTGGGGGACTTGTTGTGGATTTCCAGATAGTTTTTCACCGCTTTGACGATGGCCGACCGCAGCCCCGCCTCATGGGTTCCGCCGGCGTGGGTCCGGATTCCGTTGGCATAACTGCGGACCTCTTCGTCGGTGGATTCGGTCCAGCGCAGCACCACTTCGATTTTGCCCGAGTTGTCTTCCCGCGCCGCGGAGAAGACCTGGTCGGCCACGGGTTTCTTGCCCCCCTCGGTCACCAGCTTCTGGAGGTAGCCGACCAGCCCATCGGGGTGATGGTAGTGGATCTGCTCTTTGTGGGCTTCGTCGTTGTAGGTGATCGACAACCCCCCCTGGACATACGAGATGTCTTCGAGGCGTTCCTTGATCAGGGCGGTGTCGAAGGTGGTCTTGCGAAAGATGGATTCGTCGGGGCGGAAGAAGATGGTCGTCCCCCGACCACGGAATGGCTTGACCTTCTGCAGGGTGCCTACGGGCTTCCCCTGGCGGAATTTCTGGAACCACTCGAAGCCATCTCGATGGACGGTGGCGGTCATCTCGGTGGAGAGGGCGTTTACCACCGAAGACCCCACGCCGTGCAGGCCCCCTGAGCGGGCGTAGTTCTTGTTGGAGAACTTGCCGCCGGAGTGGAGGGTGGTGAGGATCACCTCGAGTGCCGGGCGCTTGAGCTTCGGGTGCATGTCGACCGGGATCCCGCGTCCGTTGTCGGAAATGCTGGCGGAGCAGCCATCTTTGTGCAAAGTGACGGTAATCTTGTCGCACTCGCCGGCGAGATATTCGTCGACCGAGTTGTCGAGGATTTCCCAGAGCAGGTGATGCAGCCCACGGGAATCAACCCCACCGATGTACATGGAGGGACGTTTGCGCACCGGCTCCAGTCCCTCGAGGACCTCGATGTCCTTGGCGGTGTAACCGGATTTGGTGGTGCTCACATGTTCCTCCTGAAGACTGGGGGGGCCTGAATCACAGGCCGACCTCGCGACGAGTTCCCCGGAAAGTGGGCTGTCTGGGGCCTGCGTTTGGTCTTTGATCCAGTGGGACGGTATTGCGGGGAGGGCGAGTGGGTCAAGGGGGCGGGCAGGGCTGGTCTGGCGTGCCATGTGGAAACCGTGATTTCGTTCCCCCTGAGGAGAAGGGCAAACAACCGGGGTTGTATTGGCTCCGCAGGCTGACGGGGCGTCGCACCGGAGTCGGAACTGTCGGCACAGCCTGTCAGCCTGATCCAGCCGGCCGAGTTTCACACTGTGGAAGGTGCGGGCTGTAGTGGAGAGGGTGAATGCCAATCATTCCACCCGATGGCGGGGGTCGATCAACCCAGAGACAGAGTCCCCGCGTCGAGTGCTTTGAAAGGATTCCATCGGAATGGCCACTGCGGCGCCGCACCAGATGCGCGAGCTTGCGACTGAATTTCCCACCGTACCGGCCTGGAGAGTGGGCCTGGTCGGTGTTGTCGCGCTGGTTTTGGGTTATGGGGCAGTCTGGGGATACGAACGGTGGCGCTACGAGGAGTTTCCCGGCTACCTGCAGGCCAGTTCGCAACTGGTGGTGGCGGGGCGTGAGGCGATTGTCGAAGCGTTGCTCGTTCCGGCGGGGGCTGAGGTACTCGAAGGGGCTCCACTGGCTCAACTGGCCGATCTGGAGCTTGAGAGACGCCTTCGGGAACAGCGGCTGGATGTTGAAACCCGCGAGCGCGATCTCGCCCATCTGGAGGCCGTGCGGGACAGCCGCATCGCTCAGGAAGTGCTGGAGTTGGAAGACCGGGTCTTCGATACCCGGATGCGGGCCGCCGAGTTTCGGCGTCGGGTCGAGTCTTTGACTTCACCCCCCTTCGCCACGCATCGCTGGCCCACATTGGCTCATCCACGGCGTGGCACCCCCTGGTGGACTCCGGAACCGGCTCCCTGGCGGATGGATTTCAGCGACAAGACGCAAATCCAGCAGATGGTCAATGAAGTTCCGGCCCCGCTGGATGCGCACAAGGATCGCAATCCTCCGCTGGATGTCGGATCCGAGATGGTTCCTGATCAATGGTGCGAGCAGCGGATCGTGGAACTCGAGCGTCGAATTGACGAGATTCCGGAAAAGGTCTCGCGAGCGATGCGCATTGATACCGAACAGGCCCGTCTGCAATTCGCCCGTCAGGAACTGTCGCTGCTCGAGCGTGAGCAGTCGAAGCTGACGGTTCGTGCCCAGAGGCAAGGTCGGCTGGGGCTGTTCCTGAAGCAGGTTGGAGAACGAGTCACGGCACAGGAACCGCTGGTGCAGCTGTTTGACGAAGAGCGTCCCTACCTGCTGGTGCAGATTCCCAGCGAACGGGTCGCCGACTTTACCCCCGGGACGGAACTGGAACTGGTCTTCCCTGGCCAGCGTATCGGCTGGGGCCGCGTTGGCGAGATCCCGCCCCAGACGTCGCAGGCAACCGGCACCAACGGAGCCCTCGGCACAACGCTTGTGGATGTGCATGTGATTCCCATGGGAGGTCTGTGGCCCGAGCTTCCCTTTGGTTCGCAAGTGGTCGTTCGGCGGCCGCGCTGAACCGGTGGTTGTGCGGGTGATTCAGTCCTGGCCAGTCCTCCTGGCGGGGGCTTACCGATCGTTTCCCTCCCATGGACGGATGACAGTGTTGCAACCCCGTGCTTTTACTCCCGAGGCTGATGTCGACTCCCGCGAGCCCGTTTTGGGATTTGTCATCGTGGGAGGGCCGTTGGTGGGGGCCCAAGTCCGGGATTTGCGGCTGGCGAATGAGCTCTCGAGGCGTGGCTACCCGGTGCATGTCTGGTGGGCGTTCGATCGCCCCCGGAAATCGTGTTTGGATTCCTCTGTTCAGGAACATTTCCTGTTCAGCTGGTCTCGATACATGGTTCCCCGTTGGCCAGGCGCGTCGGATCAGATCGGACGGATCGCGCAGAAAATCCTGCCGGAAAAGATCCTGTCGATGGCGGCGCAGCGATTGCCGGGAGTGATGGAAAGACAGCTCCGGCGGGTTCTCCGGGTGATCTGTCACGGGGTGGAGCAGGACACCGGGTTGATTCGCCGGTTCGCCACGGAGATTGAGGCCGCGGGAGTCACACACCTGCTTCCCAATCTGGAAATGCTGGCTCCGTTTGTCCGCGCGGCCCGGGACCAGGTCCAGTGGAGGCCGCGCTATGCGGTGACCTTCCAGGGTTACGAGGTGTACGCCAACGACGCCCGGCGGATTGGTCTCGAGGAAACCCTTTATCAGCGTCTGGCGGAAGTGGTGCGGGCGTCCGATTACCGTGCCGTGGCGGTCAGCCAGCCGTATGCCGAACGGATCCAGCGTGAAGTCGGACTGCTCCCCACGGAACTGTCGGTCATTCCTCCCGGTGTCCCGGTGGACCAGCCACTGGACCGGGCAGAGGCACTGCGCACGGTCCAGTCCTGCTTCCCGCGGTATCGACCGGAGATTCCGCTCGTGACATACCTGGGACGACAGGATTCGGAAAAGGGACTCGACCTGCTGTTGTACGCGTGCCGGCTTCTGGTTGATCGTGGTCTGTCTCTGCAGGTGGCGCTGTGTGGTCCGACAGCATTTGGGGACATCTATCGTCGCGCCTGCGCCCAGATTGCGGAGCATCTGAGGATCGAGCCCCTCCAAGCGGGCTACGTGTCAGACGACCTGCGTTCCGCCCTGTTCCGATGCAGCCGCACGGTGGTGTATCCGTCGATCCACGAAGAGCCATTTGGCATGGTGCCGGTCGAGGCGATGGCCCAGGAAACCCCGGTTCTGGTTCCCGACCGGGGAGGCATTGCCGGTGTGGTGGAGGCGGAGGGCCATGTGGGGGGACTGCATTTCCGTTGCTGGGACAGTGGGGCCTTGGCATCGCAATTGGGAAATCTGATCCATAGCGAGACCCTGCATGGTCAATTGGCTCGTGGTGCCCGACGGGTGGCCACGTGCTTTTCTGTTCACAATCTGGGTCAGCGTGTCCTGGGGCACCTCGGTTTGCCCCCATATTTCTCCGATTTCTCGATTCAATCGGCGAAGATTGCCGCAAATTCCCAGTCGGTCCCCCGGGCTGCTTGATCCCCGGTAGACACTGGTGAAGAATTGAGGGCTTGAACCCCCGGCTGTTCCCGGGGGACAGATCTCATTCTGAACCGGTGCAGGGATGCGCCTCTCCGTCCTTTCGGGGGGACTTTGCTCGTGATCCGTCTTGTCACAGGTTGGGCTCGTCACGCTTTTTATCCCCCCCGCCGTCGCGTTCGTCGCCTCCCTCCCGTGGCGGCTCTCGAGTGTCTCGAATCGCGGCAGTTGTTGTCGATGAGTTTCAATCCGGTGCTGTTGAATCAGCTGCCGGCGGGGAAGAGCACCCTGTTCGCGGTCTCCGTCACCGGGCAAGACACCGCCCAGGCGGTGAACTATGCGGTAACGACCAATTCGCCGGATGTTCAGGCGGAGATTCTGCAGGGGACCTCCAGTTGGCGCATTCGGGTCAAGGACACGACCCCCGGGGTGCCGTCATTCGATGATTACCTGACCTTCCAGCTCTTCGATACCGCCGCGCCGAACGCCGTTCAGCAAATCACGAAGCTGAGCAATCCGGATCCTGCCAACAATGGTCAGGTTTATTACCTCAACAAGTTGATCCACAGGGTGGCCTCCTATGTTGTGCAGGGGGGATCGCTCAATGGCAGCGGAGTGGGAGGCTCGGGGCAGACCCTTTCAGCCGAGTTTGCTCCGTGGCTCACGTACAACAGCCAGGGATTGCTGGCACTGGCGGACGCCGGCCAGGACACGGCCGATGCCCAGTTCTTCATCACGCCGATCGATCAGGATCTGGGAAGTTTCCAGCAGGGGTGGAACTTCCGTTATGGCATCTTTGGGATGCTGACGGGAGGTTTTGACACGCTGCGCAAGATCTCAGCACTCCCACGGGTCTCCAATACGGAAACGCCGGTGAACAAGCCGATCATCACCGCCGTCGAGACCTTCACCGACAATCAGACGGCCGTTTTGAAAGTCACCCCCAAGGCGACCTTTTCGGGGGCGGTCACGGCGGCAGTGACGGCGAATAACGGACCGGGAAATTCCATCAGTCAACCCCTGAATCTCACCGTGGTGGCGGACACGGTCAACGATCCGCCCTGGCTGGGATCGGTCACCAATCAGACGGCCATCCAAGGCCGTCCGGTTTCTTTCCAGGTGCAGGGCTTCGATCTGGAGAATGATCCCCTGACCTTCGTGGTCAAGGATCCGAATACCTGGGCGGCCCCAGTGAATGTCGCGGTCCAGGTTTCGCAGACTCCCGCCCAAAACGGGAATCCCGCGGTTGCCACCGTGACACTGATTCCCGATGTGGCCTTTTCAGGAAACGTCAATCTGGTGATGGGAGTGCGGCAGACTTCGGCCGCCGACTCCCGTTCCAGCTACAACGAACAAAAGTTCGTGTTGACCGTCAATCCGGTCAATCATGCCCCCACGGCTCCCGGCGGGACCTCCACGACAACGATCAACACGAATGTGAACTTCACCATTCCCGGTGATGACGGGGATCCCGACAAGACCCAGGTTTTGACGTTCACGAAGGTCGCCGGGCCGTCCAATGGTTCATTGACCATCACCAATCCTGCGACAGGCGCTGCGACCTACCAACCCAACCCCGGTTTCGTGGGGACCGACAGCTTCACCTATTTCATCAAGGATGACGGCGGGACCGCCAACAACGGGGCAGACACCAGCCCGGTCGCGACCTATACCATTCAGGTCGGGTCGAATTCCGCGACGGGATTGGCCCTCGTGGCCTCCAGCGACACAGGTTCTTCGAGCACGGACCGCGTCACGTCCGATGACACTCCCACGTTCAATGTGACCGCTCCCACCGGTTCCAGCGTGGTGTTGCGCGTCAATGACCGGGTCAATGTTCCCATGACCGAGACGGGGAGTGGCACCGGGATCTTTGCCGCCACACTCAACCGCGATCAGGTCCGCGTGGGAGCCAATCAGGTGGTCGCCACGGCAACCACCGGAGGTCAGGCTTCCACTCCGACCGCTCCGCTGGAATTCATCCTGACCCCCGATTACTCGCAGCTCTACACCATCGTGGGGGATGCGGGAACCCAGCAGGCGACGACCTTCCAGTGGATCGACCGGAATGCCGCGCTCTCCAGCGAATTTGGCTGGTTTGTGACCGACGCCAACGGTGCGGTGGGGGGCGTGGCCCCCGGATCGGCCAACTACACACGCTCCGCTCTCGGACATGCCTCGCGCAAAGTGGTCTTCGATCGGGGGACTGCGGAGGGAACCACCCGCACCCAGAACCTCACTGGGGGAGAACGGGTAGTGTTTTATCTGGCGGTGGGAGTTTCGGCCGATGAGGTTGCTGCGGGGTCAACGCGAGGGGCGGTGTACTTTTCGCACAATTCGGCCAACCCCGATCGCCTCGATCACGTGCATACCCACGCCGATCCCCGCACTGGCCAGGTCTTGCTCTCGTGGGAGGACATGCACGGAGGGGGCGATCGGGACTACAACGACTTGGTCATTGGTGTGACTCCGGGAACGACGGCGGCGGTGTTGTCCAACCACCCACTGCGGCTCAACAGCGGGAATGGTCAGACCACCCCCCTCACGGTGACCCTGCGAGCCGGTGAAGGCGGAACAGCCCGGTCGCGTGCCGATGGGGAGATCGGGCTTTACTTCATGTCCAATGTCGGAGGAACCGTGAATGGAATCGCCCCGGGAGCGGCGGGGTATGCCCAGGCGGTATTGTCTTCGGCCACTCGCCGGGTGGTCTTCCAACAGGGTGACACTGTGGGGACCGCCAAAACCCTCACTCTGAATGGAGGCGAATTGCTGGGCTGGTATTACATTCCGGAAGGGACCGCGGCCCAGGTGTTGTCGGCCAATGCCGCCAACAGCGCCAACCTCTCTCCCCGCGCCTACTTGTCGCTTGATGCGGCCAATCCCGGGGGAGGTGAGAACTTCCGTTGGTACGGGACTGAGGGGAATGGTGTCGGGCGGTCGGAAGCCGAAGGGGCCGGCCCGCTGACATTGCACCTCGCGGGGGGTCTCAATCCCCGTCTGAATTCGCAGTCCGACTATCGGTTGCAGATCTCTCAGCCTGGCTGACGACAAGAGGTGATTCTTTCCCCTCCCCTCGACTGATTGACGCACGGACAGACTGGTGAACGGCGAACGGAAACTGAGGGCCCGCTGGGTTTTTCCCGTGGCGGGCCCTCCCGTTTTTCAGGGAATGCTGATCGTCTGCGATGGCCGGGTCGTGGAGATTTCGCAACGGACGGCTCCCGACTGCGAGGATCTGGGTAATGTGGCCATCGTTCCCGGACTGGTCAACGCCCACTCGCACCTCGAGCTGAGTGACTGCCGAACCCCCCTGACTCCCCTGCAGCCATTCACCACCTGGATTGGCAGGCTGCTCGAGCACCGCCGCGCGCGTTCTGCGCTGGCAGAAGGGACCGAGAGACGGACCCCTTGGCAGCAGGGGGCGGCTGAGTTGTTGGCGACAGGAACATCCGTCGTCGGAGACATTGTGGATGCCGCCTGGCACCCTGCGGCTCTTCCCGGCGAGGGCCCCCTGACGATCGCCTTCCGTGAGCTGCTGACTCTCTCCCCAGGCCGGATTCCCGAACTTTTGTCTGCCGCCGAAGCTCATCTTGCCGCTTCGAAGGTTGCCGGTGGCGTGCCAGCCGCCGGTGGGGGTGAGTGGAGACCCGGTCTTTCGCCACATGCCCCGTACAGCGTGCATCCGCAACTACTGAGGGGACTGGTCGATCTCGCGTGCCGTTGGCACGCTCCGGTGGCCATGCACGTGGCTGAAACTCGCGCCGAACTGCAACTGCTGGCGGGACAAGGGGGGGAATTTCAGGAGTTTCTGCAGCGGATGGGAGTGTGGAACCCGGAACCATTCCAGGGGGATTGGCAGATCCCTGACATTCTTCGGGAGCTCTCCCGGGTTCCCCGGGGGTTGGTGGTGCATGGCAACTTTCTGCAGAAAGAAGATCAGCAGCTGCTCGCGAAGTCGCCGCAACTCTCGGTAGTCTTTTGCCCGCGGACCCACGCCCAGTTTGGGCATCCCCCTCATCCCTGGCGCGACCTGTTGAACCAAGGCATCAACGTGGCCCTGGGGACCGACAGCCGGGCGTCCAATCCCGATCTCTCTCTCTGGGGGGAGCTGCGGTTTCTGCGGCAGACCTTTCCTGAAGTTTCCGGAGAACTGCTGTTGGATCTGGGGACGCGTCGTGGGGCCCGTGCTCTGGGGCTGGATGCGATGCTGGGGGAGATCTCGCCGGGGTGGCGAGCCGACTTCGCGGTGGTGGCTCTGCCGGATTGTTCCGATCCTGCGGATCCCCACGAATTGCTGTTCACCCCGGCAAGTCGTATCGTGAAGACATGGATCGGAGGCCATCCGGCCAGAGTCTGACGCGGGGAGACCGGGATGGATCCGCTCTTTTGCGCAGCGGATGGCCAGCCCGATGACTTCGCGACGTCGATGATGGGTGTCGTGGTTTCTCGCAGAGGACAAGGCGTGCGTACCGTGTTGATCGGTGGTCGGGGGCAGTTGGGGACTGCGCTGCGCAGCCAGCTGGGAGAAGACGTGGTTTCTCCCGACCGGGCCGAATTGGATCTGGCCCACTGGACCCAGGTTTCGGAACGGATCCGTGCCTGGCGGCCCCAACTGGTGATCAACGCAGCGGCCTACAATCTGGTCGATCGGGCCGAAGACGAGCCCGAAGTCGCCTTCCTGCAAAACGCGTTCGCCCTCCGGCATCTCGCGCGGGAAGTCGACTCGGTGGGAGGCACCCTGGTGCACGTCAGCACCGATCATGTGTTTGGTCTTGAGGACAGTCCAGGTCATCCCTGGCGAGAGAGCGATGCACCGGGACCGGTCAGTGTTTATGGAGCCAGCAAGTTGACCGGTGAGTTCTTTGTCCGGTCGCTCTGTGCCCGACATGTGATTGTGCGAACCTGTGGTCTCTATGGAGTGGCCGACTCCCCGGGCAAAGGGAATTTTGTCGGAACGATGTTGCGTCTTGGGCGGCAACAGGAAGAGGTTCGGGTGGTCGATGATCAGCACTGCACACCCACACGGGCCACCGATCTCGCGCGGGCGATCGTCGACCTGATCGCAACGGGGGCGTCGGGTCTCTATCACGCCACCAACTCGGGGGCGACCACCTGGTGTGGATTTGCCCGGGAAATCTTCCGCCTCGCGGGAATCGCCACCCCGGTCATTCCCATTCGCTCCGCCGAGTTTGCGGCCAAGGCTCGGCGGCCTGCCTGGAGTGTGCTCTCCGGGGACAAACTCGCCGCCCAACGGGGCCTCCCGATGCCCGAGTGGAACGTCGCCCTCGCCGAATACCTGGCTGAGCGGGGAGAACACCATCGTGGGTGAGTTTCCCGTCGTGCAGGAATTGCTGCCGCCACCAACGATTGAGGCAGCCCTGCGGGCCTGTGCTTGCTGGCCCAATCCCATTTTGTTCGACAGTGCCCTGCCGCGGGGAACTCTGGGCCGGTATTCGTTTCTCTCGGCCGATCCACGGCTGTTTGTCTGTCGGCCGCGAGTGGGCTACGGTGAAAACCCCTTTGATGAACTGCAGGCAGCCTTGCTGCGGTGTGCGCCGGATGTCGCGGCGAATCTCCCTCCGTTTCAGGGAGGAGTTGCTGGTCTGCTGGGGTATGAACTGGGCGGGGCCTGGGAGCGCATTCCGGTGGCCCCCACCGACGAGTTGGAATTTCCCCAGGTGGCCGCCGGTCTGTATGACTGGGTCCTCGCGTGGGATCACCTGGAGAACCGGTGTTGGATCATTTCGCAGGGATGGTCCGAGACCGAATCCTCCCGCCGCGAGGGGGTGGCGCGGAAACGGGTCGCTCAGGTGGTGGAACTCTTGCGGCAACCCCCGGGGCGACCCCATGGGGGGGGACAGTCCCGGGTGGTGGAGCTTGGGGCCAATCCGTTTTCCCTCACATCGATGCCTGGACTGTCCAGCAACTTCAGCCGCGAGGGGTATCTGGCGGGTGTCCGGCGGGCGATCGAATACATCCGGGCGGGAGACATCTTCCAGGTCAATCTGTCGCAGCGTCTGGCGATGCGCTGCGAACGGGATCCCATCGAAACGTATCTCAGGCTGCGCCGTGTGAATCCCGCCCCATTTGCTGGTTTTCTGGCACATGACGATTGGGCGGTGGTGAGTTCCTCTCCGGAGCGTTTTCTGGCGATACGGGACGGAATTGTCGAGACCCGTCCCATCAAGGGAACACGGCAGCGGCGCGGCATCTCCGAGGCGGACCTGTTCACCCGGGATGAGTTGCGGGAAAGCGGCAAAGATCAGGCCGAAAACGTGATGATTGTCGACCTGCTGAGAAACGATCTGTCTCGGGTCTGTCAACCGGGAACCGTGCGGGTTCCGGACCTGGCGCGGGTCGAAACCTACGAGACAGTCCAACATCTGGTTTCGGTTGTGGAGGGACGTCTGGCCGCGGGACAGACTCCCTGGGGTCTCCTGGCGGCGGCGTTTCCCGGCGGCTCGATCACGGGAGCTCCCAAGGTGCGGGCGATGGAGATCATCGCTGAACTGGAGCCGACGGTGCGAGGCCCCTATTGCGGATCGCTGTTTTACATCACGCCCCAGGGGACGATGGACAGCAACATCCTGATTCGCACGATGTGCCTGCGCCATGGCTGGGCTGCCTTCCCGGTCGGCGGGGGAATCGTGGCCCAGTCGGAACCGGTCAATGAGTATGTCGAGACGCTGCACAAGGCTGCGGGCATGTTGCGGGTGTTCGCATCATGAGTGCCCGGATTCTGTTGATCGACAATTACGACAGTTTCGTGCACAACCTGGCGCGCTATCTGGTGGAGTTGGGCTGTGCGACCGAGGTTGTCCGGAATGATGTGTTGACGACCGGGGAAATCGCCGATCGGGCCCCGGCGGCGATCGTGATTTCCCCGGGGCCCTGTACTCCGGCGGAAGCGGGAGTCAGTTGCCAGGTGATCGCCGAGTTGGGAATGCGGATTCCCATTCTGGGAGTTTGTCTGGGACACCAGGCGATCGCGGCTGCGTTGGGGGGGCAGATCATCCGGGCCCCCGAACCAGTCCATGGCCGAACGTCGTGGATCTCGCATCATGGCCAAGGAGTGTTCGCCGGTCTGCCCAACCCCTTCCGGGCCATGCGCTACCATTCGCTCATTGTGGATGAAGGGACCTTGCCCACCTCCCTGCGGGTGGTGGCCCGGAATGAAGAGGGACTGCCCATGGCGTTGGAACACACATCATGGCCGCTGTGTGGAGTGCAGTTTCATCCCGAGTCCATTCTGACGGAAGGGGGACATCAAATGCTGGCCAACTTCTTGCGGCTGGCAGGTCTGGACCCCGCCTTGCCCGAGACGACCGACCTGGTCTCTCACCCGACGGACGACGAAATCTGGAAGAAACGGCTGCAGTCCCGTCCCATCCATTGGTGAACGGTCATCAGGCAGTGTCGACTTCGGTTTTCGTTTCGGGAGGATTGAAACACGTTTGCAGGCCGCAGCGTTTCCGCAAAACACCTGTGGTCTGCAGGAGTTCTTCCCCACTCCGGGACTTTTGCCTTCCGCAGGGGGACGTGTCATGATTCTGCGTAGCCAAGGTCGGCTTGTCGCGAATTGGCCGTTTCCGGGGATGTCTCCGGGAAAACCTGTGTGAATGTTCCGAACTTTCTTCCGCAAGAACACGGCCTGTTTCCAGGCCGGATGTGCTCTGCATGGCTCCTGACTCCCCGATGTGTGCTGTGGAACCGTCTGTGCGGCCCCCGCGCGACCTGCTCACGCAACCCTGCTGGCAAGCTGTCGATCTGGGGCGGCCGATGCCCGATTCGAAACATGCCGTTTCGGCCTGTCTGCCGCTCTGGGACCACAACATCCGCTACGAAGAGGCTGATGCCGCAGTGGTGGGTCAGTTGCAGGCGGCCTATCCCCGGTTCTGCCTGCACCCCCTGGTCAGGCAGTTGATCGAGCGGGAAGTGGGGGCCGCTGGGCCGGGTTTGGTCTTTCCTTCGGTGCGATCGGCGGAGCGGGCCGCCCGCCATGTCCGGGAGCGGGGAGGGGCCGTCACCGGGCAGCGCACTCTGGCTGATGGCTGCACGACCCTGGTCACCACGGGCCCCGCCGACTTCCCCAGGTTGCGAGAGTATTGGCAGCACGCGGGCGAGATCGTCAGCTCCCGGGCGGCCGAATGTCTGCTCTCGGGAGAGCGGGCCTCGGTGACCGAGACCGCCACCCGCAATCTGGTCCGGCAAAGGGTGGCGCAGTTGGGGGGCTGCCGTGAACAGGATGTGTGGTTGTTTCCTTCGGGAATGGCGGCAATCGCCGGAGTCTGGCGGGCGATCCGGCGGTTGAATCCCAACCTGCCCACGGCCCAATTCGGCTTCCCTTACGTCGATACACTGAAGATCCAGCAGCGGTTCGCTCCCTGTCAACACCTGTTCTTCCCGCGCGGAGATGCCGCTGAACTGGAGGCCCTGGAATGGCAGTTGCGCGAAACCCCCATCGCCGCGCTGTTTTGCGAGGTGCCGACCAATCCGCTGCTGACCCGGCCCGATCTGTCCGCCCTGCGCTGTCTGGCCGACCGGTATGGTTTTTATCTGGTGGTGGATGACACGCTCTCGGCGATCGTGAATGAGAACGTGCTGCCCTGGGCCGATGTGGGTGTCACCAGTCTGACCAAGTACTTCAGTGGGCAGGGGGACGTGTTGGCGGGGAGTGCCCGGTTGAATGATGGATTGGATACGGCCCCCCGGCTGCGCGCGGCCATCGAAGCCGAGTTCGAGGAACTGCTGTGTGATGCCGACTGTGCGGTCCTGGAAGCCAACTCGCGGGATGTGCGTGAGCGGGTGCTGGCGATCAACCAGACGGCAGTGGGGTTGGTGAACCGGCTGCGGCAACACCCGCTGGTGGACCGGGTGTATTACCCGGATCCATCGGATCGGACGACGGGGCGTGGCGGATTATTTTCGCTGCTTCTGCGCGATGCCCCGCGGACGACTCCGCTGGTGTTCGACCATTTGCGATTGTGCAAGGGCCCCAACCTGGGAACCCGGTTTACGCTCTGCTGCCCGTATACGATTCTCGCCCATTACACCGAGCTGGAGACGGTGGAACAGGCGGGCGTTTCACGCTGGCTGTTGCGGGTGAGTGTGGGGCTTGAGCCGCTGGACGAGTTGTGGAACCGGTTCCAGGACGCGCTGGAGGCGGGCCGGCCGGTGTGATCTGGCGGGCGGCCGTCGCGGAGCAGCAGACCGTCGCGTTTCACCAAACTGTCGCGGGCATCGCGGACGTCGCTCGGGACGTGTGGTGGGGACAGCCCGGCAGTTCCGGCTACCAGGGAGTTTCCATCATGTTCACGATATTGCGGGCCAGCCGGTTGACCGCCTCCGTCTCGGCAGTGGCCAGCGATTGACCAACTTCCGGAGCGTACTCGGCCTGAGCCAGCAGTTGTCGGGGCATGCGGGGGAGGTCGAACCCTTCCTGACGCAGCACTTCGCCCGAGCGGCGATCCACCCACTCCGCAGTCACCTGCAGGTTGATCTGCAGTTCGCGCGCGTCGCTGTTTTCGGTTTGCCCCAGGGCCCCCTTCTGCAGTTTGCGAAAGTGCAGGACCAGTGAGGTGTCGGCCTCATCTTCATGCGCGATGCGAAAATGGGTGCGCATCTGGATCTGTTTCTGGACCGCTTCGGCAATCTGATTCTCGAGGAACCGCCGGTTCGAATCGGATTTGGGAATGCTCACCGCGACCGAACGGACTTCCTGGCTGAAGGGGGCTCCGATGTTGTAGCCGCAGCCGGTGCAGGTCAGCAGCAGCAGACAGGCCAACAGCCAGCCAGCCTGCGGCCGCGAACTGTGTGCGGTTTCCGGCCGGAAGGTGGGTGACAGAGAAGCGGGCATGAAGAACCAGGGGCGGGAGTTGGTTTGAGGCTGCGGCGTACGGCCGGAGGGTCCGCCGGGATCACTGGGGTCGGGGAGCGGTTTTCTGTCGGATGGCGGCTTTGGCCGGTGCCTCTGGCGTTTCTTCTTCGGCCGACACGGTCACCACCTCGGTCTCGTAAATCGGCTTGGGCAACAGGCCAGCCGCATGATCGGGACCCAGTTGGACCAGTTTCTCCTTGGCTGCGAGTGCCCGCTGGCTCTCGGGGGAGGTCTTGACGAGCGACTCGTAGTAGAAAGCAGCGGCCGATTTCTCGCCCCGCCGGCGATGGTATTCACCAATCTCCCAATCGCGGTTGGCCAACTCGGAGTCAATCCGGGCCAGATCGTTTTCCAGCTTCTTCTTCTGCGGGGCCTCGGGGAAGAGCCGGAGTGCGCTTTCCGTCAACTGTCGGGCCTCCTCCAACTGCTTGCCGTCGTAATGAGCCCCCTGGTAGGCCAACAGGCTGGCATGGGCTCCCAGCACATAGGCGGCCATGGCCACCTCGCGATCAGCGTACTGTTCCCGGATTGTGGCGAAGTCACGGTCGGCCTCGATGTAGTCTCCGCTCCGCAGGCGGTGTACCGCGTGCATCAGCAAGGCATCATCAGCGAGGGGCCCGGTCGGGTCGTTCATCCAGACCGACCGCAGGCATTCCAGGGCCCGGCCTTCGGGGTCAAAGATGGGCTTGCGACGATTGGCGACATTGATGGGGAACCAGACTTCGGTCGGAATCTGGGTATCCGGATTCGAGTCGATGCCATGTTCGGAGCCCATCTTGGCGAAGTGCGCCAATTCGACCTCGGCGGCGTTCTTGGGGTATCCCAACCAGCCGAGCGCGATGTCGTACAGCCTCTGGGTGGACGTCTCGAGATAACGCGTTGAGGGGTGCTTCTTCAGCAGTTCCTCGTACTCGTCCTGGGCCTTGGCGTATTTTTCCAGCCGGTAGTCGGCCTCGGCGCGATAGAACATCGCGTCTTCTTCGATGGGCTTGTCTTTGTACCGTTTGACAATCTTGTGAAGCTTCTTGCGGGCTTCGGCGAATTGGTGGGCGTCGAATTCCGCCTTGGCTTCCTCAAATTCGGCATGACCTTCGAGTTCGGCCAGTTGCCGGCCTCCCTGGGCGTCTTCTGCCGCCTGTTTGGCTCGTCGTCCGGCAGGTCCCATGATGTTGCTGACATCGAGATTGTCGAGTGTCGACTTGCACCCTGGCCAGGAGAGTGTGCACAGCCCCAGCAACCAGACCAGCAGAAGTCTGGCCCGCGGCGGACGAGGGAACGAGCCGGGCTGCGGCCTGAGGGACGCAGTGCTTGGGCCCGAGAAAGAATGGGGCATGTCACATTCCACGCCGGGATGCGTGGCCGTGTGTGAAGGGGGGCAGAGGAAGGGAGTCACGAGGGGAGCAGTCGTGCCGGGGAGCTACAGGGGAAGGTAGCGGAGGGTTTTCGGGCGACGACCGAGGAGGTTCGCGATGAGGGGGTTGAGCAGACGGCGGAGTTCCGCAGACTGTCGAGAGGTCAACAGCAGACGCTGCCAGGTGGTCTCTCCCTCGGTCGTCAGTTGAACGAGGGCCGCTCTGGTGGAGGCGGCAATCAACTGACGGGTGGGAGAGGCGGCAGTACAGTGCGGGCAGACAAGGCCACCCGCCGAGAGATCGACTCCGTAGTGGGTGGCCTGATCCAGAGGCTGCCCACACAGAACGCACAGTTCCAGCTCGGGAAGATGACCGAGGTCCCGCAGCAAATCCAACTCGAACTTCGCCACGATCAGAGCCAGGTTTCCTCCCGACTCCAGGGAGTCGAGGGCGCTCTGGGCCGCGTCGAAGAGCCGGGGGTGTGGCTCATCTTCCTCACACAAACCGTCCAGCAACTCGGCCAGATAGTAACCTGCGTAGAGATTACCCAGACTGTTGGGGGGCGGCGCAAATCGTTTCAGCAGCTTGGCTTCCGTCAAGATGTCCAAACCGCCGGACGATTTGCGGAGGATTACTACCTCACATTGGGCCAGCAGGTCAAGAGCAGCCTCGAAGGGGCCTTTCAGGCGCTTCGCCCCTTTGGCGATGGTGGCCAGCTTGCCAAAGTCACTGGTGAACCAGGTGATCACCCGGCTGGATTCGCTCCAGTCCGCCTGCCGGATGACCAAGGCCGTGGTCTTTTCAGTGGACAAATGAGCGGTCCTTGGGAAGGGGAGAAGAGGTCTGGGAAGGGAATAGTCGAAACCACGAGCGGCGGCAAGCTGGGGAGAACCGGCACAATCCCGAGGATGATCATGCTGGTCCCCGGTTTGGCAAAGTCCACCGGGTTGAGGCTCAGGTCATCTGGATGGATAGCCGACGTGATAGACAGAATTCGTTGTGAGAGGCGGAGGAAGGTGCGCGATGACAGTCTCCTGTCGCGCCAGCTTGACCGGCGGAATCGGTTCGGTTTAGAATTCCGTTCCGCACCGCGGACGGTCTTCCGTAACGAGGGAGACTTGGGCTCCACAGACCCGGAGCAGAGAGTGATGCATACCCCGAACCGCAGGCAGTTTTTGGGATCGTCGTTGGCGGCTGTTGGGACCGGTTTATTCTGGCCCGCAACCTCTTTCGGCGACATTTTGCCTCGTGTGGAACGGGTGGCTGCTCCCATGGTGACGGGACAAGAGCAGGCTGTCCAGAAGGACGTTTGGGCTGCCGAGGTCCGGTACAAGCCGGTCCGCATGGTGGTGGCCCAGGTCACCGATCCGGCGACTTACCAGTCTCAGCGAAAGCTGGTGTGGTATTTGGCCTATCGGGTGGTGATTCGCCCCTCTTCGGCCCTGTTGGATGACACCTTGAATACACCGGATCGTCCGGTGTTTGTTCCGGAGTTGACTCTGACGGTGGACGACGAAGGACGTGAGCAGTCCTATCCTGATCAGGTACTGCCTGAAGTTCTGCCGGCGATCCTTCGCCGGGAGAAACATGAGTACAAATCTTCGGTGGACGTGGTGGGGCCCCTTCCCGCCATCACCCCCGAAGATTCCCGTCGGATTGTGTCACTCGATGGAGTGGCCACCTGGACGGGAATCAACCCCGACACCAATTACTTCGCGATCGTGATGTCCGGTTTTTCGAACGGATATCGCCTTGTGAAGGATGAGGAAGGGGGGGAGCGGTTGGAGCGGCGGATGTTGCGTCAGAGATTCTGGCGCCCCAGCGACCGATTCGACCAGAACGAAAAGGAGATCCGGTTCAAGGGTGAGCCGGAGTGGTTTTACCAATAGGGCAGCCAGGACTGAACTGGCCGCCACGACATGCCCACGCGGCAAGTCCAGAGCAAAGGCAGACACCAGAGATGGCTCACAAGAAGGGTCAAGGTTCTACTCGCAACGGTCGTAACTCCCGCAGTCAGCGGCTGGGTGTGAAGAAGTACGGGGGAGAAGTGGTCATCCCCGGAAACATCATCATCCGCCAGTGCGGGACGAAGTGGCGTCCTGGCAAGGGCGTCGGCTTGGGGAGCGATTACACGATCTTCGCCCTCGTCTCCGGACGCGTGAAGTTCGATCAGGAAGGGCGTCGGGTCAACGTGGTTCCCGATGCTTCGGTGAACTAACCCCCCCGGTTACGACTCGGCTCGAGTCCCCTTCGCCGCCAGACGTACTGTCCGTGCGCAGCAGTGCTGAAGTCGGCGTTCAAAAAAAGCCCGCGATTCCTGAGGGAATCACGGGCTTTTCTGTTGGTCGCTTCTCTCGCACCCCGACTTCCGCAGATCTAGTGAAGCGAAGGGATGTCCACGCCACGCAATTCAGCCGGCGGGGGAGTTCCGGGAACTGTCAGCTCGATGACACCCGCAGTGCGTCGTCTGCCGATATCGGTCGTGACTACCGCCCCCCCCCAGCCGCTGGGGCAAACCCCTCGATAATCTGATTGGTGACTTCCTGGGGCTGCACATCCTGGGGCGGAGTGTAGTCGAACTCACTCGCGGGAATCGGTTCGTTCAGGACCACATCCCGGAAGTCCAGCACCAGCATCGGCTTCAGCACATCGCGGTTGGGGGATTTCTTCAGGTACAGCAAGCGATAAGGAAAGCCAGTCTCCTTGTCGAGGTAGATCCGCACCTGATCGGGAACAGTGGGGGGCAGCAACCCAGGACTGCCACCCGTCCCGGGACGCCGCATCCGGGCGGCCACAGGTTCCGACCATGTTCCCGAAATCACCAGGACCGGACGATCGCGGAGAGTCTCCTCTTTCACCGCCCCCAGTTTCATGTCCTGCTCGAGACTGGTCAGCAACGCCGGCAGCCCTCCCAGACCCATCGAGGTCAGCAGGTCGCTTTCCGTTTGTTCACTGAAATCACCCGTCTTCCGGGCGGCATCGAGAATCTGCTGGACATTCCGACGGGTCAGAATGACTTCACGGTTCTTGGGATCCTTCTTCTTTCCCCCTCCGCCGGCGTCAATCTGGGTCAATGTCCAGAGCACGGTCCCATTGCAGACCTCCAGCAGTGACCCCTCAGACTCTCCCACCTTGATCGCCAGTTCCATCCGCATCTGCCAGTCGCCCGGCTTCAGCGCCAATTGCAGATATCGACCCTCGGCCCGGTAACTGCGGTCGGCCAATGTCACCTGTTCCACGATGCGGGCCCGAATCGATGCGTGCCTGAGCATCTGGTCACGAGACCGTTTTAATTCGGCAGCCGCAGTCAGGGTTTTGCCATCTCCCGGCGGTTTCGGACGCCCTTCGGACTGAGCGATAAGTCTTTGGGGGGCAACAGGTTGAGTCTCTTCCGTGCGGTCTGGTGCCGACTCCGATTGGGCTCGCACTAACGACTCTCCCACGCAGCCGACCGTGAGTGCCAAAGTCAGGAGGAATCGGTTGCAGAGGTTGCGGTGAGTCTTCATGACGTCCGGATCAGAGAGGTTTTGCCAAAGAATCTGAAGCGACTTTTCCGAAAACATCACTTAGTCAGTGGGTCGCTTGCGGATTCTACCAGACCGGTCTACGTCCGGCGACGGCAGTCTGTTGGCACCCAAGTTCAACGCACGAGGCTGGCGGGGGAGGGGATCCACCGCATGGAGCGGTTTCGTGCAACATTCCCGGTTTCAACGGCGGCGCCATGGAGGGCCGCGTGGGAACCAGGGGCCCCAAGTTCCTGAGGGGGACGTTCATGAAGTACTACCTTCTCGGTTTGGCAACGCTTGTTGCCGTCTGCGTCGGCTGCCAGTCAGCCGGTCGCGACCACTCGGCGATGCGGAACGGCCCGCTCGGTCCGAGTGATCAAGTTGTCGCCGCTCGTGGTAACGGCGGCCGTGCCTACGGGCATGGTCACCATCGGCCCTATGTGGCCCCTCCGGCTGAACAGCTGGTGCGGCCCGGCCCGATGGTCGACGGTCCTGGCCCCGGCGTGCTGAACGCCATCGGGGGCATGGGGAGTGGCTACGGTGGCTTCGGTGGCGGGACCACCCAGGTCAAGTTCATCGAGCCGCTCGACATGCAGGTCGGCTGGCAGATGGAAGGGGGCTTCGCCGAAGCCCAGATCTCGGCTCCCGGCCGGTACAACTTCCACCAGGGAGCGACCTACCGCCTGAAGCTGACCAACATTCCCGGGGCCGGGCGTGAAGGATTGGTGTTGTACCCCACCCTGCAGGTCTACCCGTCGCATCCGCAGACCGAGGCGTTCCTGTCTCACAATGCGGTCCCCCTGCAGATCACGGAAGAAGATCTGGACCAGGTTCAGTCCAGCAATGTCGTGACGAAGGTGATTTACCTCCCCTCGGCTGAGCACCAGGAACTGGCGGTGGCCAACATCGAACAGCTGGTCTCAACCCGCCTGGATCCGGGTCTCGACCCCGTGGCGGAAGCCGATCGTCGCGGAACCATTCTGGCCGTGCTGCGGATCGGCAACATGGACATGGAAGGAGCCGCCGGCGGAGCTGGACTGGGAATTCATCCTGCCAACGCCATCAAGACGGTGTCGGGAATTGAAGGGGACTACGCCGCCCCGATGCCCATCGGCGGGATCGGTGCCAATGGGCACGGCATTCCCGGCCCGATGATGGTTTCGGGCCCGGTATTCCCCGGAATGCCCGCCCAGCAGCCTGTCTGGGGCATGCCCATCACCGGCACCCCGATTGGTCTCGCGGGTCCTCCGCATCTCCCCTACGGGGCTCCGGCCGGTCTCCGGTCGCACACCGTGCGGAACATGTCGAAGAATCACATCCCCGAGCCCACCCGCGACCTGCTGATCGATGTGAAGCACAGCCCGGGAATCAACTATCCCGAGCCTGTCCGACACATCGAATACGAAGAACGGCACCCCGTCTTCCAGCATGAGTAGTTCGGGTCCCCAGGGTCGCTGACGACCCCCTCTGAACTCCGCCCCCAGCACCAACCCGCTCGCAACGGGCGGGTTGGACTGGGGAGATTCATGGGGTCGCACGTCCTCGACGGCCGTGTGCCGCAGCAACCTGGTGACTTTCCCCAGTTGTTCCACATCGCGTCGCGAACTTCCTGCCAGTCGGTCACACTTTCACCACCCGCCGAGCCCCGCCATGTCGCCTCTCGACCTGCTCGCCCGACTGACCTCGCCCGTCGTCCGCAACTGGCCGGTCTGTGCCCAGCACGGTCTGGCTGGTGCAGCCCTGTTGGTTGCCTGCGTTGCGACGACTGCTGCCGAGGCCCAATCGGCCCGGGTTTCCCAGCGTCGGCACCAGCCGCTCAGCCAGCACACGGCACCGGGTGTGGCGGCCCGCTGGGCCACCATGGTCAATCGCAAGGCGGCCCACAAGCCCCAGCCGGTGCGGGTCGATCTGCCGGACGGCATCGGGCAGGTGGCGTTCTTCCAGGGGGGAACCTCCGAAGAACTTCCGATTCCCGAACACAACCTCGCGGTCCTGCATGTTGGATCGCTGTATCGCTTCAGGATTTCTGATCTCGCCGCCCATCCGGGTGTCGAGCTGTATCCCACCATCGAACTCATCGACAAGCTGCATCCCCCCTGTGGGCGTGAAAACGAGTTCCCGGTTCCCGTCGCCTTCACCTCGGAGGAGATCGCCCAGGCAGTTCAGGGGCGTCTGGTGACCAAGGTGATCTATGTCGAGCGTCCGGACCACGCCCTGCCCGTCCGGGGCAATGCCCGAGACCGGGCCTATCTCGCCGAACCGAATGAGAATGTGTTGGAACTGGCCCAGCGGGATGGACGTCCCGTCGCCATCGTTCGTCTGGGAGGACGCACTCCCGACCTGGCTCGGCCCGAGCCCGGATTCTACGGAGATCCCGCCCCCATCGCCGTCGTTCCCGAGGTGATCGGGCTCCAGCCGGCCGCCGACTTCCCGGAGGTGCTCCCATGACACTCACTCAATCCCGATTCGCCGGGCATTCCCTGCCGCACTTTGCCCGCTGGACCATGGCCACTCTCGCCCTGTCGGCGAGTGCCTGTGGATCGCTGGCGACCAGACAGGCCAGCCTCGACACCCGGCCCTCGGGTTCGATCGCCGCCCCGTTGCATACCGGGGCCTCCGCCCCCTCGGCCCGGGCCCAGTCCGAGAGTCCCGAATTTCTCGCTGATGAAGCCCCCGGGACGGAAGCCGCCGGCCGTGTCGCGATTGTTCCTGTCAACGGCCGTCGGGCTCTGGTCCGGCAATCGCTGCGGGCGGCGTCACGCGTCAGCATTCCCAGGCCCGGAGCTTGTCCCTCGGGGAATTGTCCTCCGGGAATTCCCTGCGAGACCTGTGCCGACGGCTGCTGTGATGAAGACCGTTATCCCGACGAGTACCTGTGTGACGGCGGCGATCGTGACGAGCCTGTGCACTACGACCAGGAAGGGATGTTGGGCCTCGACACGCAGGACACCGTTGCCGAGTTCCATGACTCAGAGAACAAACGCCGGGTTCGCCGCACGAACGAAGTCTGCGTCTACGCTCCCCGGTTTTCTTCTGTGACGGTCATCAGCGGGGCGTTGGAAGACGCCCTGCAGACGAAGGCCAATCAAAATCAGCAGGAGGTGCGGCAGGTGGCCGTGCACCGTCCCGACCTGTTGGTGGTTGCCCGCCAGCGGGACCTGGCCGATCCACTCACCAGCAAGGTTCGCGGCAGCGTGGTCCTGAACGCCGACCTCGCCTTCGACGTCAACCGCCCGCTGGCGCCGGCCTTCCTGAGCAACGAACTGGTTCCGATCACCTACTTCGATTATCTGCAGGTTCAGATCGCCAAACAGGCCCAGGAGGCGTTCGAAGCGATCCAGGTGCAGAATGCTGTGGTCTGGACCCGGGTGCAGACTCCGGTCATTGTCGCGAAGGACGATGCCGTGCAGATTGTCGAAGCCAGGTTCAAGGTCGAGGAGCTGGCCGGAACCGATCCCAAGGGGCCGGGAAATCTGCGGATCACCAAACTGGCTGATCTCAAGATTGCCGCCCAGGACGACGAAATCACCTTCACAATCCGCTACCAGAACCAGGGGGACAGCCCGGTGACGGAAGTGACGATCGTCGATAACCTAACCCCCCGGCTCGAATACATCGAGGGGTCGCAAACCAACAGCCTGCCGTCGCAGTTCGAGACGCTCGACAACGGCGAGGGAAGCAAGATCCTGCGCTGGGAACTCGACGCCCCACTCCCCGGCCGCACGACGGGAACGATCACCTTCCGTGCCCGGGTCCGGTAGTCGGTCTGCAGCACGCCACGAAGCAACCCAGGATTCCCGCGAATCCTTCCCCCGCCAGGCCTCGTGCCTGGCGGGGGTTTTTTCATTTCCGAACAGCCTGCGTTGGCTTTGTTCCCGCACGCGGGCTGTGCGCGGGCACCATTATCGCAGGGTGAAGGCGGGCAGCTTCACGATCTCGCCACCCTTCAGTGCCGACTGGTGCGCACAGATTCCCACGCAGGTCCAGTTGGCCGACAGGGTCGCATTCGGCCAGGGATCGCGATCCTGGATCAGTGCGCTCACCATTTCGTGCACCAGGTGCGGGTGCGAACCGCCGTGGCCACCCCCCTGGATGAACGAGAGATGCTCGGCATCCTGAATGCTGCGGGTGAACTTGCGGATGGGCTCCGGCAGCAGGTGCGCGTAATCGGGCACTTCGACCTTCGACGGAATCTCGTGCTCGGGCTTCTTCGCCGTGTGGATCACGTGCGGTTCATTCTCGACCAGCGTCCACTCGAAGCTCTTCTTGGTGCCATACACGTCGAAGCTCTCGCGGTACTGGCGGGCCACGTCGTAGAGGAACCGCCAGATGTGGGCCGTGACATCCGAATCCTGAAGTTTGATATGGCAGGTTTCAACGGCGAACCGGTTCCCCGACTTCTGGGCGATGTCGTCACGCACCGTTCCCGAGCCGAAGCAGCTCACGTACTCGGCCCGCTTGTTCATCAAACCCAGCACCGGGCTCACGACGTGCGTGGCATAGTGCATGGGAATCATCCGTTCCCAATAGTCGGGCCAGCCGTCCATGTCCTGGGGATGCGAGGCGGCCAGATGCTGGATCTTGCCCAGTTCTCCCTTCTCGTACATCTCCTTGATGAACAGGAATTCGCGGCTGTAGACCACGGTCTCGGCCATCATGTACTTCAGGCCGGTCTGTTGCACCGTCTCGCAGATCTTCTGGCAGTCTTCGACCGTGGTCGCCATGGGGACCGTGCACATCACGTGCTTGCCCGCCTTCAGCGCTTCGATCGACATCCAGGCGTGATCGGGAATCGGCGCGTTGATGTGGACGAAATCGACTTCCTTGTCGGCCAGCACGTCGGCGAATTTCGTATAGCGTTTGGCAATCCCCAGCGTGTTGCCGACCTTGTTCAGCTTGTCTTCATTGCGCTGACAGATCGCCACCACGTTCGCCTGTGGGTGCGCCTGGTAGATCGGGATGAACTCCGCCCCGAACCCCAATCCGACCATCGCCACATTGACCTGACTCTTTCCCATGATCTGCTCCTGGTGCGTGTGAGCGGCCCACGCAGTCTGTCCGCGTGTCAACCAAAGCTGAAAACTTGCAAGGCACTATCGCCACCCCGCCCCGAAAATTCAATTCTCGGCCCGCCCGAGGGATGCCGTACCGCTGATCAGGCCCTCCGGCTCATTTCAGCGCAGAGACGCACCTTGACCGAGTGGTCGAGGGGGGAGGATCTGTTTCCTCCGGTTGGCAGTCCGTCTTGATCGGCAGGGGGTTGTGAATGAGAATCCTAAGGCACGCTTCTTCTGGACAGCACTTCCGAGGCATGCCGATCTCTCCCGCCCCGCATCCGTTCCCCCGGAAGGCTCGCTCCCGACACAGGGGCCCGATGGTGAACGACTGACTCCGCGGCAACAGGCCCGCATCCAACGGCTGCTGGAGGCCAGGGATGATGCCGACTCCTGGCCGGAGTGGTCCCTGCTGACGCCGCAGGAACGCTGGCGGGAGACTTCGATTCTGTGGCATTTTTATCTGCAGGCTGGAGGATCTCTTGATCCCGAACCCGATTCACAAAGTCCATTCGACGCTCTCTATCCACGCAGTCCGCCACCTGCTTATGGGGGGGCAGGCCTGCGTGTTTTACGGCGCGGCGGAGTTGAGCAAGGATTGCGATGTGGTGGTCTTGAAGATGCGTGTGACCGGGCAGACCGTCCCCCGGTGAAGCAGGAACGGGAAGAACTCCGCCTCCACCGGCCGCGTCGCCCGTGAGCCGCCCAAAATGCAAAGGGCCCGGGAACGGTTGTGCCGTCCCGGGCCTTCCCCACGCAGGGAGGACTGCGCATCGCTACTTCCGGGTTGTCTTGAACTCCATTTTCAGGTCGAGTTCCGAGGGCAGCGGGGTGTTGTTGACTTCGAAGTCGATCGTCCCCTTCAGCGCGATCTTCTGGGTTTCTTCGACAATGACTCCCCCCTGTGCATCAAACCAGATCTCGCCTCCCGATTTCTCGGGCTTCAGATCGCTTCCTTTGAGCTTCAGCGGCAGGGGAGAATTCGGGTCGAGAGCGAACTTCACCTCTTCAATCACGTAGGTGATCTTCTCCACCGGCTTCCCATCCCGGTCCTCCGTCCCCACGTAGGTGTATTTCGCCGTCAGCGACAACTGCTGACCCGCCCCCAGATTTGTCGTTTCCGTCCGCTCCCACGTGCTTCCCTTCTGCACCAGCCCCGTTGGCAGCCGCTCAGTAGCCTGTTTCGCCGCCCGCTTCAGATTCTCGGTCTGAAACTGGTCTTTCACCAGGGCCTGCACCTCCGGTGCGAGGTTGTTCAGAAACTGCTGGTCGAATTCGACTCCCACCACAGCGTCGTCCTTGTCGTGCACCATCGTTACCGATTGCTGCAGCAGCGCTTTATGCAACGGCCGGACGGCCTCCAGGGCCGAGGTCCCCGCTGCATCCGGACTCTTCGAGTTGAAGTCGTATGTGCCGGTGGGAGCCTCAATGTGCGCTTCGAGTTCTTCGACCTTCTCTTCGATCCGCAGCCGTCCCAGATCGTCACGCTTTCCGCTTTTGGCCCGCACCAGCCGGCGGTTCTCAGACGCTGTTTGCTGGTTCATCCCCGCGATCTTCAGCGTCTGCTCGACTTTGACCGACGTCTCGACCAGCGATTCCTGATTCTCTTTCAATTGCCGTACCAGCTTGACCTGCGCCGGGCAGACCGCCGGAAGTCCCGCCACCAAGAACGCCACCATCACCAACCACGAACGCGACATATCTGAATCACCTGGAAAAACAGGACAGCCCCGGCGAGATCGCAGCCGGAACAAGACAGGACTGCGGGGTATCCGCCCGCCGCCGCACATTGCCCCCCCGTACTGTTTCGCTCACTTCGGAAGATTCTTGACGTTTGCGGAACGGAATACAAGACGCGAGATCTCAGTTCATGTTCAGATCTCGCCCACCTCCGGCCCGCTCACATCGGGGAGACTTCATGGGACCTGGGTTTGCGGCACGTCGGGTTGTCTCCCTGGGGGTGTCGTGCTGTGCTGCATCTGTTCAGGTCTCAACCCAGACCGGCCGCGATCAGTCCCGGACTGTTCCCGTGTTCGGGCCTTGGCTGGGTCCCCAAGGGGCTTACCCGGCACCCCGGGGCGGTCTTGGCGTTCCCGTTCCCCAGTTCCGCGCGTTGTATTCGGCCGAGCCCCCCCGTGGAATGGACAGGATCTGCCACTCTCCCTCGGCAAACACCCGGGCCAGCAACACAATCTGCCCGCAGTGATACGCCACGTGCGCCAGCGACCGCTGCAGGGCCAGCAGTACGGTTTGTGCTTCTCCCCGAGTGTAAATGGTCAGCCCAAGTTCCTGCGTCTGCAAATTGTCGAGGGCGTCCAACACGACCTGCCAGCCGGCGTTCCAGCGGGCCAGCAGTTGCTCGCGCGGTTCGTGCTGTTCGAGGAACTCCCCGTCGCGATCACGCCACGGTTTTTCGCCATCCGTGGTTCGGAAGTCGGTCCAACGTGAGGTGAGATTCCCGGCGATGTGTCGCATGATGATGGCAATCGAGTTGGTGTGTTCGTCGAGTGCTCGTCGCAAACCCGCATCGCTCACCTGGGCAATCGCGCGATCGGCCGCCTCTTTGTGCGACAGGAATGTGTCGCGGGTGCTCCTGAGATAGTACCGTGCCACGGTCTGTTCCGACTGAGATCCCATCCCTTGTTGCTCCTGGTTTTCAACTGGTCCGGTCCCCCCGGCCGGTGAAATCTCACCGGGCGAGACGATCGCTTCGAATGAACGGCCCTGCGTCTTCCGGCGATGGCAGAATGTCGGATCTCGTCTTGCCGCAGGGCAACGCACCACAGCCACCCTTCCCCATCCTGTTGATCGACCGGTACGATCGCGCGAGTCTGGACAGTTTGTGCGCACTCTGAAAGGTACCCGATCATGCCGGCCCCCGCCTCCCTCGAAAACGCCACCCCACTCCGCCCCACAGCCCTCCGCGGTTGGTGGCTCGGGCTGGTCGTGTGGGGGATTCTGGGGCACGACCCCCGAGTGTCGGCCGAGCAACCTCCCGAACCTCTCCCCCCACGTCCTCTGAACGTGGTTTTGATTCTGGCCGATGACCTGGGCTGGGCCGAGCTTGGCTGTTTTGGCCAGAAGAAGATCCCCACCCCCCATCTCGATCGTCTCGCGTCCGAGGGAATGCGCCTCACCCAACACTACTCCGGGGCACCCGTCTGTGCTCCTTCGCGCTGCGTTCTTCTCACCGGCCGGCATCTCGGTCATGCCGAAATCCGGGGGAACCGGCAGGCCAGCCTCACCAACCCCCAGTTCACGGAAGGCCAGCATCCGCTCAGCGAGCAGGCCCTGACGTTTCCCAAGGTGCTGCAACAGGCCGGCTATGTGACCGGGGCGATGGGCAAGTGGGGCCTCGGCCCCGTGGGCAGCACGGGGGAACCGGCTCGTCAGGGAATTGGCCACTTCTTCGGCTACAACTGTCAGGCAGTGGCCCACAGCTATTATCCTGCGCACCTTTGGCGAAATGACCAGCAGATCCCCCTCAACCAGCCGGCCATTCCCGGGCATCTCCCACGCCGGCCCAAACCCGATGCCGCTTCTGTCGAAGCGGAGATCGTGGCGGCCGACACCATTGGGCAACACCATGCCCCCGATGAGATCCTCGCCGAGGCCGAAGGGTTTCTGCGCAACGAGCACGAGCGCCCCTTTCTGCTCTATCTCCCATTCATCGAGCCCCACGTGGCCATGCATCCCCCGCTGGACGATCTCGATCGCTTTCCCCCGCAGTGGGATTGCGAGCCCTATCGCGGCGAGGGGGGCTATCTGCCGCATCCCCGCCCGCGTGCCGCCTATGCCGCGATGATTTCCCGGCTCGACAGTTACGTCGGCCGGATCCTCCATTTGCTCGACGAACTGCAGCTGGCCGACCGCACCCTCGTCATTTTCTCGAGCGACAACGGCACCACGCACGCCGTCGCCAAGCAACCATTTCATGTCGGGGGTGTCGATGCCTGGTTCTTCCAGAGCACGGCCGACCTGCGCGGCTACAAGGGGAGCCTGTACGAAGGAGGAATCCGCGTTCCCACCATCGTGCGGCTGCCCGGCCGGATTCCTGCGGGGACCGAGTCCAGTCATCCC
>JBKDUK010000011.1:0-2451 GCA_046339535.1 Planctomycetaceae bacterium | reverse complement strand
CGATGCACTGAAAGGACAACCCGGGAATGTCCGGGTTTATCGGGGCGGAGCCTGGGACAACGGAGAATCGCGCGGGCGGAGTGCCCGGCGGGATGGTATTCGCCCGATCGACCGCCTGGCCGATTGTGGCATTCGACTTGTGCGCACTCTGGTCCCCGCTCCCTGACACCAGAGAGACGACACACTTTCCGGGCCTCTCCTCCGCCCGCGTCACAAGGTGAGTGACGATCGCCAGGAAGGCGTGACCTCAACTTCCCCAGTTCGGACAAAAACGAATCGACAACTCGAAACGGCGGGTCCTCACCCGAATCTCTGCGCAGACTCGGTGAGGAGAAGGAAGGGACGTTCAGCGTCATCGTGAAATGGGCGTGACTTGCGGTTGACGCCGCTCCAGGTTCCTGGTCGCCCATGGAGAAGGACTTCCGGAATGCGGGAGGCTCGCTTCGTCCCGTTGTCTATTCGGCAGTGACCCCGGGGCGAATTTCGGCCCGGGGTTTTCCTGCTTTTTGGAACGTTGTGTTTGCCTGGATCGGCGGCGTCCCCGGATCGGACAGGGCTCTCCCGGAATCCTGGCTCGGTTTCGCAGCCACGCGGTGGAAATTCGCAAGTCCCGCAGTTTGTACCGCCGGATTCATGCCACGGCATCAGGATGACTGGAAGTGTCCGTGGTTTACCACGTGGAGTGGGGCATTCGTCTCCACTCTCCTCGGCACAACTCTTTCCACCCATACATTCGGCGGTGGAAAAACTGATTTTTCATGAAGCCTTAGCCTGGATTTGGACAACGCGATACCGCCTGTTCAGAATCCTGTCGTCGGTGATCCGGGTTCCATGCCCGATTCGGCCAGTGGGTTGTCAAGCCGTTGGGTGCAGTCGGGCTTGGGAACGGGTCCGATGAGAAGTGTGGATCATTCGGTTGTCCAGGGGGGATGTTGGAGGATTGTCGATGAATTCGGGCCAGGGTGAGACTCACCGAGCTCCTCAGTTTTCAGAAGTCTGGGGAGATTCACAGGAGGCACTGCATGATCTGGGGGGGGGGCATGGAGAGGACTGCTTTTCCTCCGATGAATCGGTGGGCCATGCGACCGGACCGAGTTTCGTTTGCGAACTCCCAACCACCCTCGCAGAGTGGTTCGAACGCCAGGCACAGTGCACCCCCGAGGCGTGGGCACTGAGTGCGGGATCGGAACATCTGACGTATTCCGCGCTGAACACGGCGGCAAATCGTCTCGCGCACCAATTGATCGACCTGAGGGTCGGGCCGGACGTTCTGGTGGGGATCTGCCTCGAGCGATCCCCCGAAATGATCGTCGCGATGCTGGCCGTGGTGAAGGCCGGCGGTGCGTACCTGCCGCTCGATCCGGGTTCTCCCCCCATGCGACTGGCCTCCACACTGGCGGACGCCAAACCTCGCGTGGTCCTGACGACCCGTCAGCTTGCCCAACGCCTTGAGGGAGAGGTGACGCGACTGTGCCTCGATGACAATCCCGGGCTGCCCGGCCGGAGTGGCAACCCGCAGGGCCGGGGAGTACGGCCAGACCACCCGGCCTATGTGATCTACACCTCGGGTTCGACCGGTCAGCCCAAGGGGGCGGTGATCACCCAGCAGTGCGTCACCCGGCTGTTCACCGCCACCCACCACTGGTTCGGGTTCTCGGCCGACGACGTCTGGACGATGTTCCATTCGTTCGCCTTCGATTTTTCGGTGTGGGAGATCTGGGGCGCGCTGCTCTATGGCGGACGACTGGTTTTGGTGCCGAAACTGGTCTCACGTTCCCCGAGCGAGTTTCTGGAGCTTTTGATCCGGGAACGGGTGACGGTGCTGAACCAGACCCCGTCGGCGTTCTACCAGCTGATCCAGGCCGAGGCTGAGCGGGCGGGACGGCCCGCTGATCTGGCGTTGAGGTGGGTGATCTTCGGAGGCGAGGCACTGTCGCTCTCGCAACTGGGACGTTGGTATGCGCGTCATCCCGAGACCGCTCCGCGGCTGGTCAACATGTACGGCATCACCGAGACGACGGTGCATGTGACCTATCAGCCGCTGACGGCGCAGATGGCCCGGGAAGAGACGGCGAGCCTGATTGGAGTCCCCATTCCCGATTTGGAGGTTTACCTGCTGGATGGCCAGTTGCGGCCGGTCCCCACGGGAATGGTCGGGGAGTTGTGTGTGGCGGGCCCCGGCTTGGCGCGCGGCTATCTGAACCGGCCGGCACTGACCGCCGAGCGCTTCCCCGAGAGTCCGTGCGATCGATCGGGCGGAAAGATCTACCGCAGTGGCGACCTGGCGCGGCGTCGCAGTGACGGGACGCTGGAGTATCTCGGCCGGGCCGCCCAGCAGGTGAAGCGGCGGGGCTTCCGGCTCGAGCGGGGAGAGATCGAGGCCACCCGTGCGTCGCAGCCGGGGGTATCGCAGCCGGCTGTGGTCCTGCGGGAACTCGCGGGGGAGGATGC
>JBKDUK010000010.1:0-16542 GCA_046339535.1 Planctomycetaceae bacterium | reverse complement strand
TCCGGGAGTCTCTCGTCTTTGAGTTCGAGTCATGCCCAAGCAGAAGACCCACAAGGGAATCAAGAAGCGGTACAAGCTGACTGCCACTGGCAAGGCGAAGCACCGCAAGTCCTCACGCGGCCACTTGTTGAGTGGCAAGTCAGCCAACCGCAAGCGGCACCTGCGGCAGGATGGCATCGTGTCCGGCACGTTGGCCAAGGTGGTCCAAAACGGCCTGCGTCCCAGCATGTAGTTGTGCGGGGGACTGGTTGGGAGGTCATTCCGTCGTCGCCCGCTTCGACTGGTGGACTGGGTTTCCCGACAATCACCGCAGCCTTCTGTCATGGCTGCTGAAATGCCAAGGCATTCAGTTCATTCATGCGGCTGCCGCAAGGGCCGTTGTTGGCAAGACTTTGCAGTCCAGCGACAGCCAGCGTAGCCGAAATTCGGATGCGATCAGGAGGAATGGTTTGTCGAATGCATTTCCGGAAGGGAGTGCGGGCAACCCGCCAGATTCTTCTCCTGCCATGGCTCTGGCCGATGTGAAACGGCCAGCCCGGCGGGCGACGATGTTCGCTGGCAATGTCAGGGTGTGGCCCGGGTTGCAGTCGAATTGAAAAGTGGCCGTCGCGAAGACTGGCCGAGTGGCCGGGCAGGTGCGGAAGCCGTCTTTCGGTACCGGTCGATTGGTGAACCATCGCGTGCGATCTTCTCGCACGATTGTTGAACAGATTTTGTTGAGCAGGAACAGAGTGACATGAGAGCGAGAAAGACCACCGCCCGCCGGAAAGCCCGTCGGCGTCTCTTCCGGGAAGTGAAGGGCAATTTCGGAAAGCGCGGCAAGCTGGTCAAGATGGCCACCGAAACGCTGTTTCGGGCCAGAGCGTTTGCCTTCCACCACCGCCGTGCCAAGAAGCGCGACTTCCGTTCGCTCTGGATCATTCGCGTGACGGCGGCGTGTGAGCAGCGCGGCATTCGCTATTCGCAGTTCATCAATGGACTGCTGAAGGCGAACGTCAGCCTGAATCGCAAGTCGCTCAGCGAAATCGCGATCCACTCCCCCCACGTGTTCGACCAACTGGTCGAACTGGCTCGCGGTGCTCTGAAGATCTCTGCCTGAGTCGTCCGTAACGGTCGACGTTGAAATTCGTGCCGGTGCTCCCCCTGCGGGAGCCGGCACGATTTGCTGAACGGGGTCTGAAGACGCTCTGCCAGGCCAGTTGAGCACGGGCTGTTTCTGCCCAGTGGCCGGCTCGAGGTGGCTCCTGTGCCTGTCGACTTGCTCCCTAAAACGCCGGGATCTTGAGTACCGGGATCGTGAGAATGCAGGGATGAGTTCCGGAAGCCTGATTGAACTGCTCGATGCGTTCGAGGCGGCCGCCATGGCGGCGATCGAGTCGGCTGGCGATGCCGGGGCTCTGGAAGCCGCTCGCATTGAGTTTCTGGGAGCCAGGCAAGGACGGCTGCGCGATCTGCAGGGGCTTCTGGGGCAGGCCACCAAGGAGGAAAAACCTCTGGTGGGCCGCCGCTTCAATGAGGTCAAAACCAGGGTTGGTGCGGCGCTGGAGGCCCGGCAACGGGTCCTCGCCCGGCCGGCCCGGAAGGTGGGGGGCCTCGACGTCACCCTGCCTGGCACCCGATCTCCCCAAGGTCGCCGCCATCCCCTGACCCAGACCATTCTGGAGTTCAAGGAGATCATGGGGCGGTTCGGCTTTTCGGTGGCGGATGGCCCCGAAGTCGAAGACGAGTGGCACAATTTCGAAGCCCTCAACATTCCCGCCGATCACCCCGCCCGGGACCCACTCGAAAACTTCTACCTCGCCGCCGCCCAAGTGGCCGCCCGCGACGGTTCCAGCTCGCCGCCACGCCTGCTGCGCAGCCAGACCAGCACTGTGCAGATCCGGGTGATGGAATCTTCCCCACCCCCCATCCGCATCATTTCGGTCGGCCGCGTTTATCGTCCCGATACCATCGACGCCACCCACTCGTGCATGTTCCACCAGATGGAGGGACTGCTGATTGCCGAGGGGACCACGATGGCCCAGCTCAAGACCGTGCTGCGGCTGTTCGCCCGCGCCTATCTGGGGCAGGATGTTTCGATCCGCTTTCGCCCGTCGTTCTTCCCGTTCACCGAACCTTCGGTGGAAGTCGACATGAGCTGGGGCAGCCGCTGGCTGGAAATCGGCGGGGCCGGGATGGTCGATCCGAATGTGCTGCGGGCCGTCGGCTACGATCCTGATCTCGTCACCGGGTTCGCCTTTGGCCTGGGGATCGAGCGGTTCTGCATGCGGCGGTATTCGATTCCCGATATCCGGTACTTCACCGGGAATGATCTGCGGTTTCTCTCGCAGTTCTAAAGCCAATCCCTCGACCGCGGGCAGCGGTCCCGTCGCGCTGCTTCAGGCAGCGGGGGACCAACAACTCGAAAGTTATTGCTGCGGGCGTTGAATGCGGCTGCGGCTTGAGTCGAGTTTGTGACGCAGCACAGTAAAGAGTCGTCCCAAACCGGACCCCTGGGAACCACGGGGAGCGGGGATCTCATGCGCGGGATGTGTCACCGCCACGGAAGTGGCGGTGGGTTCGTCGTGATCCGGGGTGGACAATTCTGCGACCCGACGAGGGGCGGTTGGAACTTCGATGGTCCCGCTGTTGCTGGTCTCGGGCGACCGTGCTGCCGCGGAAACTGTCGCGGACGCAACGGCCTCGGCCACAACCGAGATCCCATTGACCAGTCGCGGCCGTCGCGCACGGGGATTCGCCAAGGCCGGCTCTTCGGGCTCGACGACGTCGTAGACCAGATCACCCTCTTCCAGCGAGCGCTCCGTCAAGCTGCCAATCGCCAGCCGCGGCGTCAGGAATCCTCCCCGGGCGGCAGTGACCGAAGCCGTGGACGCCGTGGTTGAGGAACGGGTTGGACTCGGTTGTGGGGACGTCGCTGTGGCGGAATTCCACGGCGTGGAGACCGTCGGCACCGGAGTCGAGAGTGTTTCCCGGGGGGGGGGGACGCGTCCCTCGTGGGCAACGTCGGACGGCGGTTCCGGAGGAAGCGAGAGAGGAACCTGGGGCAATTCACGCCGCAGCCTTCGCGACCATTCCTCGGCCAGCGCCCGTTCATCGAAGGTCAGTCCCACCGGCGATGGGACCGCGGAACTGTGCCCCTCGAACGCCTCTTCGATGGGCTCGAAGTCGCCAGTGATCGGGGGAAGATTGACAGACCGCCGTGGAGTGTCGCGCCAGGGAAACGCGATCTGTGCCGCGCCCGGATGGGTGAAGTCGGCCGACAGGTCGTCTTCTTCGGCATTCTCCGGTTCCAGGGTGGGATCCTCAGCCGTCTGCTCCGCGAAGTGTGAGTCGCCGGCTGGTGCGTCTTCGTGTGCAGCGGGCCCGTGGTCGGGTTCGACGACGTCTCCGATGTCAGCGGCTGGGTCGGCGTGCGTCGCGAAGGATTCGGGAGGCAGGTCCTCGCTCGTGGAGAGCTCGTTCCAGTCGAGGTCCCCGGTCTCAGCGCGTTCGAGCGGCTGGCGCGGGGCCTCGCCGGAATCATTCTGGAAATCGGTCGCCAGGCCCCGCCGACGGAGGAATTCCTCATTCCAGGCCAGGGGCAGATGCCGCAGCGAATCGAGAGCGGTCTCGACCTGGGGCAAATCGACCTGGGAGAGCTGGGCGGCCTCGGTCACCAGCAGGCTTTGGTCGCAGAGCCGGTTCAATAACCGGGGGATGCCCGAGCAGGCCTGCACGATGAAATCGAGGGCCGGGATGCTGAACAGGCCGGCGGTGTCTCCCCCCGCCCAGTACACCCGGTGCAGGATGTATTCGACCGACTCGGTCAGCGAGAGGGGTTCGAGCAGTTGGTGAGAGGCAACCTGCTGATTGAGGGCGTCGAATTCCGCGCCGGTCAACAGTTCCTCGAGACGGGGCTGACCGGCCAGCATCAGCCGCAACAGCGGCTGGGCCTGTTCATCGAGTACCGTCAGAGCCCGCAGCTCTTCAAACAGCCGTCGCGGCAACAGGTGCGCTTCATCCACCAGCAGCACACAGGGCCGGTCGGCCCGCACCTGTTCGCGCAGGGTTTGCAGCAGTGCCAGCCGCATTTCGTGCAGGTCGAGGCCGGGGAGGGAATGATCGAGTTCAGACAACAGGGTCTGAAAGAGAGACCGGGGGGCCAGCACCGCAGGGGCCGCGAGGTACAGCACATGACAGGGGGCGGACAGTTCCTGGGCGACCACGCGGCAGATCAGCGACTTGCCCAGTCCCGCAGCCCCCGTAAGCAGGCAGATTCCCTGTCCGGTCTCCAGACGCACCGTCAGTTCGTCGACCAACTCGCGCAGCCGCGGTGTGGCGAACCACGCGCGGGGATCGGGAGTGGCCGCGAAGGGCTGGTGCTGGAATCCGAAGTGCGACTCGAACATGGACAGCTCGTGCAGGGCCTGCGGATGGTAGGGCTCGCGCCATTCGCCAGACTCTTCAAATCGAACCGTTCCCCCCTCCAACTTGACCCCGTTCACCCCTCTCAACTCGCCCGACAGTGACCGTTCAAGGGCTGTGGTGAAGCCGTAAACTCCTGTCAGAAAATGGGTTGTGGTTGGTCTGCGCAAGGCTGGCGACGGGCTGGAGGAGAAAAAATGCCGTCTTGCGGACGGACTGCGGGGTGGGAGGCGATCCCGGCCGCCCCTTCCAAGTTCTCGAGTTGCGAACCAGAACCATCCGTTGTGGGTCTGGTGAATTGGTATAATTCGGGAAGTGAAGGCAGTTTCTGTCGGACCGACCGAAGCCGCCTGTGGAGGCTCCTGGGGAGATCGGATGACTGACGACACACTGTCCTTTGCCAGCGCGGACCAAATCCTGCTTTTGTTTGGTGCCCAAGACCGGTATTTGAGACAGGTCCGCGAGGCGGTGGGGGTGGGGGTGACCATTCGCGGCGATCAGCTGCGGCTGCATGGCACCGAAGAGCAGATCCGGCGGGGGAGGGAAGTCTTCAGCGAACTGAAGGCCATTCTCGAAGAACGGGGCGTTCTGCAGGAATCGGAAGTCCGCAGCGTGCTGGGGCTTTCGAAGACCGCGGGAGCGGTGGCCTCCGCACCGCCGAATCTCCGGAAACCCGCCGAGTCAATCGACCTGCTCGAGAAGGCCCGGAAGGTTCTGCCGCGCAGTGCGGGGCAGGCTGAATACGTGCGGGCGATTCGTGAGCACGATCTGGTGTTTTGCGAAGGTCCCGCGGGGAGTGGCAAGACCTATCTGGCCGTGGCCATGGCGGTGAACGCCCTGCGTCAGGAACAGGTCCGCAAGATCGTGCTGGTCCGGCCCGCCGTCGAGGCGGGGGAGAAACTGGGATTTTTGCCTGGCGATCTGCTCGCGAAGATCAATCCGTTTCTGCGACCGCTGCTGGACGCGCTCTCGGAAATGCTCGATTACGATGCCGTCCAGCGGTATATCGACCGCGACGTGGTTGAGATCGTTCCCCTCGCCTTCATGCGGGGACGGACTCTCAACGAGACCTTCATCATTCTTGACGAGGGGCAAAACACCACCGTGACCCAGATGAAGATGTTCCTCACCCGGCTGGGGAACGGTTCACGGATCGTGGTGACGGGCGATTCCACCCAGACCGACCTCCCGGTCGAGGTGACCAGCGGGTTCAACGACGCCCTGCGGCGGCTGGCGAATGTGCCGGGGATTGCGCACATCCGCCTCACCGGAGAAGACATCGTGCGGCATCCTCTGGTGAAGAAGATTGTGGCGGCGTACGACGACGGTTCGAGCTCGGGGCCATCACGTCCGAAAGGACGTTCCTAGGGGGTTGGGCGGTCACGCCAGACATGTCGACGAATCTACCCAAACGCACGCGCCACTCCCGTCCGGGCACGATCCGGCTGGCTCAGGAGGTTTCCACCGACTGGCGGGAGGTATTCCAGTATCGGGCCGCGCTGGTCCGCATCCTGGTGGCCCTGGCGGCCATTGTCATTATTCTCTGCGGGGTCAAAGCCTGGCGCCATGCGTTTCCGCATCGGCTGGGGGAACGGCCTCCCGATGGCGTGCTGGCGATGGTCCAGTTCTCGCGGGTAAATCGCGAACTGACCCAGTCCGCCCGGGACCGCGCCGCCGATCAGGCCCCGCTGGTCTTCCGGTTCGATGCCCAGGCTCACAACCGGATCCCCGAGAACCTCAAGCAGGATCTGCAGAAGCTGTCGGCGGCCCGCAGCCTCGAAGAATTGCCCCTCAATGTGCGGCAGTTGTTCGGGCTGGCTGATCCGGGCCCCACGGCCGACCGCCCGTCGGTCAACCCCTCCGAGAAGCTCGATTCCTTCGACCGCTTGAAGGGTTTGAACGACGACAAGCTGTCCGAGATCATCAGCGACTTCCAGAAATTCCTGCAGCGGGTCGAAAAGACCGGATTGATCCAGCCCGAGCATTTGCCCCGGGAACGGGTCGGCAGTACCCGCGCCCTGGTGCGCGATGCCGACGGTGGCCAGCAAGATGTGAAGCTGGAAGAATTGCAATTGGTCAACGTGCTGCAGCCGGGTGGACGGCTCGATCCCGCCCGCTGGAATGTCTTCCCCGCCCTCGGCCCGGTGCAGACCGAACTCGAAACCTGGCTGCGAAGACGTTCTCCCGAGACGTTGGTCTACGACAGGGTTGAGACCCAAAAACGCCGGCAGGCGGCCCGCGATGAGACACCGGTGGAGTTTGATGTCTACAACGTCGGGCAGACGCTGGTCATGCCCGGGGAGATGATTGACGAACTGAAGCTCGAATTGCTGCAGGTCGAGTACGAGGCGCTCGAAGCCCAGATTCCCCTGGCCGAACGCATCCTGCGGGTCGTGGTGGTGTTCCTGATGCTGGGAGTGCTGGCGGTGCTGATTGGGTATCACCTGGTCAAGCATGAGCCCAAGCTGCTGTGGAATCTCCCCCGGTTCATCCGGTATGTGGCGCTCATTGTGTTGGGGATCTGCATCGGCCGGGCGGTCAGTTTCGATCCCTGGCGGGCCGAGGTGGGGGTGGTCCTGACCGCCGTCATGGTGTGTGCCGTGGTGCATAACCAGGTGTTGGCCACGCTGACCGCCTTTGCGCTGTCGATCGTGGTGACCGTTGCCTGTGGGGCCGACATGGCGCGGTTCGCGGTGATGATGAGCGTCTGCGCGGCGGCCGTCATCCTGCTGTCGGGAGTTCCCAACCGCTCCACCCTGGTGACGGTGGGGGGAGTTGCCGCCGCAGTCTGTCTGCTGATGCACTGGGGAATGCTGCTGGTGCAGAGTGCCGGCGGGAACCTGCTGTGGCGGGACATCAACCAGTGGCCGCTCAGTCTCTGGTCACCGTTGTGGTGCCTCGCCGCCGGCTTTCTGGTCTCGGGAAGTCTCCCGTTCATCGAGTCGTGGTTCGGCGCCGTCACCGACATCAGCCTGCTGGAACTGGGCGATGTCTCCCATCCGCTGCTGCAGGAACTGGTCCATCGGGCCCCGGGGACTTACAACCACTCGATCAGTGTCGCCAGTATTGGTGAGACCGCGGCCGACTCGATTGGTGCCAATGGCCTGCTGGTGCGGGTGGGGGCCTATTTCCATGACATCGGCAAGATGCTCAAGCCCCAGTACTTCATTGAGAACAGCTCGGGCGGGGTCAACCGGCATGAAAATCTCGCCCCCGCGATGAGCACGCTGATCATCATCGGCCATGTGAAGGACGGGGTCGACCTCGCCCGGCAACAGGGGCTGCCCGAACCGTTGATCGATTTCATTGAACAGCATCACGGGACCACTCTGGTTGAGTACTTCTACCACGAGGCGACCCGCCAGGCGGGGGAGCAGCCGGGGCACGAGCACGATGTGCAGGAAGCGCTGTTCCGCTATCCGGGCCCCAAGCCGCAGACCCGCGAGGCGGCCGTTCTGATGATCGCCGACGCGGTCGAGGGGGCGAGCCGGGCGTTGAGTGAACCAACCGCCAGCCGAATCGAACGGCTCGTCCACGACATCGTGATGAAGCGTCTGCTGGATGGGCAGTTCAGCGAGTGCGGGCTGACGTTGACCGATCTCGACAAGATCGAGGATTCGCTGACCAAGTCCCTGATTGGCATGTACCACGGCCGGGTCAAATACCCCGATCAGCGCACGGCCTGAATTCCGCCGCCACACGGGCCATCCCCGACCGGATCCCGGCGGTGTGATTTCCTCACAGCCGGGGTGTATCTGGGGCCTGCCGAAACTGCATCGTCCGATAGGAGCCCCCGCCCCCCGTTCTGATTGGGAAGAGCTGCCGCCAGTTCGTCGACTCAGGTGGCGAAATCAGCAGACCGTGGGGGAGCCATGCGGGTCAGCCGGTACAGATTGGTCTGACCCGGGGGAGAGCCCGGGCGATCGAGGCGGGGCAACACCTGGGTCCGCACGGCATAGCCGCGGGTCCGGCAGTCTTCCAGAAACAGATCGGCGGTATGCCGGCCTGGATCGCTGATCCAGGCCTCGCCCCCCGGTGCCAACATGCGGTCGAGCACATCGAGCACCAGGGAGTGGTTGCGGCGTTCATAAATGACCTCGCAGCCCACGATGAGGTCGTACTGGAGATTCTGTGGTTGTCGCCAGTCGAGCAACAGCGTGGTGAGGCGGTTTGCACAACCGTGACGGCGGGCATTGAACCAGACCAGTTGCAGGGCGGCAGGATCGTAATCGCTGATGGTCACTTCCAGGCCAATGGCCAGGGCGGCCAATCCCGGCAGGGCCAATCCCGCTCCAATTTCCAGAACCCGCGTCGCGGGGGACCAGGAATGATCCACGAGTGCCCGGGCCGTCTCGTAGCAGGCGGGCCAGACATGACACCAGTAGGGCATGTAGTCGTCGCGGTGGTTGGCCGCGAGAACCTCGGGCTCATCGAGAAAGGCATCGGGATCGGCCGGACGCCGCAGCGAGATGACCACCCGGCCCAGGTCGAACGTTTCGTCGATCCAGGCTCCGGGAATCCTGGGCAGATCGTCGTTTGCCTCCGGGGCAGTCTCCCGCGGGAGGTTGGTCAACTCTGTCGGCCCTCGATGGTCATCAGCAGGATTCCCGCCGACAGTACCAGCAGCGGCGGGAGCGTGCAGTCGTCCTGGACGTCGACCGTCAGCTTCCGTACGAACGGATTGAAGTTGCCGTGGAAGGTGGCGACCTCATTGTCGTTTTGATCCAACATATGGAACGACTGGGGAATGAAGTTGAAGAACCGCCGCAGGGTGGCCATCAACATGCTGTCCTCGGTGATCTTGCCCACTTCCAGATCGTCGGCATCCATCACGATCCACGAATCACGGATCAGCGATTTCCACCCCTGCCGCTTCAGGGCCCCCAGTTTCTCCCCGGTGGTGGAGTCGTGCACGTCGTAAGCGGCGCTGAAATCGATGATCTGCCGCGCCTTGATGGCCAGCCGTTCGTTCTGCCGTGAATCGTCCGTGTAAATCCGGATGTCTTCTTTGAGCTTGAACGCCTTCTGCTGGCAAAAGCCAATCGGCTTGCCCGCTTCGTCCGTGACATCGAAGCTGAGATGCAGGAAGCTCAGCAGGCGCCGGCGGATGGTGTATTCGATCGACATGCGAAACTTCCAGAAAAGGGGACAATCAGGACATGGGAAACCGCCATCAACCGTGGACCGCTTCAGGCCGGTTCCAGCACCTGCAGATCCACCGACTTCACGAGATCTTTCACCCGCGCCCGGTAATCGTGCATGTGCGGTGCGACGAGATGTGCCTTCAGTGCCGGCAGGTCGGCCCATTTCTCGATCACCACCACCACATCCTCCCGAAACGGAGTCGGACTGGGCAAACCCGCCTGCACATCGATCGCCGGTCCGTATTCGATACAACCCACTTCGGCATGCACATGGGGCATCAGGCGGTGGAACTCTTCGAGGAACCGGGTTCGCTGGCCTGACTGCAGATGAATGGTCGCCAAAACATGGATCATGGGGCGGACTTTCAGGGAGGATGAATCGGGATGTGCGGCGGCAGTGTACCCCAGGCGGGTCGGAAATTCACCCACCTGTCCAGACGAGGGGACCGGTCCTGCGACTGGGGCTTCCGGCCGGGCGTCCTGGGGGACCGAGGTCCCCCGTGGAACACAGCGCAGCACGAGATCCTGTGGATTGGCGGGCTGCGGGGCTCAACTCGCCCGCTGGGCCACCAGAACGCGGGCCCGTCCGGCCAGGTCTTTCAGGATCCGCCCGCCGGTCCACGCCGGGTTCCCCTCGACCAGGGCCAGCAGGGAGGTCGACTGCTCGGGCGAAAACTCGCACAGCAGAGTCCCGCCGGGAACCAGCCAGCCGGGGGCCTCTGACAGCAGCCGGCGGATCACCACGAGTCCGTCGGGCCCGCCGTCGAGTGCCATCGGGGGCTCGTGCAGCCGGACATCAGCCGAGAGAGTCGCCAGTTCCCCCTGGGGAATGTACGGGGGGTTGCTGACGATCCAGTCAAACGTCCGGCCGGGGGTCAGACCCGCGAACAAATCTCCCAGGACAAATTCGACGCGCGAGTCCACCTTGTGACGGCGGGCATTGCGGCGGGCCACCTCGAGGGTGGCGGGCGAAATGTCGACCGCCGTCACGTTGGCTGCGGGCACATTCACGGCCGCGGAGATGGCGATACAGCCCGAACCGGTCCCCAGCTCGAGAATGCGCGGGGCGGGCTGCTTCCGGGCCACGCTGATCAGCTCGAGCACGAGGGTTTCGGTGTCGGGGCGGGGAATCAGCGTGTCGTGCGTCACCTCAAAGTCGAGGCTGAAAAACTCCCGGTGGCCGATGAGGTAGGCGACCGGTTCGGCGGCCGCCCGCCGCTTCACCAGGTCGCGCATCACCGCGCGCTGCGCGTCCGTCACCACCTCCTGAAATTGCACGTACAGCTGGATCCGCGGGCAGCCCCGCGCATGGGCCAGCAACAATTCGGCATCCAGTCGCGGGGTCTCGCACCCCGCTTTTTTCAAATGCTGGGTCGTCCAATCCAGGATACGGGAGACTGTCCAGGGGGCGTCGCCGGCGGGGCTGGAAGCATTGGTCGACACAGGGGTCTCGCTGGGGGGCAAGCCGGGGGACCGGCGGTCACTCGGCCTGGGGCTGCTGTCCCAGCCGCTCTTCCCGATCAAACTTCAACAGGGCGTCGATCATCTCCTCGAGCTGTCCCAGCATCACCTGGTCGAGCTTGTAGATGGTCAGCCCGATCCGGTGGTCGGTCAGCCGGTTCTGCGGGAAATTGTACGTGCGGATCCGTTCGCTGCGATCCCCCGAACCAACCTGCAGCTTTCGCTGGGTGGCCCGTTCGGCGTGCGCCTGTTCCTGCTTCAGTTCCAGCAGCCGGCTGCGCAGAATCCGCAGCGCCTTCGCCTTGTTCTTGTGCTGGCTCTTTTCATCCTGGCACTTCACGACCACCCCGGTCGGAATGTGCGTGATCCGCACGGCGCTCTCGATCTTGTTGACCTTCTGGCCGCCCGGTCCACCGGCCCGCATCGTGTCGAGACGCAGGTCTTCATCGCGGATTTCGATTTCGACCTCGGTCGCCTCGGGCAGCACCGCCACGGTGGCGAGACTCGTGTGCACTCGCCCCTGCGTTTCGGTCTCGGGAACCCGCTGGACCCGGTGTCCGCCACTTTCGAACTGCAGGTGGCGATAGGCTCCTTCACCGGAAACGGTGAACACCACTTCCCGCACTCCCCCCATGTCGGAGGGGGAGAATTCCATCACTTCACATTTCCAATCGTGGATCGCGGCATATTTCTGATACATGTCGTACAGGTCGCGGGCGAAGAGGGCCGCCTCTTCACCACCCGTCCCCGCCCGGATTTCCATGATCAGACTGCCGCGGGTCGCGGCATCTCCCGCCAGCACCAAGTCTTCGAGTTCGGTTTTCAGAACCAGATGCTGTTCCGCCAGCCGGGAGCACTCCTCGCGGGCGTACTCCTGCAGCTCGGGATCGGTCTCCCCTTCGGCCAGCCCCCGGGCTGTCCCCAACTCGGATTCCAGCCGGTTGAACTCCCGCACCCGGTGCGCCACCTTCGCCAGCCCGCCGTATTCCCGCTGGACCTGCTGCAATTGCGTCGAGTCGGCCAAAACCGCAGGGTCCTGCAGTTGGCGCTCCAGTTCCTCAAAGCGGGTCAGTTTCGCTTGCAGCGTGGGAAACACAACGGGAAGTCCACAAAAACAGCAACCCCGGCCATGAAGACCGGGGAGCGAACGCGGTAAACAGGGACTGCGACAGAGCCGGGCGGCGTCGCAGCAGTGCCAACGTCAGCAGTCCGTCCCGGAAAGGAATGAGAGGTGCTCAGGACATTCCGGGAAAGATCGGCGGGGGACAGCTCACCAGCAGCCCACGGGGCATCAGGCCTTCGGTCCCGACACCTGGTTCAGCCGGCCTGGCTGTTTCCACTCCCCCCGCCATCTCGATTCCCGTGGAGCCGACCACACGGAACCGCCCGAGGCGGAACGGACCGGAACCACGGTGAATTCGACAGACTACTTGGTTTCGCCCTGCTTCTGTCCCCAGCCGTACTTGCGCTGGAACTTCTCGACCCGTCCGGCGGTGTCCACAAACTTCACCTTCCCGGTGAAGAACGGGTGACAGGCCGAACAGATTTCGACGTGGATCTTGGGACGGGTGCTGCGGGTTGTGAAGGTGTTCCCGCAACCGCACACCACCGTCGTCTCCCCGTAATTGGGATGAATGTCTTCCTGCATGTTCAGCCACCACGACTCCCAGGGGAGTCTCAAAAAGAACGAAAAAGACCAAAGGTGTGGCCGGTCAGGCCCAACCCCTGGGAATGGAATCTCGACACCACATGATCCAGACAACTTCCGGTTGCCGACCGAACGGCAAACCCGTGGCAGGGACGCAAATCAGTTTGCTGGCCCGCAGCCGTTTCCACACGCCGCCTTGCAAGGTCTGGGTCCGGAACGACTCCGGGTCGACGCAGTGCACTCGCAAGGCAACCTCCCGATTGACCACAGTGCAAAACCGGAAGGAGCGAATCGCTCCAAAGAGACGCTGGATTGTGGAATCCAGCAGTCTACGGCAAGTTAAAATCGAACACAAGTTCGCCCCGGCGGACGGAGCGATGCGGCTGCGGGGGCTCCAACCACCCCTCCCCGCGAATACCCGCCTCACAAGCCGGAATGGAAACCCGATCGCCGCTGGTCAAAACTGGCTCACCCCTCCGCTTCCCACTGTTCAGGAGGGGACTTTTACCGAGGTTTTCCCGCTCCAGAGAGTGGACGCATGTTTCATTTGGCGGAAATCAAGCGCTTGGCGCAAAAAAATCCGAACATTTGCAATTTTTTCAAGATCCAACTCTTTCCCGCTGCGTATAAAGGGAAGGAAGAGCTCGTCTCCTCCCCAAAATGTCCTTGACGCCTGTCTTGGAAAGGAAGTGGGTCGGGGTTTGCAGGGGGGGCGTCCGAGTGTGGACTCTTGAGAGTTTTGTCTGAGGTCTCTTCCCCAGATTTGAGATTGCCGCGATTTCGTGGCCAGGAACTGCGTGTGATCGTGCTACTTGAGGCGTGTCGCCCGCCATGTGCCGATTCTCGCTGAGCAGAGTGGTTTGCCGTCTGGCGGTTGTTCGGGAGGTTTGGATCCGGTGGTGTCAGTGATTCCCGGTTGTCGGGAGTCTCACCGGGGCCGGAAATTCCCAGTCAGGTCACCAGCGTCCGGACGGAACTTCGCGTTAGAAACTTCAAGGAGGAACAGAAATGCTTGTTTTGAGCCGCAAGGAAGGGGAAAAAATTCTGATTGGATCGGCCCTCGACGGGACGGAGATTGAGATCTCCGTGGTCGAAATTCGTGGCGGCCGTGTCCGGTTGGGAATCTCGGCTCCGCGGAATGTGTCGATTCGACGGCAAGAACTCGATTTTCAGGGAGCCGCCGTGGGCGTTGCCAATGCCGCATTCTCCACGCCCGTTCCCCCGACCACCGACCTCAGTCTGGCCGAAGTGCATCTGGCTTCCGGCAGTTGCTGAATTGCCCCCGTCTTCCGCTGAGTGCCGAAGGTGTGGCTGGATTACGCCTTGTTCTGTCTCGTGGTCAAGTCGTGACGGAGGTGCCTCTCCGTCGCGTGTCTTGGTGAGGGGGATGGCGCTGACCAAATTCGTCGGGTCCTCTGAGGGCTCGGGAAACGGTCTTGCTGGCGCGATTCGTCTCTGAGCAGCTCCCGACCGTCCGATGGGTCCACCATCTGGTGGGTTGTTTGGGGCCCTGGAGGATGGAGGTTCGCGGGCGCGAGAGCCGATTTTGGCTCTGTCTGCTTGAAAAAATCGCGGACTCCATACACTGGATCTGCAACCGGACACACCGGATCGGGGCGGCTTCCTGAACCTCGAAGACCCCGGTGGCAGCTTGAGACTGCTGGAACACGGCAAGTACGACATATCTCGGTTGATTGTCTCTGATGTGAGGGCCTGGCTGGATTTGCCGTGAGGCCTGCTGTGCGCAACTGCTCGTCTCCTCCAGGCGACGGACCTCGCTCCGAGAGAGACCGCGTCCAGTTTGACTCCGCATTGCTGGGGCATACGGTCTGAGTGAACTCGGTGGGGCCGCGCCGTCTTTTAGATGACAATCCGAATTTTGGGAGCTAGTCTGAAGAAATGACAGCTTCCCCCGTCGATCCTCTGCGATTTCCCTTCGGTGCGAATTGGCGCCGGTTTTTGGAGACGGTGGACGACCGCATTGTCAATGAGGCAGTGCAGTCTCTGAGAGTCGGGCTGGGGGCTGAAACCCTGTCGCAAAAGTCGTTTTTGGATCTGGGCTCTGGCAGCGGACTGTTCAGTCTCGCAGCCTGGCGACTGGGCGCCCGGGTCGTTTCGGTGGATATCGATCCCGACAGTGTCGCCTGCACTGCCGAGTTGAAGCGCCGGGCGGGGGCCGAAGATCGGCTTTGGCAGGTGGTCTCTGGCTCTGCGCTTGATCAGCAGTTGTTGCGATCGCTGGGGCAGTTCGACGTGGTCTATTCCTGGGGGGTCTTGCACCACACGGGGGCGATGTGGCAGGGGCTGGATAATGCGGCCCGCTGCACGGCCCGCGGGGGGCGTCTGTGGGTCGCCATCTACAACGATCAAGGCCGCGCCAGCCGTCGCTGGAAGTGGGTGAAGCGCTGCTACAACCGCTTGCCCACCGGCTGCAAATGGCTGGTTTGGGGCCCCTGCCTGCTGCGGTTGTGGGGGCCCACCATGCTGCGCGATTTGCTGCGTCTGCGGCCCCTGGCCAGCTGGAAGAATTACAACAGCCACCGGGGCATGAATGCCTGGTACGATGTGCTCGATTGGGTGGGGGGATATCCCTTTGAAGTCGCCCGGCCGGAACAGGTGTTTGGATTCCTCGCCGATCGCGGATTTCGGCTGTTGCGTCTGAAGACCTGTGGCGGGGGGCTCGGCTGCAATGAATATGTTCTGCGCTGTGAGCCGGAGACTCTGGTGAATGCGTTGCCGGCAGCGGAATCGCACCGGTCTGGTCAATGACGAAGCCCGTCGGCGAACTGCGCCGTGTGAGTCATGCGTTTGGAGGGGGCTGGTCGTTTTGGCCGGAGACACCGGACGACTGGAATGGGCTGCGGGGAGGAACTTGCTCGTCCCAATCGGCGAAAACCGAACGAACTGCGATCGTCCCAGGGTGAAAAAACCGATCGCCACACTGGACAATCGCCACTGCGCGCGACAGAATGCTGTTCGCGGGAATAACCTCCCATTGTGGGGGTGCATAGCTCAGTTGGTTAGAGCGCAGCCCTGATAAGGCTGAGGTCCCAGGTTCGAATCCTGGTGCACCCATTCGATTCTCCCGCAGATTGCCGCTCATTCGCTGCAATCTGGGACCCTGTGGCAACCCGGAATTGGCGGGGTGCGATGAGCGGCGGAATCTCCGCCGTATCGATTGTGTCCCGGCAGGTTTGTGCCCCAGAAAGTTCTGGTCCAGGTTTTCGGATGTCAGTCCGCCTGACTGGATGCCATCGGCCAATGCCCCCTCGCTGAGTCCGATTGGGGAGGGCGGGCTTGGGTACGGTCACAAGCAGATGGTGCTGCTGGTTGAATGGCGAAGCAGGCTGTGGCGGCGGGGTGACAGGCGGGTCTCCGCAATTGCCTTGGAAATGCCCGGTTGTGTCGGGGACGTAGCTCAATTGGGAGAGCACTGCCTTTGCAAGGCAGGGGTTGCCGGTTCGACCCCGGTCGTCTCCACTCGGAAATGGATGAGGAACTTTTGGGCTCGGCGGGTCTGTCTGAGGGGCGGATCGTGCTGGGTGGGAAGTTGGCGGGCGATGTTGGCGGGCGATGTTGGCTTGGGGTGTTTGAAGCCTCCGTGTGAAGTTCTTCAAAATTCCGACGCGAGTTGCTTGAACTCTTCGCCGCCTGCACTTATACTCCCCTCTCACGCAAGCAACACGCTTGTGGCTTGAAGCAGTTTCAAGACAAAAAGCTGCAGGCAGCGATGGCTGTCTGCGGGTGGCTTGGATCTGCTTCAGTCCACACGGGCTGTTGCCGCAGGATGGCCGCTGTAAGGCGGTAGGGTTCTGCGGCTTTGTTCTTTGACAATTTGGCAGCGGTAAGAGTGGCATCTAATCCGATGCGCAATGCATCGTTTTG
>JBKDUK010000009.1:0-3521 GCA_046339535.1 Planctomycetaceae bacterium | reverse complement strand
TGCTCTTCGACAGCTTGTTCCAGCGGTCGAGCTGCCCCTTGAAGAAATCGCGCTGGGTGATCGCTTCCGAAAGTTCGGCTTTGGCCCGCTCAATCTCCCGCGGCACATTCTTGTGCTCCATTTCCAGCCGCAGTTTGGCACTCGCCAGACTTGCCTTGGACCGCAGCATATCGGCCTCGTAGTCGGTGGTTTCGAGTTCGGCGAGGATATCCCCCTTCTGGACCTGCATCCCCTCGATGAGGGTCTCGCCCACGCCGTCCGGATCCCCCGGACGATGCACCCGCAGGCTCTTCACCATTCCCCCCACCTTGGGACTGACGAGGATCTGGCGTCGGGCCATGACATACCCCTTCGACTCATGCACCACCCCGCCCGAGCTGGCTGTGCTGCCCGATGAGCCGCTTCCCACAGTCACCGGGCTGCCGGCCGCGGGGGCCGCTGCCGGGGAGGCGGCGGTCGCGGTGTCGGTCCCCGCCGTCGCCAGTCGCACCGCCTCGGCCTGTTTCAGGTTGCGCACCTCATATCCGAGATATCCGGCACCGCCAGCCAGCAGGGCGACCAGGAACCATGGCAGTTTGCTGCTGGGAGCCGGGGGAGGGGGCGTCTTGATCCGCAGCGAACGAACTTTGTCCGAGAGTTGGCCGGGCGTACGGCTGGGGGAGATCGCGGCATCAGGACCGCGGGACGATTCGACAGGCAGCGCCATAAGCCAGATCCGGAAAAAGGAGCTCGCAACAACAAAACACTTGCGGGGGGAACCACAAACCCGCTGTGCCGAGGAACATTCTGGTAATTATACGGCTGTACTGCGGGGGGATTCCACGAAATTTCTCTCCGTATGGCGTATGCCGGCTGAGGCGGCGGGGGGGCGGCCTCGTTCCTCAGGTTGTGATGGTCCTCTGTCCCAGATCGAGCCCCGCCACGCATTTGGCGTAACCCGAAGAGCAGTACTTGGTATCGGGATTGACGGTTCTGCCGATTCCAGCGACAGTCCCCCTCCGCTACGTCCCTTACCCAGGTTCCCGACGGATCATGTCTGCTTCCCCTTCGCCCGCCATCGCGGCTTGTCTTCCCGCCACCCCTGCGGTGGACGGGGGCGGTGCGGCTGGTGGTTCGGGCGCCGCGGTCCCTGCGGCGACTGCGGGGCGATCCGTCCGGCGGCCGGCCGCGACCTGGCGGCACTGGGCTGAGTACCTGGTGTTTCGCAGTCTGGTGGCGGTGGTTGAGGGAGTTCCATTGCGGACGCGCGATGCGCTGGCTCGCGGGCTGGCGTGGTTCATTCACCGGGGGCTTCCCCGCAAATGGACCCGTTATCACGTGGCGGCCGACAATCTGCGGCAGGCATTCGGCCCCGAGATGACCGACCAGCGGATCGACCAGACGATCCATCAGATGTGGGTGCACCTGTTCCGGATGGTGGGGGAGATGATCCTCATGCCGCGGAAGCTGCAGAAGACCCGCCTGGCCGAAGCAATCGAGTTCCGCAACAAGGGGCAGGTGCTCAGGGCGATGGCGTCGGGGCGACCGGTGCTGTTGTTGTCGGGGCACTATGGGAACTGGGAGATGGCGATCTCGGTGTTCGGTCTCTTCGGATTCCGCATGGGGCTGGTGGCGCGGGATCTCGATAATCCGTTGTTGCACCGCTGGTTCCAGAATTTCCGCCGCTCGACCGGGCATGTGCAGATTGGCAAGAACGGCGGCAGCGGGCAGATGGTGCAGCAGTTGGAGCGCCGGGGGAGCCTCGCGCTGCTGGGGGACCAGGATGCCGGCGGTTCGGGGCTGTTCGTCGATTTCTTCGGCCGCCCCGCATCGACCTTCCAGTCGATTGGTCTGCTGGCATTGGAGTACCAGGCATTGATCTGTGTGGGCTACGCCCGCCGTCTGGACGAGACCACTCCCCTGGGTTGGCCCCGCTTCGAACTGGGGTGTGAAGAGGTGATCGACCCGCGGGAGTGCGAGACGTCGGACCCCTTGCGGGAGATCACGCAGAAGTACACGGCGGCTCTCGAGCGGGTGATCCGCCGGGCTCCCGAGCAATATTTTTGGGTGCACCGCCGCTGGAAGAGTGTCCCCAAAACCCGAGAGAAGCGGCAGCGCGACCGGGCGAAACGGGCTGCCTGATGCGGGGTCTTCGGCAGGCGATTGCGCCGTCGGACCATTCGGACCTGAAACTCAGTTCCCAGGTTGGGCCCATTCACACAAGGCGCCGAGCGGTCTCGAAATAGGGATCGCGGGATCGCGGTTCCCTGTGTCAACGCGCTGGATCGTGATCGGAGAAAACTGGGCTGACGGGCAGACGGAAATCCTGCATCGCCATCTCCAGGCGGCCTCCAGCAAAAACAGACCATGACGCGATCCCAGGTCGCAGGTGTCGGGGGATCGCGGAGGTCTCGACCGATCCTGTTTCCTGTCTGCCCCTCCGATCGGGACCCCACGGATAAGTGCACGGCAGGCCGGTTAACAGAGGTCCGTACTCCCGCTCGCACAGTTTTGGAACCAGCTTGTCAGCCTGTTTTTTCAAGTGACATGGATCCACAGAGCGAGGAGCGATCCGGCGATTGGGAGTGTCGATTCCTGAGGCGGGGAGATCCAACGTAGTGTCCTTTACGGGACGGACAGGCCGGGAGGTCTGTCACCACGGCGAAACGGCACTCGCGGCTCTCCTGTGCCAACGAGGATGAATACCCCATCGATGCGCGGTTCTTCTCGCAGTTGTGATCTCATACGCGAGCGCGACTGGCTGTTATCGATGACATGCGGGCGCACCTTGCAGAGACTGTGTGAAGTCTCAGCGGCGAGGGAAGAGGGACCCTTCGAGCCGGATTTTCTCGAGCCGCCAGTCTCCGCACAACCAGCCAGTGGACCCTGCGGCCCCGCTCGCCCTCCAACTTTTGCCCGTGGGCGGACTGCAAGGGGGACCCTGCAGTTTGCCGACGTTCCTTTTGTCTTCAGATGTAAAAACCAAAGCAATTCTGGCCGCGAACCGATGATTGCAAGACTGGTATCCGAGAGTTAGTGTCGAGATAAACCTGCGTTATTGGGCAGACAGGGGGGCGATTCTGGACTGGTCCGGACTGACGGGGACCGCAGAGGGGACCCGCGTGTCCAATGCCGCGCCAGACCCCAGGAGCTGCCTTCATGCGGACCCCTCGCTCGCTGTTTCTCGGATTTCTCCAGCAGTTGCGGACAGCCCGATTGACTCGGCGCCGCCTCCCCCGCCGGGGGCGTGCTGCCCGGCGCGATGCCGCCCGATTGGGGTCCCTGGAAGCCCTGGAATCACGCGTCTTGCTGGCGACGACCATCAGCAGCGACAGTTTCACGCCGGGGGTCGACTATACCGTCACCGACTCCGAAGAGATCATCGTCTCGGCGAATGTCACTATCAACACCAGTTCACCCACTGGACAGGCGGGAAAGATCTCGCTGAACGCTCCCAAGATCACCCTGCAGTCCGGGGTGCAACTGCTGGCCACTGGTCCGCAGGGGGATGGAGACATCAGCCTGACGGCGCAAACCGATGC
>JBKDUK010000008.1:0-3163 GCA_046339535.1 Planctomycetaceae bacterium | reverse complement strand
AATGGGAGTTTCCATTGGTTTTCCTCCCGGGTTTTCCTCCCGGGTTTTCGGAAAACTCTCCGCGAGGGATGTGAGTGAACCGCGGAGTCGCCTCGAACCTGTGTGAAGCCAAGGTCGGCTTGATCTCCAGTCATGCCCCTTCGTGGCGGCGGACTGTTGGGATCGCCGCATGGGGTCAACCTGGATTGCATCATGAAGGACTACGTGTTGATCACCGGAGCCACGGGGCTCCTGGGACGCTATCTCCTGCGGGATCTCACTCTGGCCGACGCGCGGCTGGCGGTGCTGGTCCGACCGGCCCGCAAGGCTTCCGCCTTGCAGCGGGTCGAGAACGTCATGTGCTACTGGGAGAAGGATCTCGGGCGTCAACTCCCCCGGCCTGTGGTTCTGGAGGGGGAAATCACCGAGCCCGATCTGGGACTCGTTTCGCGGGGCATTCGGTGTGTCGCCGAAAACTGCGGCCGATTCCTGCATAACGCCGCCAGCCTCACCTTCGAAAGCACCAGTCCCACCGGGGAACCCTGGCGCTCCAACATTGAAGGCACACGCAACGTCCTGGAACTGTGTCGCCACGCCGGTATCCGCCAGTTCCATCATGTCTCCACGGCGTATGTCTGCGGTCTGCGGCAGGGGCTGATCCTCGAGACCGACGTCGATGTCGGCCAGACCCTGTCCAACGACTACGAGAAGAGCAAACTGCAGTCGGAACTCGCGGTCCGCAATGCTCCCTTCCTCGACCAGGTCACCGTTCACCGCCCGGCCATCATCGTCGGCGACTCGGTCACCGGGCACACCACCACCTACCACGGCTTCTACGCCCCCCTCCAGGCGGTCGCCGCCATTTCGATCGCCGCCGAACGAACCGCCACGGGCAACATCAACGAATCGTCCCGCTTTCCCCTCTCCGGACATGAGACCAAGAATCTCGTCCCTGTGGACTGGGTCTCGGCTGTGATGACACATGTCTTCACCCACCCTGAACACCACGGGCAGACCTATCACCTGACTCCCCGGCACCCCGTCACCTCGCGACTGCTCGCCGATGTGATTGAGGAGACCATGGGTCTGTATCGGGTCCGTTTTGAAGGGGGAGGACGCTCGCTGGTCGGCCTGACCGAGAACGAGGCTCTGTTCGCCCAATTGATTCAGGTCTACGCCTCGTACTGGAAAGATGACCCGATCTTTGACACGAGCAACACCGATCGGGCGGCTCCGCACCTTCCCTGTCCCCACATGAACCGGAAGGTGCTTTTGATGATGGCCCGCCACGCGGTCTCCATCAATTTCACCTCTCCGCGCGATCGCCCGGTTACCCCCGTCTTCGATACGGCTGGATGGCTCGAGCCGTTGTGCGAGGCCCATCACGCCGCCCAACCCTCGCCCGAGCCCAAGATTGCACTGCGTGTGCTGGGGCATGGTGGTGGTGATTGGACGCTGGGCTTCTCGGGCGGACGACTGGTCACCGCGACCCCGGGGCTGCCCGAACGAGGTTCGCCCCTCATTGAGACCTCGGTCGATACGCTGCTGCAACTGAGAGAGGGAACGATCGGGGTCCCGGCCGCTCTGGCCGCAGGCCAGATCCGGCCCCAGCAGGGTCTCCCCCCCTCCCACGCCCAGCAAATCGTCGACGACCTCCTGGTCATCACGTCCGAAGCCCAACAACTCCGGGCCTGAACGCCCCCTTTCGCTCATCCTGGTCCTCAGGACTCCCTGCCGGTCACGGGCCGGCTGCCATGCGGCAGCCGGCCCGTCGTCGTTTGACGAGGATCTCGCGCAAGCCGAAGGCACTCTGATCCAGATCATCCCTCCTCCTCCGCCCGGGGTGTCAATCGCTTCGGCATCTCTCCCACGCCGCCCGGCGTTCCCGTGAGAAAAGAGGTCTGGAATCGATTTTCGGCACGCATCGCAGCCAAACCTCCCATTTTCGTCAGCCCCCCCACCTTCCAATCGATGGTTTCCCGAAGATCGACCAGAGAAAGGTAAATCTTGCAACCGGGTGGCAGGGTGACTATTTTCAAACGGTGCAAGCCCTTTCCGATGGGATGGGACTGCCAGTCTGAGCCATTGCATTCCCGGGTCATGACGACCCATCGCAGGAGACTCAAGGATGAGCGCCCTTCGGCTGTTTGCCCCCGTCGAACTCCAATTGTTTCCCCGGGATGACGTCTCTGGCCCCACCCTCTCCCCCATGACGGGTGATGACGACGTGGCGGTCCTTCCGTTTCCCGGTTTCCAACACCAGGGGAGCTGGGGGCGATCCGGCACCACGCCCCGTCATGTGTCTCGCAAAGACTTTGAGTCGGCCGGTGCGCAAACACCGCTCGACCGGGCCCGGCTGCTGCACACCCATCGCTGCTGTCCCGACTGTGGCCGGGGGGGAACCGTTCCCCGGGAATCGGCCGACCCCCAGGCGATGTGCGCCTCGATGCCAGTTCCCGGTTCATCGACCCTCCTCGGGTTTGGATGTCATCACTGCGGACATGAGTGGAGTGTCTGAGCTCCCCGCCACGGGCAGTCTCTTTGGATCGGTACTCCAACCGGCCTTCCCATGCCCCGCTCCGCGAAAGCCAAGGTTCAGCGGGCGTACCGCTTTTGGTTTCATCAAGCGGAATCTCCATCCATCAGCAGCCTCCGATCCCTCCCGTAACGCCGAACTTTCAATTTGTTGAGCTCCCCAAGGCCCGGTCGCACCCCTGACGAGTTTTGACTTGATAAAGCGGAGCATCGCTCCCCCCTCGGTCGCATGCTTTTGAACCCACCGCGATTTGGCATTCGCACCCAAATCCCCCTTCCTGGCTGCCGAACCCACCTTCGGTTTCATAAAGCGGAATCCGCACCCATCAACGGTCTCCGATCTCTTTCGTAATCCCGGAAGGCGGGCTTTCCAAACCGCAGAACAACTTCGGTCCTCGATGCCCCCCCCGCTCCCCAGGCGCCCCCTGGACCTTTGGTTTAATAAAGCGGCATCCGAATCCATCAATAGGCTTTGATGCTTCCCGCAGCGCCGAACTTCCAATTTGTCGGGGCCCCGAGGCCCGGTCGCATCTCTGTCGAGTTTTGATTGGATAAAGCGGAGAATCGCTCTCACCTCTGTCGCATGCGTTTCAACCCGCCGCGCTTTGGCACTACCACCCAAATCCCACTCCCCGGGTGCCAAGGTCAC
>JBKDUK010000007.1:0-12012 GCA_046339535.1 Planctomycetaceae bacterium | reverse complement strand
GTCCGCGATGAACGGCTCGCGCTGAATGCCGACGTGCGGGCGGGGGTGCTCTCGGCCGGGCTGGTGCATCTTGCCAACGTGGCCGCCCGGGTGGGTCGGGTGCTGGAATACAACCCCCAGTCGGGAGAGATTTCCCACGATACGGAGGCCACCACCCTGCTGGGCCGCACCTACCGCGACGGGCACTGGGCGATCCCCCGGCGGGGGTGATACAATGATTGGACAGGGAAGACAGCAGCCTCCCCCGGGATGTGGGGGCCCCACCAGTGGTTGATTCGCCATGCAGACCATCCAGACCATCGGCATCGACCTGGGAACGACCTACACCAGCGTCTCGTATCTGAATGACCAGGGAGAGCCGGTTTCGATTCCCAACCGCGAGGGAGAACTGGCCACGCCGTCGGTCGTCATGGACACCGGCGACGAAGTGATCGTGGGGACCGAGGCGCTGCGGTGCGCGCTGCTGCATCCCGACGATGTGGTCCGCGATGCCAAGCGGTACATGGGCGATCCCGACAAGACCTGGAGGCTGGGGGGGAAGGTCTACACTCCCATCGATGTGGCGACCCGGGTGCTGCAGAAGGTGCTGGGAGATGCGTCGCCGCTCGTGGGCAAGATTGAGCGGGCGGTCATCACCGTGCCGGCTCAGTTTTCCGATCGGCAGCGCCGGGCCACCATCGAAGCGGGACGCCGCGCGGGACTGCAGCAGGTCGACATCATCAACGAGCCGGTCGCGGCCTCGCTGTGTTATGTCTATGGCAAGGAGGGGCAGTGGTTCTCGGCCCTGACTGACGAGCAGCGGTTTCTCGTCTACGACCTGGGGGGTGGCACCTTCGACCTGACCCTGGTGAAGTATCTCCCCAATGACGTGCAGATCATCGCCTCGACCGGCGATCTGTACCTGGGGGGCATGGACTGGAACCAGCGGCTGATGCAGCAGGTGGCCGACCAGTTCCAGAAGGAGTTCGGCCTCAATCCCCTCAAGGATCCCGAGAGCAAACAGCAGTTGGCCCTGGAAGTGGAACAGTGCAAGCGCAGTCTCACCGTGCGGCCCAAGGCCGCCCTCATCGTACAGCATGCCGGCAAGCGCAAGACCTACCAGATTGAACGGGAACAGTTCGACCAGCTCACGGCCGACCTGCTGCTGCGGACCCGCGAACTGACCCAGAAACTGGTCGACCAGCACCGCAAGGGAAGCTCTCACCTCGACATCACCGTGCTCGCGACCGGCGGCAGTTCGCGCATGCCGATGGTGCAGGAGATGCTGAAGCACATTCGCGGCACCACGCTGAGCAACGAACTCTCCCCCGACACGTCGATTGCGCATGGCGCGGCCCGCTATGCCGGGATGCTGCTCGACCAGAACAAGCTGGCGATGGCGATCCGCGACAAGGGGGCCGCCGAGAAGCTGGCGAAGATGAAGCAGCGGAGCGTGACGGCCCGGTCGCTGGGCATTCTCGTGCGCGATGTTGCGACCAACCAGCGGGTCCCGTATGCCTTGATTGAGCCCAACACGCCATTGCCCGCCGCGGCGACCAAGATTTTTGGCACCGTGGTCCCCAACCAGAAGCGCGTGACGCTGACCGTGGTGGAAGGAGGGGCTCAACCGGGCGACGCCCCCCTCACAATTGGCACCTGCACCGTGGACCAGTTGCCCCCCAACCTGCCGGCCGAGTCGCGGGTGGAAGTGACGATCTCGTACAACGCCAGCGCGCTGGTCGAAGTGACCGCCCGTGAAGTGTCGAGTGGCCGGGCCGCCCGCGTGCAGATTTCCCGCGGCGGTGCCGCTGCATCCACAGCGGGTGCTGAAGCCGGTCGCCCCGCACCGGTGGAAACAGGCCGACAGGTTCCGGCCGCACGTGCGCCCGCCCTCCCCCGGGCCGACGAGGCCGAACTGGTGCTGAAGCTCGATTCGGAAATCGAAGACATTCCGGTGGCCCGCCCCGTCCCCCGGTCCACCTCCGCTGCGCCACCGCGTGCCGTCCCGGCGGCAGTCCCCCCGGCAGCCGTTCCCAAAGCTCCCGTCCGCCCCGCCGGCCTGCCGCTGGCCGAGGCGGCGATCATGCTCTGCCCGCGCTGCACCGAACCGCTCAACGCCCGGGGCGAATGTCCGCGGTGTGCGCCCAAGCCCGCCAGCCCCGCGGGAGGCCCCGCTCCCCGGGCGGTTCCCCCGACGGTCAAACCGGTCGGCTCTCCCGCTGCCGCACCGCGCCCCGTCCCTGTGTCGGGTGTTCCGGTGAAGCCCCCGGCGACCATCCCTTCCGCCGCCCCCACGGTCCGGGGTGTCCCGGTTTCACCCGCTGCGCTCCCCCCCACCGGCCCGACGCCCCCCGCCGTCAAACCGGCCAGTCCTCCGTCCGCACCCGCGGCCCCCCCCAGGCCACTCCCGGGGGGGCCGCGTCCCGTCCCGCCCCCCGCCCCCCGTGTTCCAGGATCGGGCGCTCCTCCCAGCAAGCCTGCGCCCCCTGCCCCGCCCAATTCACCCGCCAAACCCGCTTCGTCCGATCCGGGCGAAGAGGAATTCTGGAAGTACATCGAAGATCAATGAAGATCGACCGAATCGAGCTGTTCCATGTGGCGATGCCCCTCATCTACCCGTGGAAGACCGCCTATGGGGAGGATGTCGCCTGCCACAGCGTGCTGTGTCGGCTGACCTCGGGCTCGGTGCATGCGTGGGGCGAGAGCGCGCCGCTGACCGCCCCCTGTTACAGCCCCGAATGGGGGGCCGGCATTTTCGCCTGTGCGAAGGAGTGGCTGGCCCCCGCCCTGTTGGGCCAGCAGATCGATTCGGGAGCCGCGCTACAGCAACGGTTGGCGATCTACAAGGGCAATCCCTTCGCCAAGGCCATTCTCGACACCGCCTGGTGGAACCTGCAGAGCCGGTTGACCAACACGCCCCTCCACCGGCTGCTCGGTGCGACACGCGACGAGGTTCCCGTCGGGGCGGATTTCGGTGTGATGGATTCCTTCGACGACCTGCTGCGCGCCATCCAGGGAGCGGTCGACCAGAAGTTCCCCCGCGTGAAGCTCAAGTTTCGCCCCGGGTGGGACGTGCCGATGCTGACGGCCGTCCGCCGGCAGTTCCCCACGCAGGTGTTTCACATCGACTGCAACAGCGGCTACACACTGGCCGACCTGCCCCTGTTCCAGCAGCTCGACCAGTTCGGCCTGGCGATGATCGAGCAGCCGCTGCCGCACGACGATCTGCTCGACCATGCCCAACTGCAACGGCAGATCCGCACGCCGGTCTGTCTCGACGAGAGCATCGCCCACCCCCGGCACGTCCGGCAGGCGCTCGCCCAGAAGAGCTGTCAGTGGGTGAACATCAAGCCGGGCCGGGTGGGGGGGCTGACCAACGCGATCGAGATCCACCGGCTGTGTGCCGAGGCGGGCATTCCCTGCTGGGTGGGAGGGATGCTGGAAAGTGCCCTGGGGGCGTCGCTGTGCGTCTCGCTGGCGATGCTCGACAACTTCACGTACCCGGCCGACATCTTCCCGAGTTCGCGGTTCTACCACGAGGATCTCTGCGAGCGCCCGCTGGAACTGATCCGCCTTGCCGACGGCACCCCCGGAGTGATCGCGGAAGCGAGTCCCGAGCCGCATCCCGACCGGCTCCGCCGGCTGTGTGTGCAGTCGGCCGACCTGCGATAGATCTCCCTCCCATATCGATCGCTCTGGGATCGAATCACCAGCCGAACCAGATACCGGACTGGTACATCCCTCCTCTCGCAGACGACTTGTCCCGAATCATCGCTTGACTCGACCGCCACCACGCAGCAAACTTCGCATCAGTCTTGACTGCCGACCCGTCCCGCACGGGAAGTGCGATTGGTACATGGCACAATCCGGTCAGCCGGTTGGAAAGATTCCAGAAACTTTTTGGCTCAACTGAGTGTGTGTCCCATGCGGTTTGCGAATTGGAAAATGGATTGCCTGCGTCGACCGTCCTCGCGGGGAGGCAACCTGGCTCGCCGGAGGAGAGGGGAAGTTCCCCGACGGGGTGAGGCGCTGGAAAGCCGGGTGCTGCTCAGCACCATCACGGTCCAGAACCTGAATGATTCGGGCCCTGGTTCTCTGCGGGATGCCGTGGCCACCGCCAACAGCCAGCCTGGGAGTGACACCATCGAGTTCAGCCGCAGGCTGCGGGGCAGCATTGTGCTGACGACCGGACAGATGGAGATCACCGATTCCCTGGTGATCACAGGACCGGGTGCAGCGCGGGTATCGATCAGCGGCAATTACGCCAGCCGGATTTTCCGAATCCAGGCCGGCCAGACCGTATTGATGTCCGACTTGTCGCTCATCAACGGCCGCCAGACCACCACCGACGCGATTGGCATCGCCGTGATCCGGGGGGGCGCGATCCTGAACGAAGGATCGACCCTCCATCTCAGCCGGGTAACGTTCGTCAATAATCGTGCCGAGGCACCGGGAGAGGGCTTCGGCGAAGTGAATGTCGTCGGCGGCGGCGCGATCGCGAATACCAGCCAGGCGACGCTGGAGGCCAGGAACTGTGCATTCCTGAACAATACCTCCAGTGGCGGCACCAGTTATGCGTTTGGAGGGGCGGTTGCCAATGTGACAGGATCAACCGCCCGGACCGAAAACTGCCAGTTCACCCGAAATCATGTCACCGGCGCGCTGCAAAACTATGGTGGAGCGGTCGGAAATGTGGGAGGCAGTACCTATTTGTCTGAAGGCTGCAATTACGTCGCCAACTTTGCGCAAGGGGTCTTCCGAGGGACCCCTGACCAGGTGAATGCGTTTGGGGGAGCAATTGGCGTCCGTCCTGGAACGATCGACAACACTCCGTGCAGGACCGCCATCGAAAACTGCCGGTTTGTCTCCAATCGGGTCGAGGCGGCCGCCAGTCCGCCCGGTGGAACCGGGACCGGGGGGACTGCTGCCGGAGGCGCGATCTACGTACTCAATTCCTCCCTCTCCCTCGATGGTTCGACCCTGCTGGGGAATGTTGTCCAGGGGGGCACCGGCATAACGACCGGTGGAATGGCCTTCGGGGGGGGCGTGGCTGCGGAGATGACCGTCAGCACGGGCCGGCCGGTCTCCTTCATCAACACCCTGGTGCAGGGGAACGTGGTGAGAGCGGGTGCGGGCCCATCGGCTGTTGCCATGGGCGGAGGACTGAGCCTCGCGGGTTTCGTCTCGCTGACTGAAACCCGGGTGATCGGAAATGTGCTGCAGGCGGGTGCCATCGGCACCGCAGAAGGTGGCGGGATTTACCTGAGCGCGACATCCGTCACAACCTTGACCGACAGCCGGCTGGTGGGGAATGTGGCCTACGGGAAGGTCGCCCTGGGAGGAGGCTTGTACAGCCTCGGAACAAACCTGGTCAGTCCCCAGGTGGTCAGCCAGCCCTGGCGTCTGGCCCACGGGAACTTCGCCCGAGGACTGGTGGACAACATCTTCGGTACACTGAGCCCCATGGTTCCCCCTCCGGTTTGAGTGGGCCGCCCAGGTGCCCCCCCCTGGAGACGAACCGAATTCCGGCTCGTCCCCGGGGGTTGTCCCATTGCGGGTGGCCGACTTTCTGGACATGTGTCTCTTTCGAACCGGTGTTCCCATGCCCTTCATCAATCCCCTTGATCTCCCCGCGCTCGAGATTTTGCCGGGCTGCCGGACCCGCATTCCGTACGGGCAGAACCTGATGCTGTCGTACCTGGAGATCGACGAGGGGGCCGAGGTGCCGCTGCACAGCCATCCGCACGAGCAGGGGGGCATGCTGGTCAAGGGCCGCATGGAGCTGACGATTGGCGACGAGACCCGCATCTGCGAGGCGGGTTCGCTGTTTCTCATTCCCCCCAACGTCCCGCACCGCGCCCGCGCGGTCGGCGGCCCCGCCCTCGTCCTCGACGTCTTCAGCCCCGTGCGCGAAGACTATGCCGAGTGGTACAACAAGTACATTCCAACCCAAACGAAACCGGCGACATAACTGGGGCCCCTGGCTGAGAGACAACAGGCTCTCGACGTCCACGGGCCAGTGGGCCCTTCGACCGACAGGTTGAAAACCGATCGTACGCCGCCGGGACGGCCGCCCCTCGGTCTGACGGGCCTTTGACAACGCGCGTCAGCGGGGCAGTTCCCACACGTGGATGGTGCGGTCGAAGCCGCAGGTGGCGAGACGCTGGGCGGTGGGATCGAATGCGACGCCGTAGATCGTGTTGCGGTGCGCCGGCTGCGCGAGGACTTCGGTCAGTTGGTCGTTGGCCAGTTTCCAGATCCGGAACACACCGTCCGAACCGCCACTCGCCAACCATTGTCCCTCCTGCGAGGTCGCGAGGCACTTGATGCGTGGCGACCGGCTGTCGAGGTCATGCAGTGCTTCCCCCGTCGCGGACCCGAGGCGAATCTTGCCATCGGCCCCCCCCGAGGCGAACCGCGTTCCCGAGGCGAACCACGCCAGCGCCTCCACCGCCGCCGCATGCCCCGCCAGGGTGTGCAGCAACTGCCGCTCGGCAAAGTTCCAGACCCGGATCTTCAGATCATCTCCCCCCGAGGCGACCAGGCTGCCATCGGGAGAGAGCGCCACCGCCTGAACGGTTCCTTCATGCCCCGCCAGAACCCCCTGCGGCAGATCACTGTCGGCACTCCACAACCGGACCAGCTTGTCGAATCCTCCCGAGGCGAGGCGGGGGCCTTTCCGCGCCACCGCAGCACAGGTCAGATACTCGGCATGCCCCGGCAGAACCTGCTTGAGCGTTCCATCGGCCTGCCAGACCCGCACGGTCTTGTCGAGACTGGCCGAAATCAGCCGGCCGTCCTCCAGCCAGCCGACGCTGGCCACTCCGTCGCCGTGCCCCTTCAGCGTCTGCAGCAAGGCGCCGGTGGCCGCATCCCACAATTTCACCTGATTGTCGAGACTGGCCGAGGCGAGGCGGGTTCCATCGGAGGAGAACGCCACCCCGTAGACCCCGTTGTTGTGAGTGCAGCTGTACTGGCGAACGAGCGGCATGACACCGGGGTGAAGCGGGAAGTGGCGGAACGGAGATTCGCCCGGGGAGGAGACCTAGATCAGTTCGCCAATCGGCTGATGGCGCGTATGGTCGACCAGGTACTGCGGGCGCCCCGTCAGATCGTTCACCGTGAGGTGATTCACATCCAGACCCAGCTGGTGGTACAGCGTGGCGAAGACCTCCTGCATGTGGACCGGACGTTCGCGCGGCACCTCGGCGAACCGGTTGGTGGCGCCAATGACCTGCCCGGTCCGCAAGCCTCCGCCGGTCAGCAGAGCGCAGCCCACCTGCGGCCAGTGATCGCGCCCGCCGTTCTTGTTCACCCGCGGTGTCCGGCCGAATTCTCCCCACACCAGCACCGTGCAGTCGCGATCGAGACCCCGCTGGTACAGATCGTCGATGAGGGCCGAGAGCCCTTGGTCGAACAGCGGCAAATGGTCGCGGGCATTCTCGAAGTTGGTGCCGTGCGGCCGGCCGTGCCAGTCCCACCGCCCGTACGCCACCGTCACCACGCGGGCCCCCGCCTCAACCAGACGCCGGGCGGCCAGGAAGTAATCGTTGAGGATCGGCCCCGCATCGCCATATCCCGCCGGTTCCAGCGAACCTCCCGCATACCGGGCACGAATCGCCGGGTCTTCGCGGTCGAGATCGAGCGCATCGACCAGGGCGCTGGAGGTGAGAATGCCGAACGCCTGTTCGTAATACGCGGCCGCCCCAGCCAGGGCTCCCGCATCGGCCTGGCGCTTGAGGGCGTCAATCTGGTCGAGCAGCGTCTGCCGGGCCGAGAGCCCCTGCTTGCTGACCCCCTTCAGCTCCAGCGTCGCCTGGTCGGCATTGGGGGCGAACGGGGCATGGGCCTGCCCGCAGAAACCGGCTGGTCCCGGATCGGCCCACGTCGAGGTCTTCATCCGGGGGGCGAGACTGATGAACGGGGGGACTCCCGCCACCGCCGGGCCCAACAGCTTCGACGCCACCGCCCCCAGCGACGGCCAGCCGCCGGGAGGCTGACGCTCGAAGTTGTTCCCGGTCAGGCATTGAAACGCGGCATGCCGCCCTTCCGAACCGACCAGCGACCGAATGATCGCCAGCTTGTCGGTGCGCTGCGCCAATTCGGGCAGCAGTTCGCACAGCTGGATCCCGGGTACATTGGTGTCGATGGGGCTGAATTCGCCCCGCACCTCGACTGGCGCCTCGGGCTTGAGATCGACCATGTCCTGATGCGGCGGGCCTCCCGAGAGGAAGACCATGATGACCGACTTCTTTGAGCTTCCCGTTCCCGCCCGGGCCTCAAGGTCGAGCAGTCCTGGCAGCGAGAGCCCCCCCATCGCCAGGCCCCCCACCTGGAGGAAGGAGCGGCGCGACAGCCCATCGCACAACGAGAACTTCGGGCCGGCGGCCGTCAGCCCCGACAAGCCGAACGGCGAAAAATTGAGGCGGGGAATCTGCAGCATGACACCACCCGGGAACTGTCCAGAAGGTCCTTCGACCCGGGTCATGCTACCCGAGCGCGAACTGTTCAGACAACCAAATTCGCCCGGGGGCCCGGCCCTTGTGGGGGGGGCAACCGTCATACGCCGATTGGTCCGAGCCACACCGTCTCGAAGGGAATCAACGGCCGATTCCTCATCCCGCCATGTCTCACGCGTCCAGCCATCGCCCCGGCAGCCAGATGCTGCGGGCCGCCGGTCAGGGAGTGTTGCTGGAAACGCGGGGCGGGGTGATGGCCGGAGGATTCCCGGAAGCGTTCGCCGGAGAGGCCGTCGGCAGGACGGACGCCGTTCCGGAAACACGCAGGGTGCCGACCGAACTCGCCTCCGTCCCCACCGCGCGGGCGGTCACGGGGAGTTCCATCTGCCCGGGGACGCTCGGCTTGACAATCAGTGGAATCAGCCGGGTTTCCCCCACTTGCCAGGTTCCCAGTTCCTGCTCGAGATCGTCCCCTTCCGGATGCCCCACAACGGTGGGGAGCCGGAGTGACAGCTCGACTTTCTGCGCGGCTGCGTCGCCGACATTCGACACCAGCAGGTTGATGGTGACGAGCGTGCCCGGCCGGGCGGCGGGGGCCTCTTGCCAGCGCAACGCGAGTTTGGGGCGACGTTCCGGCACGACAATCGCTGCAACGGGAGCGGGAGAGACCACGCGGGTGGTCATCGGCAGGCTTTCTTCCCGGGTTTTGGGTGGGTCCGGGCGGGTGGCGGCGGGCTTCCAATCGCTGTTGGAGGGGCGTTCGACGAGGGCGGGTGGGGGGGCTGATGGGGGGAGTAACTGGGCCATCAGCCGATCGTCGGCAAACCCCGGATCGAGCGCCTCGGGTTCCAGCCGCCAATCAACGACGATCGGTTCTGGCTCGGGCTCGGGTTCCAGCTCGCTGACCACCTCGGGCTCGGGTTCGGGCTCGGGTTCCCATTCGATGGGGGCCCGCGGTTCGTCGCGCTCGGCCACCAGGGGTTCATCGTCCTCCCAAACCGTCGAGGGGGCCGGTTCTTCTTCGGGCTCGGGTTCCGGTTCGGGCTCGACGAAAGCGGGAGTGCGATCAAACCGGGTGGTCTTGGTTTCGGCCAGTTCGACCAACGGTTTGACCTCTTCTTCCTGGACGACCGGGGTCAGTCTCTCGGCCAGGGGCTCGGGCGCAGGACTGGGCTCGGGCATCGACTGGGCGAACAACGGCTCGAGGGGACGGCCCGGCATCCGCGGGCGGACCGGAGGTCGGGCGCGGGGAGGGGTGGGCTCTTCGGGAATCCCTTGCCGGGTGGCTACGGCTTTGACCTGCGGGGGATTCCAGAACAGCCAGCCCCAAAACGCTGAGAGGAGCAGCCAAATGGCCAGCAGCATTCCCACTGTGCCCGAGACCGCGGCCACGAAATATCCACGGTTCGTCTGCCAGGAGTCGACGGCCCAGTTCCACAGCGTCATCAGGGCCAACAGTCCCCGTTCACGCCATCGGGAACGTTCATCGAAGTCGGGAAATGCCATGCGGCGGCCTCCTTGCCAGCGGCCCCCTGCGTTCATCGGGATCCTCCCGACACAGGCGACTGGACCGAAACTACTCCCCACTTGTACCTGTCACTTCAGCGGAAGGTCAAGGTGCAATTCAGTTTGCGTACAAACAAAACGACGCATTCGCGGCGGTGTCTGCCTGGGGAAAGTTCACCTCCCGGGCGTCGCTGGCCGGGCAGAAACCCGACACGATAGGATGCGGCCCGCTCACTTGTCAGTCAGGGGAAACACAACCCCATTCCGGGTGACCCGGTGATGTGGCGGGAGGGCGTACACCGGTGTTCTCCCCCGCGACTCGGGAGAAAACAGAGCAGTCGATCCTGGGGGTGTGAAGATGGCACAGGCGGACATGGAAGAACTGGTTCCCGACGACGTCATTCCGCACAAAACGCTTCCCCCGCTGCGGTACCGCGATCTTCCCGAGGCCCCCCCCTGGACCCAACTCGTCGGCCCCAGTGTCATTCTGGCCGGGCTGGCCCTGGGCTCAGGAGAGTTTGTCTTCTGGCCCTATATCACCTATCGCAGCGGGTTTGTCTTTTTCTGGGCCTGCCTGCTGGGGGTGATTACCCAGTACTTCATCAATCTCGAGATCGAGCGGTGGACCCTGGCGACGGGGGAAAGCGCCATCACCGGGTTCTGCCGGCTGAGCCGGTGGTGGGCTCCGGTGATGCTGCTGTTGAACATCCTTCCCTGGATCTGGCCTGGCTGGGCGACCGGGGCGGGGAAGCTGCTGAGTTGGCTGGTCTTCGGAGCGCAGACCAAAGCCCTGGTGACCGCGGTGCCCTTGCTGGTCAGTCCCGTTCCCGAGTTGCCCACCGACCTGAGTGAGCACGCCTCAGTGGTCGAGACCACCGGCGGCGCCTCCGAACTGCGTTGGACCGGGCCTCTGGCGGCACCACAGCAACAGCAGTTGCGGGGGCTGTCGGCCGATCCCGCCTGGAACGAGGCGATCGACCAACTGACGCTGCGGTTGCGCAAGACGGGCGGCCTCGAGCTGCAGACCAAATACGTGAACTGGATCGCGATTGGCACTCTTGTGCTCATCGGACTCGTGCTCACCTCCAGCCCGGTCGTCTACAACACGGTGGAGCGGCTGCAATCGTGGCTGGTGCTGCTGATTGTGGTCTGCGCCTGCGTGCTGGGCGTGCTGTTCATTCAACCGTATGCCATCACCGCCCTGTTGCGGGGGTCGCTCAGCCTGGGAGAAATGCCCGGCCCCGAGTCGGGCCTCGAGCAGATGGCTCTGCTGGGAGCCCTGGCGTTCGCCGGGGCGGGCGGAACCATGAACCTCGGCCAGAGCAACTTCATCAAAGACAAGGGCTATGGCATGGGGAAATACATCGGCCGCATCACCAGCCCCATCACCGGCAATGAAGAGGCGATTGCCGACGTGGGGTATCACTTCAAACACACCCCCGAGAACATGCGGCGTTGGCGTGACTGGTGGCGGGCGGCGAACCTGGAGCACTTTTTCAGCTTCTTCCTCACCTGTGTCGCCTGCCTGGTACTGCTGGCGTTGCTGGCGTATTCACTGTTCTACGACGCCGAGGGACAGATTCGCCCCGAGGCGGCCAATTTCGGCGAAGATCTCAACTTCATCTGGGGCGAGGCCAACCTTATCGAGGCGGGGTTCTCGAATCCCCTGCTGGGAAAATTCTTCCGCACGATGTTCTTCGTGATGGGGATGGCCCTGCTGTTGACCACCGAGCTGGGGGTGCTCGACGCCACCGTCCGCATCTCGACCGACATCCTCAAGGTGAACTTCCTGCGGAACAACGATTCCTGGTCGCAATCGCGGCTGTACTTCGTGCTGCTGTGGACCGAGATTGCCATCGGTGCAGCCATCCTGCTGGCCGGGGAGTATTATCCGCAGTTCCGCCAGCCGATGTTCCTGCTGAAAACCTCGGCCGCGATGAACGGCGGCGTGATGTTCATCTACACGGTCATCCTGCTGTACCTCAATAACAAGATCCTCTCCCGCAGCCTGTCGATGACGCCGCTGCGGTTCCTGGCGATGGTCTGGGGCTGCGGATTCTTCGGCTAC
>JBKDUK010000006.1:0-6092 GCA_046339535.1 Planctomycetaceae bacterium | reverse complement strand
GGCCGCACGAGTTCCCAGGACGCTGGGGTTACCACCGGTGCGGATGTGATTGTCGCGACTGCATCGCTGGAAGTGGGCTTTAATGACCCGGAAGTTAACGTCGTTCTGCAGCATAAGTCGCCCCGTGATCCTGCTCAGTTTCTCCAACGCAAAGGACGTGCTGGTCGCCGCACGAAGATGCGTCCTTGGACGGTCGTTGTGCTCTCGGATTACGGAAGAGATCGGTTTACGTGGCAAAGTTATGATCTGTTGTTTGATCCGCAACTACAACCTCGTGACCTGCCGGTTGGCAATCGCTATGTATTGAGAATGCAGGCAGTATTTGCGTTCATGGACTGGATTGCAGAAAAACTACGAAAGCAGCGTGGCATCCCTCATGGCCGAGTCTGGCAGGATTTTGCATCGCCCCCCGCCAATGTGTCGTACAGCAACCAATCAAGCGTTCGGACGCGGCAAGAGGCAGCAGCGACCATCATCGACGATCTGCTGAGTCGCGATGACCGCCAAGAGGAACTTTCGCAGTATCTGCAACGGTCGTTAGCTCAGGATGAGAGTGTCATCGCTGCCGTAATGTGGGAGTCGCCGCGAGCTTTGATGACGGCAGTCTTGCCGACCCTTCTGCGGCGTCTGAAAAGCGGTTGGAAGCGAAGTGGGAAAGAAGGCGAGTTGGGACGGAACAGTTTTGATCATTTCGTCGTAAACAATCCACTTCCGGAGTTTATCCCTGGCCAACTTTTCTCCGACCTCAATCTCCCTGAAGTCAGTATTGTTACGCCTGCTCAACAGCAAAATGACCAACCGCGTGAAGAGACGCTCCCGATTCAGCAGGCGATGAAAGAGTTTGCACCAGGGCGAGTCTCGCGCCGGTTTGGAATCCTCAATCAGTGGGCCCGGCACTGGATTGCCTTGCCGGATCTCATTGCAACACCGGTCAAGTATCTGCCATTGGCAAGGTATCTGGCACGGTTCGATGAACTCGGCGAGTTCAATTACTGGTGCCCCGAAACGCGAAGAATGAAAGTGGTTCGGTGTGTCCGCCCCTTTGAGCTTCACCCGCAATTACCTCCGGAGCAGGTGCAGGATACTTCAAACGCATTTCTCACTTGGCACACTGAGATTGTACCCGGTAGCGAGGGTATCTCCGTAGGTGTTCCCTCTCCGTCGCGATGGGAGACTGTGATTCGCGAAATCGAGTTCTTCACTCACTGTCACCACGCACCATTGGAGATTCGCCGTTTCTCTATGAGTAGCGAGGCGACTGTGAAAATGAAGAACGGAAAGGAGATCGAGACGCGAGTCAAGTTCGTCGATCCGATGTCAGGGACTGATGGAAATGACTCAATTAGTCCTAATCCGGTCGCGGTAGGGTTTGCTGCAGACGTCGACGGTGTCGTCTTTCGCTTCATTGTCCCCGACGACTGTGGCGTTTGTCGTTCGGATGCTGCGCTTGTTCGAGGTCTTCGCACAGCAATGTTTAGAGACCGCGTAATCGCCGACACCGCCCTTGACGGCATCGCCAATAAATTTCGTCGCCATTGGCTGGCCGACGTCTATATTGCAGCAATTACCGAGAGCGCGTGTGCATCTGGATCAGCACTATCGGACATCTGGCGAGCAAAAACTGAATGTGCGTTCGACGATGTCTTGCAGATCATCTTCCAAAGTATACCCGTCTCGAGCGATGGTGGTCACACAGGAGATGAACCTAGTGAAGATGCACCATTGGATGAAGTGCACCAAAAACTGTATGTCGACCTGTCTGCGTTGCTGAACGACGCTATTGTCGTGAATGTCCTTCGGAGACATGCCCCGACACTCTGGCAGGACCCGGATGCCAGTTGGTCGGAGTGGTTGGAACGCAAGTTCAAGACTACTCTCGGAGCTGCCATACTTAGCGCAATACAGCAACTCTGTCCCGACATCGATTCCGGCGATCTAACGCTCGATATCGATTCTGGGCCACATCGTGAGGAATCAGTCGCAACAGGTGTCGATCTATCTGAAGTATGGCTGACCGAACGCACCGTTGGAGGTGGTGGAATCATCGAGAGCTTTCTCATGCGTTATGGTGAAGATCCGAGACGCTTTTTTGATTTGGTTGAAGCAGCACTGACGCCGTCCGACTTCGAGATCGCTGATGAGCAATTGTCTTTGTTTCTTGACTGGGCCGTGAGTGAATCGGATACCGCGGTCCGAGACGCAGTCGCATTGGTGCGGAAAGCATTCAACGATCGACAGGACGCTGTTGTGGCCGCATTTCAGGAGCTATATCGCCTGTTGTCAGGTCGCGGTCTATTCACTTGTCATTCCGTTATTGCTGCTATCTCCACACGCATCCTGAAACCGGGAAGCAGCACAAAGACGGACCAGATGCTTCACCAGTTGATTCACACCTGGAAGGCTCGTGAGGCCCAGTTGGGAATCGAGATCGATTCACGTGTCTTCGCCAGTCAGTGTGCTCGTGATGGGGAGTTCGACAATTCGCTGGGAGAGATGGAGGGCGACTCTCTTGAGATCGATCGCCGGCAGTGGCGATTCAACGCATTGATGAGCGTTCTCTGGCCACGAGGCGCCGTCATTCGCTCGCGACGCATCTCGGTCTACAACCCTTTCACGGAATTGCCATCAACCGAGCCAGGCCTGATTCGGAGTTGCGTTATCAGTGACGTCGAAGTTGTTGATGTTGCCGTATCTGGTTGGCGGGAAAAGGCAGACGAAGTGCTCGTCCGAAATAGTTCGGTCAGGCTTCGGGTTTCTGCTAACGAATCACGCAGGCTGCGTTCCGCGATCATAACAATGATAGTCGACCCCATTGATTCAGGTTTTATGTTGGTTCATCCGCGGGTTCGTAGCATGGAACGCGGAGCAGGTTTCATAAGCATTACACTCGATCTGGCAGAGGCCGTCCAATGAACCGTGTACGTCGAATCTTTCGATCGTCATCAACCAGTAACGCAGAGATACGCGAACTTCTCGAAGCACTATTTGCTGCTGAACTGTTGTCGCCAAGCCGCTGCCTTTGGTTGGTGTCGCCATGGGTAACGGATCTTGACTTGCTGGATAATCGGTCCGGCGCCTGGTCGGCGATGGATCCGCAGTGGGGACCTCGGCAACTCCGCCTCGCCGAATTGCTGGGACGCCTGCTTGAGATGGGTGTGCATGTTGTAATCGCAACTCGTCCAGATGCTCATAACGAGCAGTTTCTGAGAAAACTCGGCGACCGCGTTAGGTCATCCGGTACCGAGAGCTTATTGAGGGTGCATCGCAAATCGACATTGCACCATAAGGGATTTCTCGGCGATGACTTCTATCTGAGTGGCTCGATGAACCTGACGTATAATGGCGTCGAAATACTTGATGAGGGGATCACGTTTGAAACCGATCGCGATGCGACCGAGTCGGCCAGAATTGCATTCCTGAACGACTACGGAGGGGTGTGATGGCAGTTGCTGATTTCTCCACAGATCAACTCGGTTTTCTCACGCGTTTTTTCGGTCCTGGAAACAAACTGCGATGGGACGCGTTCTGCAATGGTGAAATGTCGGACAAGACGCGACAGAGACTCATTCCCTTTATTGACGATCTGCGTCATCCGGGAGCCTCCCTACTGTTGCCAGTGGTTAGCGAAAAGCCCCCGAGTCATACCACCTGGTATGGCCTTGCCCGCGACTCCCGGCAGGCCCGGGTACTTAGAGAGCAACTGATGGCATTCGTCGGGCCAACCTGGACTGACTTCGATGGCCAGCAGGCGGCGCTAGACGATCGGAATCCGATTGAAGCAGTCGTGAAGCAGTACTTTGGGCCGCACGTGTTTCGCTTGAAAGTGCTGCAACCAGAAGATCGTAATCAGGTACATTCCCAGTTTGAGCGACTACGATTTCTTCGTGAGGGACATCCCACCCGCACCTCGCCAAATTTACGCCCTGTCGGACGCATTCTTCGCGATTTGGAGATGGGGATTATGGTCCGCAACGAAACCGCGGCCCGTGAGTGCTTGGAAGCTCTGCGATTACGTGGCCGACTGAGTGCACACAACCTGACGTTCCTCAACGTCCGAATCCTCGCGGCATTCGAACGATGGTCGGAACTCAGAGCTTTACCCACCTATCGACCGCTGCTCGACAATCGGCGACCGGCACGAGTGACTGGAGCACTCATCCATTGCGTTTACAACGAGCACTTCGCGAAATTCGAGTCCGAGGGGAACGTGTCCGAATGTATCGCGATGTTTATCGAAAAGGAGTCAAGCTTTGGCACGCTGTTTCGAACTCGCGGTCCGCTGAAAGATCCGGTTGTGCTCAAGGCATGGCTTGTTCGAGCAGTCGCGCGTGCCGACTCTAAGCAAACACAATCACTGCTGAATGAGTTTGGCTGTGAGCACCCCGACCGTCGCTGGGTGGAGATGCTCGCTCGCGAACTTCCAATCGAAGCGTCGCACCACGCCTCAAATACGCCAATCACCATCCCATCGCAGTCGTTGATCGATGAGGCTCGTCGTGCTGTGGCAACCGACAACTTCGACACCGCATTAGAGGTCCTTCTCAAGTGTGAAACAAGCGTCGATGTGATCCGTCAACTCATCATGTGTGCCGATGAGATCAACACACTGACGGCCATACGTCAGGTACTCGCGGTTATCGAAGCCGCCCCGCCAGATCTCAGAGAGCAGGCTCTGTCGCGACGAGCGATTGCCCGTGCTTGGAAACACCTCGAGCAACTGGTCATCGACGATCGAACACCGCCACAGTCCAATGCCATTCCCGACAACTGGCTCTCTTGGTTACATCAACTGAACAGGACAGGCCCCTGGCCGAGCGCTGTCGCGATCGCTCAACAGGGCTGTCTGGAATGGTCAATTTCACTGCTTCGTGCGAACCCATCTTTGATTTCGCGAATAGCCGATGAACTTGTCGCTCCTCGATCACCGGACGCAACCGCGATAGTCCGCATTGTACTACCAGACTTGATCGGTTGTTTCCTCCCGGAGAGCGGCGCCATTCGCGAGTTCAAGCCGATTTACATGAGCTTGATCTACCATCTCGTGCTTGACGATGCGATTGGCGGAGACGATCTCATTGCACTCGAGACCCTTGCCGAAGGCGTTCTGGAAGCCGGCCCCAGCAGGTCTGGAACGAACGGGGCCAACGACTACGTAGACCTGTTGGAATCTCTCGAGACAGCTTGGCAGCGAGTGAGAGCCCTTCGATACCTCAATTGGCCTCTTGGCATTCTCGATCTGCTGATCGCATTCAATGTCCACCAGCATGCTCCTGTCGACTGCTTTCTACACACGATTGCCGACGATTTCCGTCGTTGGTCCCGACGCGTTCGCAATGAACAATGGGACCTCATCAACCTGCTGGCCTCCGATCTCAGCCATCCCCAACTCCTAAGCGATCTGCATCCCGTTCGAGGCCTTGGGGCACCATCCGATACCTCGAGCAACACGCAGTTGAAAGGCAAGACGGTTGCAATCTATACGCTTACTGAGCGAATCGGCCGCCGCGCCGCGCAACTCATCGAGGGTGTCTGTGAGGGTGTCAAAATTCAATTACTGCACGACAAAGTCGCATCGGACCGCTTGATTCAGGTCGCAAAGTCCGCTGACGTTATGATTATCAATACTTGGGACGCCAAACACGCGGCATCCGAAGCCATTAAAGCGAATCGCAGCAGATCCCTTGTTACTCTTTTCCCATCAGGCAAGTCTGCACTGAATATTGCGAACATTCTTGGCAGCTTTGAAGTACCTGACGCGTCGAAATATTTATGACGTCGGATTAGTGGAAATGATCGTGGAGAACGGACTCACCTGAGCGCAACAATCAGTCCCATTCGGGTGACTGGAGGAATGGAGTGAGGGGAGGCCAGCCGATCACGCGGGATGTTCATAAGCGTCTTTAGTGGCATATGCCAATGAATGCCGAGATATTGTTGAAAGTCGTGTTTGGGTGAAAGGGAAAAAGAGGCGGCGTATCCTGCAGTAGCAGATCCGCTCACCTGCCCCAACATGGGGCAAGAAAGATACGCCACCCATGCGTCAAAGTAAGACGAAGTTGATGCGAAGTCCAGCAGTCACCGTGGATTCGAAA
>JBKDUK010000005.1:0-22263 GCA_046339535.1 Planctomycetaceae bacterium | reverse complement strand
CCCCCGAGGCCGAGGAACGGCGGCGGCTGGAAAACTACGTCGAGACGGGGGGACCGACGGGCGACTGGAAGCAGGCCCTGGGAGATGTGTTCTGGTCGTTGCTCAACAGCAGTGAGTTCCTGTTCAACCGCTGAGCCCCCATGCTCGGACGGAGTTTTCGTTTGCCGTTTCGGAAGTGTTCCCTCATGACTCATCGGCGTTCTGCCCACCCCGCGGGTTCTGGACCGGCACTGTCCCGTCGGGACTGGCTGCGGCTTTCGGCCTGTGGGGCGTTGGGCTGGTCTCAGTCGGGCTGGTCTCAGTCGGGCTGGTTGGCGGCGCTGGCCGATGAGGCGGCCCGCAACAAGCCGGCCCACCGGGCGTGCATCCTCCTGTGGATGACCGGCGGGCCCAGCCAGACCGACACGTTCGATCTCAAGCCGGGGCATGCCAACGGCGGGCCCTTCCAGCCGATCGACACAGCCGTTCCTGGCATCCAGATCAGCGAGCATCTGCCGGGGCTGTCGAAGCAGATGCAGCACTGCGCGGTGATCCGCTCGATGTCGACGAAGGAGGGAGATCACTCGCGGGCGACGTACCTGCTGCGGACGGGGTATCTGCCGCAGGGGCCCGTGCAGTATCCAACCGTTGGCGCCGCATGGAGCCGCGAGTTGGGTTCCAGCGATGCCGAGCTGCCCAACTTTGTGAGCGTGGCCCCGTTCCGGTTCCTGTCGCCAGGGGCGTTTGGTCCAGGTTTTCTGGGACCCCGGTACGCCCCCTTGGTGGTGGGGGAGGGGCAACCGGGAGGAACAAACGATGACGGGCAGTCGCTGCAGGTGAAAAACCTGGCCCCTCCCGGCAGCGTGTCGGGGGCGCAGGCCGAGGCCCGGCTCGACCTGCTGTCAGGACTGGAGGAATCATTCCTGCAACGGCATCCGGGGGTGACCGGGGCCAGCCACCGGGCGGCGTATCTCTCGGCGGTGCGGATGATGCGTTCGACCGCCCGGAAGGCGTTTGATCTCGAGGAAGAGTCGGACGAACTGCGCGAGCGGTATGGCCGGAATCAGTTTGGGCAAGGGTGCCTGTTGGCCCGCCGGTTGGTCGAGCGCGGGGTTCCCTTCGTCGAGGTGTCGCTCAACGGCGTTCCCGGAGGCGCGGGCGGGTTGGGCTGGGACACACATGCCCAGAACTTCGACGGGGTGAAGAGCCTGTGCGAGGTGCTGGATCCGGCGTGGGCCACATTGCTGACCGACCTGCGGGACCGGGGGCTGCTCGACTCGACGCTGGTGATCTGGATGGGGGAATTCGGCCGGACTCCGTTGATCAATCCCCAGCAGGGGCGTGATCACTTCCCGGCGGCGTGGTCGACCGTGCTGTGCGGCGGAGGGATTCGCGGCGGACAGGTGGTCGGGCAGACGAGTGACGACGGCATGACGGTCGCCGCCCGCCCGGTGGCGGTTCCCGATCTGCTCGCGACCGCGTGCCTCGCGCTGGGGCTCGATCCGCAGAAGCAGAACCTGTCGAACGTCGGGCGGCCGGTGCGGCTGGTCGATCCCCAGGCCAATCCCCTGCAGGAAGTGCTCGCCGCGAGTTGATTCCTGGCCCGCTGGCGAACGTCGATTGCCGCCTCTTGGCTGGCGAACCCGGCATGTCGTCTCCTCCCGGTTGCGTCGCCGGGGAGACCGCTGCAATCGACCACGGGCCTTGACGGCGGTACACTGGGGGCCGTAGCCGGGTGGGCCAGTGGCGGAGATCGACTCCGCAACCTCCCGGGCCTGACCATGGCACGGCGATCGCAAGCATGTGGCAACTCTCGGGGCTGCTGGATCGGGATCTGAGCCGCCGGGCTTGGCTGCGTTCGATGCTCGGAACGGGGCTCTTGAGCGGGCCGGTGCTGCAGGGGGCCCGGGCCGTCGCGGCGGCCCCCCCCGGAACCCGTCCGCGGTCGCTGATTCTGTTGTGGCAGGATGGCGGGCCCAGTCCCTTCGAGACGTTTGATCCCAAACCCGAGGCCCCCGTCGAGTACCGTGGGGAACTGGGGGCGATCGAGACCCGGCTGCCGGGGGTTGCGTATTGCGAGATCCTCCCCCGGCTCGCTCAGTTGGCCGATCGGACGGCGGTGATCCGCTCGCTGCATCAGCCGTCGTCCGATCATGTGGTCGGTTCGCACAATGTGCTCACCGGCTGGTACGACCAGACCAGCACCGGGCGGTCGCGGTATCCCGACCTGGCCAGTGTGATCCACCACCTGCGGGGCCTCGATCTCGACCCGGGCGTGGCGTTGGGGGCGACGACCGATCCGCGGCTGGCGCGAGGGATGCGGCGGGCAGGATCGGGGGGGACCCCCAGCCGGGGGCAAGAACTGCCGGCGTACATCGATCTGGGGAGCGGGCTGCACCGTGGGGGGCCCGCCTTTCTGGGACCGATGCAGGGACCGTTTCAGGTGGCGGGGGATCCGGCCAAGCCCGGGTTCGCCATTCAGAATCTGGATGCGACCACCGACCGTGTGCGTTTCAGTACCCGGCAGGCGATGCTGACGGCGCTCGAGGCGCGGGCCCCGGCGCATTCAATCGCGGCGGCCCCACTCGATTTGTTCCGGGCCACCGAGCAGTTCCGGCAGCAGGCTTGTGACTTGCTGACCGGGGGACGGGCGGCGCGGGCGTTTGATCTGGGACGCGAGCCGGGCGAAGTGCGGGACCGCTATGGATGGCACCTGGCTGGTCAGCAGTGTCTCCTGGCGCGACGGCTGGTGGAGGCGGGCGCGGGAGTGGTGGCGGTCCGGTTTTCTCCCGACGGGCGGGGAGACTATGACCGCACGATGATTGGCTGGGATGACCATGCCGTGCATGGGAACATCTTCGACATCATGCGGCAGCGTGGTCCGCAGTTCGACCAGTCGGTCAGCGCGCTGATCGAAGATCTCGAAGCCCGCGGCCTGCGTGACGAGGTGCTGCTGGTGGTGGCGGGAGAGTTTGGCCGGACGCCACGCATTCATGTTCACAAGGGCTGCCCGGGACGCGAGCATTGGGGGCCGGCGGGATGTGCCCTGGTGTATGGCGGAGGCTTGGTCATGGGACAGGTGGTGGGTTCCACCAACAGCCGGGGAGAACAGCCGCAAGACCGCCCGGTCACTTATCAGGATCTGCTGGCCACCATCTATCACGCGCTGCGGATTGCGACGAATCAGACGCTGATCAACGAAGTGGGGCGGCCGGTGCCGCTGCTGCCGTCGGGCGAACCGATTGCGGAACTGACGGGCCGTCCGGCCGGTGTGCGTGCCACGGCGACAGCCCCCTCGGCCCCGGTCTTTCCCATCCGGGTGCCTGGTGAGCCGGTGGGGACCGGGAACCCGCCGACACCCGTCTCAGACCCGCTGGTCTTGCGGTGGGAGGATCGGCCGCTGGCCGAGATTGCGTGGCGCGAGTTGCTCCGGCAACCCAGGCTGCAGCGGTTGTCTCTGGCGGGAACTCCCGTGCGGGATGAACATCTCACGCACCTTGCGCCCCTGGAGGAATTGACCGAGCTGGGCTTGTCGGGGACGCAGGTGACCGATGCGGGGCTGCGGTCTCTCGCTCCCCTGCGGCGGCTGGCCCGGCTGGAGATCCAGGGATCTCAGATCTCGCTGGCGGGAGTGGTGACTCTGTTTGTGCAACACCAGGGGCGGACGCTGGTCGAGGCACTGCGGGCTCTGGGGCTGGCGCGGGTCGATGCCGAGGGCCAACTGCTGGCGATTGATGTGGCGGGAACGACGTTTGGCGATGAGGAACTGCGGCGGCTTGGGCCGCAGCCGACGTTGCGCGAACTGCATCTGGCCGCGACGCAGGTCTCGGATGCCGGGCTGGAGGCGCTGGGGCCTCAACCGGCGCTGGAACGGTTGTTCCTCGCCAAGTGCCCCGTGACCGATGACGGGTTGCGGCATCTGGCGGGGTGTGCGCGACTGACGCAGTTGAATCTGGTCGGCACGCGGATCACCTCGGCGGGGCTCGAGCACCTGGCTGTCTTGCCCGACTTGCGGCATTTGTTGATCACCGATCTGAAGCTGGCACCGGCTGCCGTCGACCGGCTCAAGTCGCTGCGTCCCGGGCTGGTGGTGACCGATTACACCCCGGCCTGATCGTTTTCGCCCCCGCGACCTGAGATATTTCGTGTCATGTCCACCATTCCAGGCGATCCGCGAATGCCTCCCAAACTGCGGGTGGGGCGCCAACGGGGGGCGTGGCAGCGCCGCTTGCCGGCGGTGACGGTGGCGGTGGCTGCCGCGGTCGGAATTGGCATCGATCGCTGGGTGAGTTGGCCCGTTCCGTTCTGGCTGTTGCTGGGGGGCGTGGCGTGGTTCGCGTGGGTGCTGTGGCACAGTTGTGCCGGGCGGGTTTCGGCGGTGGTCCGGCAGCATCCCGTCACGGCGTGGCTGGATGTAGGGTGTGTGCTGGGGGCGGTGGCGTGTCTGTTTGGCGGCTGGCACCATCTGTGGTGGTCGACCGTTGGACCGAATGAAGTGGCGCGGTACGCGCGCGACCAGCTCCGTCCGGTCAAGATGCGGGCCCGCCTTACCGAACGGCCGGTGGCCATTCCCGGTCATGACTATCTGATTCTCACAGACCGCGTCCCTCCGCAGCGGTATGTCTGCGTGGTCGACTGCCTGTCGCTGGAGTCGGCCAGCGGGTCGATTCCGGTCATGGGGCGGGCCCGGCTCGATATGACGGCAGATCGGGTCGCGGTGGGGGTGGGGGATGTGGTCGAGATCGTGGGGGAATTCGGCCGACCGCGGGCCCCGGCCAATCCCGGAGGGTTCGACTACCGCGCCTTCCTGCGATCGCTGGGAGTGCACACCACGATCACGTGTCGTGAGGGGGACAATGTGCGGGTGATCGAGCCGGGGCGCGCCTTCTGGCGGCGCTGGCACGGCTCGCTGCGCACATCGGCCGAGAAACTGCTGACCCGTCACCTTTCGAAAGAGACCGCTCCGGTCGGCATCGCGATGCTGTTGGGGACCCGCACGGCGATTCCGGAGGAACTGCGGAACGCGTTTACCGAGAGCGGCACGATGCACATCCTGGCGATCTCCGGAGCGAACGTGGGAATCCTGGCGGGGCTGCTGTGGGGGATGGCCCGCGTCGTGCGGCTGCAGCGGCGCGGGACGGCGCTGTTTGTGCTCGCGGGGGTGGGGGCGTATTCGTTCCTGGCCGACGCCCAGCCCCCGGTTCTGCGGGCGGTGTTGATGGTGGTGGCGGTGGTCTCGGGACAGGCCTGGCACCGCTGTGGTCCGCTGGCGAATGGATTGTCGCTGGCGGTGATTGGACTGCTGATCTGGAACCCGACGCACCTGTTCGATACCGGCGCCCAGCTGAGTTTTCTGGCGGTGGCGGCGCTGCTCTGGGCCCCCACGCTGCGGGCGGAATGGTCCCGGCCCGACGCCCGGCCCGATCCTCTGGAACAGCTCGAACGCTCGGTCAGTCTGAAGGCGCGGGTGTGGGGGTGGTGCGTCGACCAGCTCCGCTACTCGGCACTTCTGTTGGTGGCGGTCTGGATCTTTACCCTGCCGTTGACCGTCGCGCGGTTTCACCTGGTCTCGCCGATTGGATTCATCGCGAATCTGCTGCTGGGTCCGCTGTCGGTGGGGGTACTGTGGGCGGGCTATCTGCTGCTGACCCTGGGAATGATCTTCCCGTGGGCGGCGGCGGTCTTTGGTCCGGTGTTTGATCTCGGGTTGACGCTGATGATCGGTCTCGTCGAGACGGCGGCGGGGGTCACGGGCGGGCACCTGTATCTGCCGGGGCCGGGGGATGGCTGGGTGGCCGTGTTCTATCTGCTGCTGATTCCGGTGTTGTTTGGAGTTCCCGGCGGGTGGGCTCGACGATTGGGCTGGCGGGCGATTCTGGTGTGGTGTGTGCTGGGGCTGGGACACTCTCTCTGGCCGCGCGACAGGGAAGAGCTGCGTTGCACCTTTCTGTCAGTGGGGCATGGACTGGGTGTGCTGGTGGAGTTTCCAGGGGGGCGCTCGCTGGTCTATGACCTTGGGCAGATGAACAATCCGCAGGGGGCCCGGCTGACCCTGCAGAACGCCCTCTGGGAGCGGGGACGTTCGCAGGTCGACGCGCTGGTGATCTCGCATGCGGATGGCGACCACTTCAACGGGATCCCCGGACTGGCCCGCCGGATTGGAATTGGTCAGGTGATTGTCCACTCCTCGTTTCTCGATGTGCCGGAGATGCGGTCGACCATTGACAACCTCGCGCGCGATCAGGTCCCGCTGCGGATCGCCTGGCAGGGAGATCGCCTCGAACTGGATGGGCAGGTGCGGGTCGAGGTGCTGCACCCAGCCCGGGGGACTCGCTTCAGCTCCGACAACGCCAGCAGTCTCGTGCTGTTGATCGAATACCAGGGGAGGCGAATTCTGCTGACCGGAGACATCGAAGAGCGCGGGTTGCAGAGCCTGCTGCGGCAGGCACCGGTCGACTGCGAGGTGTTACTGGCTCCTCACCATGGCTCGCGTCTGGCGAATCCGATCCAGTTGGCGAATTGGGCCAGGCCGCAGGTGGTGGTGGTTTCGGGGGGGCATCGGGATGGACGGAGTGGACTGAACCGCGTGTATGGATCCGACTGTCAGGTTGTCTCCACTCATGACCATGGCGCGATCACCTGTGTGATCACCCGCGAGGGCCAACTGCGGGTGGAGGGGTTCCGCACTGGACCGCTCGCAGAGTTCTCCCCCTGACCAGGCGGTGGGCCCCCCAGCCGGGTGGGTGCCGAGGTCGATGGATGTCCAGGGCACCTCTTGAAACAGCACCGACCGCGGCATACAGTAAAACCGACCAGTCAGTCGGTTTTGCAGATGAACAAGTCCCAGGCCACCCGCGAAAAGCTGTGTGAGACGGCGATCGAGATTGCCGCCCGCGAGGGGCTGGCCGCGATGACCCTCGACAACGTCGCCCGGCATGCCGGGGTGAGCAAGGGGGGGGTGACCTACCACTTTCCCTCGAAAGACAAGCTGCTCGAAGCAGTGGTCGAGCATTTTGGAGAACGGCTCGAAAGGCTGGTTCTGGAGCGGGTCGCCAATGATCCCCACCCGCGGCACCGCTGGGCCCGGGCGATGCTCGACTGCACGTTCGACGAGCCGGCTGCCGAGTCGTTGAACGGGGCGAAGACGTCTCGAACGACCGTCGCGAGCCAGGCTCGGTCGAGACACCCCCAGTCTGCCAACGCCGCTTCCTCGGGTGCGAACCGACTGGGTGTCCGGCCAGCCGACTGGCCCGACCAGATGCTCGAGCCGTTGATTATCGAGCGGTTCTTTCTCGCCGTGTTGGCTGCCGCCACGACCCAGCCGGGGGTCATCGCTCCATTGCGGGCAGTGGGGCATCGGGTGCGCGAACGGCTGTTGGCTGATCCGCGCGACGGTTTCGACCAACTGCTGCTGTGGCTGGCCCTGGATGGACTGTTGCTGTGGCAGTTTGCCGGGCTGATTGACCGCGCCGATCCGCTGTTCGCCCAGGTGGGACGGGAATTGCGGGCCAGGGTGGATGCCGGGTTTCCCGGGGGGCTGCTGCCCACGACAAGTGCCGACAGCAACTCGCCACGCCGTCCGCCGTCGCTGGCTTCCGTCGCGGCCTCGACCGATCCGCTCGCCTTGGCAACTGATCCGGCAGAGAGTCCCGTCGCGGGGCGACGTGCGAAACGGCAATCACGGTCGGTGCACCCGGCCCATTCCGATCCTCCTGCAACTCCGTCGCGCCCTGCGCGCCGGCGGAATCGTTCCCGATGAGTGTCCCCGCTTCCTCTTTGTCCCGCCCGCTCTCTCCCAGCCGTCGTTGGCTCTGGTCGCTCCCCCTGTTTGTGGTGGCGCTTCTGGGGGGGTTGGCTCTGCTGCGGTGGCGGGCGCAGACGGTCGCCCGGGTCGAGGCTCCTCCGCAAGGCCCGGGGTCCCTCGCCGGACCGGGCGAGTTTTCGAATCGGCGCGTGCATGCACTGGGGCGGCTTGAACCGCGCGGCGAAGTGGTCCGGCTGGCTCCCCCCGCCGGCAATGATGGGGCCCGGGTCGAGACGCTGCTGGTGGCCGAGGGAGACGAGATTCCTCCGCAGACTCTCGTTGCCCGCCTCGATACCTACGCCCGCAAGGCGGCCGAATTGACAGAGGCCGAAGCCCGGTTGCTGGCGGCTCAGGCCCGCCTCGCCCAGCCCAAAGCTGGTGCCAAACCGGGCGACATCGAGGCACAGCAGGCGGCGGTCGACCTGCTGGCCGAGCAGATCAACGTCTCCCGCCGCGATCTCGAACGGGCCGAACGGTTCCGCAACCAGAAAGTGATTTCGGGGGAAGACTTCGACAAGTACCAATGGGCGCTCGACAAGACCACGCTTGAATTCCGCCGGGCCCGGCAATTGCTCGACGCGATCCGCGAGGTGCGCGAGACCGATGTCCGGGTGCAGGAGACCGAGGTGGCGACGGCCGAGGCGGCGGTCGCCGCGGCTAAGGAACGAGTCGAAGCAGCCGAAGTCCGCAATCCCACCGCCGGGCGGATTCTCAAGATTCACACCCGGCCGGGCGAGAAGGTCGGCGACAACGGCCTGCTCGAATTGGGAGATGTCTCCCAAATGCAGGCGGTGGCCGAGGTGTTTGAGGGAGATGTCGGCCTGCTGGTGCCGGGGCAGGGGGCCACGATCAGTGTCGATGGAACGCGGGACGAACTGCGGGGGACAATTGTCGAACTGGGGAACATCGTCGCCCGCAAGGTGGTACTGACCAACGATCCGGTCAGTGATACCGACGCCCGGGTCGTGGAGGTGCGGGTTCAACTCGAGCCGCAGTCGTCGCGCCGGGTCGAGCGTCTCTCGAATGCCCGGGTGGAAGTGACTTTCGACCCGTTGCCCGAGCATGCTGCTTCCCCGGCCTCACCGAAGTCGGCCGGTGCTGATCGCGGTCCTGGGTAGTCAATCGGTTCCGGCCCGGCTCGATTCTCTGCCGGTCCCAATCCCCCAACTCTCGCGCCTCAACACCCCATGTGGGACACCTTTCTGATTGCCTGGCGGCAGCTGAGCTACCAGCGGATGAAGCTGGTGGTGGCCTGTGCCGGGGTGGTGGTGGCCGTGATGCTGATGCTGGTTCAGTTGGGCATCCGCGAGGGGGCTCTCGAAAACAGCATTGCGATCGCGGTCAAAGTGCAGGCCGATCTGGTCGTGATCTCTCCCCGTACGAAGACCATCTTCCAGTCGACGCAATTCCCTCGCCGGCTGCTGATGCGGCTGGCGGGGCATCCGGCGGTCGACCATGTGCAGGAGATGTACATGAGCCAGGCGCGCTGGCGGAATCCGTGGGAGTTTCGCGAGCATCCGATTTCCGTGTTTGGGGTTGATCCCCGGTCGCCGCTTATCGACTTCCCCGGCTACTCGGCGCGGGCCGACGAACTGCAGTTGCCCGATCGCCTCATCTTCGACCGCAACAACCGGGTCACCTACGGTCCCGTGCGCGAGCACCTCGATGCCGAGGGGTTCCTCGAAACCGAGATCAATCATCGCCGGGTGCGGGTGATTGGGGCCATTCCCGTCGGCATTTCGATTGTGAGTGACGGGAATCTCTTTCTGAGCCCCACCAATTTTCTGCGGTTGTTCCCGCAACGGAATCCGGGAGCGATCGATCTCGGTTTGATTCGCCTGAAGTCTGGTGCCAACCCACAGAGGGTTCTCGAGGAAATCCGTCCCCTGCTGGGGGCCGAAGCCCGTCTGCTGACACGAGATCAACTGGTGGATTCCGAATCGCGATTCGTCCGCGAAAGTGCGCCGATCGACTTCATCTTCGGGATGGGGGCGGTCGTGGGGTTCTTCATCGGGTTCGTGGTGGTCTACCAGATTCTGTATACCGAGGTGAGCAACCACCTGCCGCAGTTCGCCACGATGAAGGCGATGGGGTTCTCGGATCGCACGCTGTTGTCAATTGTCTATTACCAGGGACTGCTGCTGTCGGTGCTGGGGTACATTCCCGGATTTCTACTGGCACTCTGGCTGTACCAGGTGGCGACGAAGGCCATTCAGATGCCCTTCTCGATGACCTGGAACCGGGGCATCTCGGTGTTCCTGTTGACGGTGGTGATGTGCCTGCTCTCGGCCACGATCGCCCTCCAGAAAGTTCGTCGCGTGGATCCCGCCGATGTCTTCTGAGCTGCTCTCCAACCCCACATCCTCCGCTGGTGCGCCTTCGCCGGGCCCGGTGATCGAGGCCCACGACTTGTCGTTCGCCTTTGGCCTGGGGGAGCTGCGGCGGCAGGTGCTGTTCGACCTCAATTTTGAGGTGCGCTCGGGAGAGATTGTGCTGCTGACCGGCCCCAGCGGCAGCGGCAAGACCACGCTGCTGACGTTGATCGGCGGACTGCGCCGGATCACGGAGGGTCAGCTGAGCGTGCTGGGACGGCCCCTGCATCGGGCGACCGCGGCCGACCTCACCGCCAATCGCCGTGATATTGGTTTCATCTTCCAGCAGCACAACCTGCTCGAGTTTCTCTCAGCCCGGCAGAACGTCGAATTGATGTTCCAGCTGCATCCCGAAGTCCCTCCCGAGACCGTTCGCCAGAAGGCGGTGGAGATTCTGACGCTGGTGGGACTGGCGGAACGTCTCGATTATCATCCTTCACGGCTGTCGGGCGGGCAGCGGCAGCGGGTGGCGATCGCCCGCGCGCTGGTCACCCAGCCCCGGCTCGTCCTCGCTGATGAGCCCACAGCCGCACTCGACAGCGTCACTGGTCGCGACGTGGTCGATCTGCTGCAGTACCTCGCCCGCACGAACGGTTGCCCGATTTTGATGGTGACCCACGACAACCGTGTGCTCGACATCGCCGACCGGATTCTGCACATGGAAGATGGCCGCCTGCGGACCCTCGACCGCTGAGCGTTCACAACGGGACTGGCGCGGACCGCCCGTGGACTTTCCCGCCTCGGTCCGCGTCTCATGCCTCGCGGTGCCTGTGCCGCGGTGGGTGCCGTGTCTCCCACAGGCCATCCGGGCCGCCTGCTTTTCAGGAGACGCACCATGAATGACGAGACTCCATTCCAAGGGGCTCTGGCGGGGATTGTCGTGTTGACCTCGGCTATCGCCGGCTGGCACCGGCGTCGCGCCCGCCGGACGGATGAGGTGATTTCGTCAGCGGCGGAAGGGCCGCTGTTTCGCTGGTTGCTGCGGCTGTCGGCCCTGGGGTTGTGGTTGGCGACGTTGGGGCAGTTGCTGGTACCGGCGTGGTGCGACGGGTGCCGGTGGCCAGTGCCAGCGGCGGTCCGCTGGGTCGGGGTCTTGGCTGGGCTCTGCGGAGCCTGGGGCCTGCACTGGTCCCTCGCCAGTCTGGGCCGAAATCTGACCGACACGGTGGTGGTTCGCCGGGAAGCCCAACTGGTGACCACGGGGGCCTACCGCTGGGTGCGGCATCCGTATTACGTGGCGGCGGGGTGGTTGATGGGGGCCGTGACCCTGATGACTGCGAACTGGCTGATTGGCGTGACGAGCCTCGCCGTCCTGGGCTTGCTGATCTGGCGGACTCCTCAGGAGGAGGCGGAATTGCGGGCCCGGTTTGGCGAGGAATACGACGACTACTGTCAAAGGACCGGTCGGTTTTGGCCGCGATTGAAAACGGTGGGTTGGCCGTCACCGAAAACGGAGGGGTGAGGACCGATCGCTCCCGCGTTGTGTGAATGCGTTGGGAATCCTTGCGTGCAGTTGCAGTCCCCCCCTCCCATCGTCGACCATGCCGGTGCCGGTGGAGCCCGGTCCCCACGGGGACGCGGTCGCTGGTCCTGTCCGCGGTGCTGTTGCTGTTCCTCCTTCCGGGTGCTTTCCATGGCCGATCTGATGCGCTGCTGGCAACTCGTTCCTTCCGAGCAGGCGTATCGACTCGAACAGGGGCAGAGGCCCGTGCCGGTCCCGGGGCCGGGGCGGGTGGTGGTGCGGGTCCGGGCGGCGTCGCTCAATTACCGCGATCACATCAACCTCAACAAGCTGGCGGGCCGGGAAGTCGCGGGGCGGATTCCCCTGTCGGATGGAGCGGGGGATGTGGTGGCCGTGGGGCCCGGAGTCAGCCGGGTGAAGGTGGGCGACCGCGTGGCGGGGTGCTTCTTCCAGTCGTGGACCTGCGGCCGGTTTGAGATGCGTCACCACCAGCAGGATCTGGGGGGCACGATCGACGGCATGCTGACGGAGTACGCCGACCTGTCGGCCGAGGGAGTGGTGACGCTTCCCAGTCACCTCTCGTATGCCGAGGGGGCCTGCCTCCCGTGTGCCGGTCTGACGGCCTGGTACGCCCTGATGAACCGGGGGGGCTTGAAGTCGGCCGAGTCGGTGCTGGTGCTGGGGACGGGAGGAGTGTCGGTCTTCGCCCTGCAGTTTGCGGTGGCGCTGGGGTGCCCGGTGACAGTCATCAGCAAGAGCGATGCGAAGCTGGAACGGACCCGGTCGCTGGGGGCGGTGCACACGGTCAACTACAAGCAGTTTCCCGACTGGGACCGCGAGGTGTGGAAGCTGAGCGGGCAGAAGGGAATCGACCACATCCTCGAGGTGGGGGGGCCGGGGACGCTGGGGAAATCGCTGATGTGCGTGGCCCCCGGAGGGCACATCGCGCTGATTGGCGTGCTGACCGGCTTCGGCCCGCCGCAAAGCAGTCTGTTCTCGCTGGTCGGGCGGAACGCGAACATCTCGGGTATCTATGTTGGTTCGCGGACCGATTTCGAAGAGATGAACCGGTTCCTGGAAGTCCGGCAGATCCGGCCAGTGATCGACAGGACCTTCCGGTTTGACGAGGCCCCGGCAGCCTATGCCTGGCTGGCCTCGGGCTCGCACTTCGGGAAGATCGTGATCGAAGTGTGACCGGCAGACCGGTCAGTGGTTCATACCAGCCATTCCGGTTTGAACAGCAGCAGGCAGCCCAGCAGGGCGATGACCACGCCGCTGATCAGCTTCAGCCACCGGCCTTCTTTCTCTTGCAGCCGTTTGCGCGACAGTGTGCTGACGGCGATGGCGACCATCAGCGAGTCGTCGGCCATGTACGCCAGGTTGTAGAGGCCGAGGTACGCGTAGTTTTTCCACGGCGGGTATTGCCGGTAGAGGAGAATCTGCGTGTACAGAGCCGGCAGTCCCGCGGTGCAGAGCAACTCGATGATGTTGACCAGCACGGCCAGCACGATCGCCCCCGCCAGCGCCGCCCCCAGCGAGGGAGCCGCCACCACCTTGCGGATGCGGTCGTACAGCCCGGGCTTGGCCCCCTCGGGAATCGAGAGTGTGACCCCGACCCTGAACGCGAAAAAATCCTTGATATGGATGGCCCCGATTGTCACGGCCAGCAGTCCCAGCAGCACCTGTGCCCAGCGGACCAGACCAATCAGCTGAAAGACCGTCAGCCAGGCCGCCATGAAGGCGAAGTACGCCAGCCCACTGACCAGCACGAACACCGCAGAAATCAGCCCCATCTTCAGCCGGTCATTCTGCCCGGCCAAAACCGACAGCAGGAAGATCAATACCCACATCGCACACGGGTTGAAGCCATCCACCAGACCCACCAGCACGGTGAACACCGGCAGCCCCAGCCGGGACACGCTGATCGAACCCAGCCCCCACAATGCGACCGTGTCGGGCGGGGCGTCGGCCGCCGGACCATCCCGGCTGTTCTCCTGGGAATCGAGCGCGTCCAGATCCGCCTCATCCAGCATCGGCAGTTCTTCTGGTTCCAGCGGCGGCAGCTCGCCCGGTGGGTTGGCGGCGGGTGGTGAAGAAGAAGGCTTGTCAGTCCCTTCCACCTGCGCGAGGCTCAGCACAATCGCCCAAACCGGAACCCCGCCGGCGCGCCTGAGTCTGGCCCCGATGACACCAGAGGCCGGTCCAGTCCGTCGCACCTGGCGATCTTGTTGGGGAGCTTCTGGGGACGGTGTTTCGGTCGCCGGTGTCTCGGGCGAATCGGGTTTTGGAGAGGGTGATTCCGCAGTCGATTTGGGTTCAGCGGCAGACGAAGGTGAAGCTGCCGCGGGATTCGCTGTGGGGTCTGAGGTTTCCGGTTTCGCTGGCGAGGGAACGGTGGAACCGGTCTCGGGCCGCGCGGGGGCGTCGGGTTCGAGCGGGTAGTACTTTTCGACCAACTCCTGCAGTTGGCGGCCGGTGGTCTCGGGACGGTCGAACCCCACCTGGATCTTGCCGAACAGCGAGACCAGGGGTACGTTCGGGCTAGCGACGTTGTGCCGGCGGGCGATCTCACGCATCCGGTCGAGCTGGCCCGGCTCGCGCGCAATGTTGCGGTAGACCAGCGGCAGCGTCGGGTTGCGGGCCTTCCAGCCATCGAGGAACCGCTTCGCCGCCGCACAGTGCGGGCAGCCATCCTGGGTGAAGACCTCGATTGTCAGCAGATCTTCGATCTGCCGTCCGGTCGTCGCATCATCGCGGTATCCCACCAGCAACTGCTCCCCCACCGCGATTCCCGGCAGCCCTGGTTTGGCCACCTTCTGTTGCTTGCAGAGAGCGTAGAACCGCCGGAGTTGTTCCTGGTCGGTATCGACCGGAGTGATGGTCACCTGCAGGTCGCGGCGGCGGGTTTGCAGTTGTTCCACAAACGTCAGGGCGGCGGCACATTGCTGGCAGTCGGCCTTGGTGAAGATCTCCAGCGCGAACCGCCGGCTGCGACCGGCAACCTCCCGCAGTGCCGGGCCTGTGGAGGTACCCGCCGCCGGGACCGCGACCGGGGCGGGAGCAGGAACGACCGCGCGCGGAGGGGCTTGGCCCCGTCCGAGCCGGAACCCCTGCGCGGCCAGTCCCGCAGGAGTCAGCAGCAGGCAACAGAGGCTTCCCAGCCCCAGCGCCAGCCACTGGCGAAAGGAAGAGTTGGTCGCGAAAATCATGAGAGTCTCGACACGGTTCGCCAGGGGGAAGTACGAGGCGGTCTCTCTGGAGATCCGTCTCCCAGACAGCGAGACTAGGGGGCTGCGGTCGACAGGGTCAAGCGGCTCTGGAGGAACCGCACGTCCGGCCATCGTCCTGACAGTCATTTCCCCCTGGAATCCACGGGCGCTCGACAAGGTGCCGGGCGACATGCGGAACGGTGGTCTGGCTCTGGGATTGGACGACCTGAGTGTGACTGAAGGGAAAGTGTGATGGTGCCAGACGCGTGGTGGAAAAGTTGGTTGGTGTGGCTGGCGATTGGTCTGGCAATGTTTCTGTGGGCCGGCCTGGCGATGGGACGGTCCCTGGCCGAGCAGCAGGCCGAGCAGCAGCGGCGCGATGCCCATTGGCAGGAAGTGAACGCCGCCGCAGCCCGGAAGAATCCCCGCGTGCTTCCCGGTGAAGAAAAACCGGCCCCCGCCCCGTTGCGAGGCCGGGGGTGGATTGCCCTGCTGGCCATCGCCGCGACCGTCGCCGTTGGCCGGGCGGGTTGGCTCTGGCTCGACCGGTTGCGGTCGCTGGGGAGCCCGGGAGGAACTGCCGCGGCAGACTCCGAACTGGCTCAAACTGTTCGCGAGCCGACGTTGGAGAGGCCCCGTCACGCTGCGCCTGTTCCTCCCTCGCGAGACACCACGGCCAGCAACGCACCACTCACCCCCCCGTTCTCCCGGCCGACGGAAACATCCGACCGACCGGCCGCTCCTCGGCCGTCGCCACCGCTTCAGCGCCCTCCCCACCCTCCCGGTCCACCTGGCCCGTTGCCCGACCAGTTTCCCGAGGGGCCCCGATAACTGCGAAGGGGACCTCCAAAGACCAGCCGCAGTCGCGCACGGGCCTGACTTGGTCGCGGGAATCCGGCCGAATTGTCCCTTGAGGCTGGCGGTGAAGCCGGTCTGCGGCAGGGCCCGATCGCAGGGGGGGGAAGGGACCGGTCTGGCCCGGCCGGCGAGGGGCATGGCCGGGGTCCGGAGCATTCGCCAAGCGTCTTCCAACCGACTACCATTCGACCATTCTGACACTTTCAGAGATCAACCAGTCACACGATGGATTCCCCAGCTTTGCCCACTGCATTTGTCCCTTCGGCGGAGGACGACGCCGCTCTCCGCGAGATGCTGGGCTACCTCAACTTTTCGAATGGTCAGCCCGACGCCAAGTTTCAGGGGCGGCTCAATCGGTTTGGTGTTTTGCTGCACCAGGAGGCGGCGGGGGCCGCGCTGCGTGACCTGCTGCTCAACCGGCTGCGCCTGCTGGCGACGGAAGGGGGGGCGTTTGCCGATGTCACCCAGGCCCGCGGGGTGATCGAAGCGGTCTTTGATCAGGTCATTCCCGCCTACCGCACCTTCCATGCCGACCTGCTGGCCCACATCGATACCAGCTACTTCTACGATCCGTTCTTCGTGGCGCGGGTCTTCGAGGCGACGTTGGCACAAGGGGGGCCGTGGAACGACACGCAACGGCTCGTGGATGGGGCCCTCAACCAGTTGAACGACTACCTCGGGCATCGTCCGGTGGCGGTGCTCGAAAACCGGCGGCGGATGCAGCCCTACTCTCACGAGCGGCACCGCCCCATCCCCCTCTATATCCGTCAGGTGGGGGTGGCCCACGGACGGTATCAGCCGGTGGTCTCCCGGGCACTCGAGATCCTGCGGTCGATGCCTCCCGCCGTGCTGGCGGGAGCCTACTTCGACCTCAACCTGCTCGACGAACTGGCGCTCGACCTGCGTGCGTACGACAACTCGCACCCTGTCTACCGCCGTACGAATTACACCTTCGGCGAGTGGGACCCGCACCTCATCGATGTCTCGGGCCGCTACCGTCGGTTCGTGGTCCGCTGCGTGATTCTCGATGCGCTCCTGAATTGGATGCATTCGAGCCCCGACATTCCCGAAGACGAACAACTCAGTGAGGCGGCGGCCGTGCTGTCGGGGACCATGCTGATGGCCTCGTCGATCAGCGGTGCCGGTCCCGACACGCACGATTCCAGCATCAGCCTCACCAATCTGCTGCCGCGGGTGGCCCGCCAGCGCGACGCGTTCTACCAGATGCTGCTGCAATCGATGACGGGCAAACATGCCGAGCGGCTGCGCCGCGAGGCCCAACTGGTGCAGCAGCCGTTTGGCAAGATCCGTCAGCATCTCAATCTGTACCTCGCCAACTACGGCTGCCAGCAGTTGCAGCGATCGCAACTCGCGTGGTTGTACGCCCGCATGGGATACGGCGCGGCGGCCCGCCGGCAGGCCCGTATCATTCCCGCCGCCTCGACCCGGTTTGATACCGAAATCCAGCTGCAGTTGACCCAGGCCATTCTCTGCGTGGACCAGCAGCAGACCAAAGAGGCGTCCGACTGCCTCGACGCGGCGGTCGATCTGCTGCACCGGGGAATCGAATGCGGAGCCCTGGCCGCCCCGTGGAACATTCTCGGCTTTCAGGGACATTTCCCCCTGTTCGCCTCGCGGGAAGATGCGGTTCCCGATCCCCGCATCGACCGCTTGCTGGCGATGATGGATCAGATCTTCAACGCCTACAGCCGGGTGGAGTGCGAGGCGGCGGCGGCTGGTCAGGCCGAACTGGTGGCTGATCTGCACCGCCGGTTCCACACCCTTGCCACCTGGTGGGATCAATTCGCCTCCACGGCGGTCGCCGATCTGCAGCCGGTGCTGGGCGAGATCTCGTGCGATTCGGCCCGGCGGGTGGGCGAGGTGCTGTTGGCGTGGCGGGCGGCGGGAGAGGGGGCGGGGGACCTCGCCTTCTGGAAGAAGCACGTCGAAACGCTCGACTCGGCCCGGGCCTGTGCGACCGTCATCGAACTGCTGCTGCGGAAACGCGACACCGTCGCCTCGATGAACCTGCTGATCCAGTGGCTCAGTCAGGGGGAGACGGTCCCGCTCGAGGCGGGGGTCTACGCCTACTGGCCCCTGTTGCAGAACTGGGTGCGGATGACCACGACCGAACCGCAGGGAGGCCCGGCGACCGATCCCAAAAACTGGGATCGCCTGCGCACCTTCTTCGAGCGGGTCGAGGTCAATGGGGGCGAATGGACCCAGCCTCCCCGCATCCTGGGGGAGGGGAAGGTCAACCTCAAGCTGGCCGGTGGCTTGCCTCCCGAAGAACGCCGGACCATTCAGGAACCGGCCGAGCCCTTCGATCCGTTCGAACTCCCCGAGGAATCGGAGGAAGAAGAGAATCCGCTGTTTGGGGCGGCGTACGAGAACGTGGTCTTCCGCGACAGTGCCAATGACGGGCACCAGGGAGACACCCTCGACGAATCGATCTCGCACATCGACACCGATCTCGACCAGTTGGCCGGGCCTCTCGAACAGCGGCTGCGGTTTCTGGTCTCCCTCTCGAATGGCTGGCGGCTGGCTGCCGAGTGGGGTTTGAAAAATCATCCCGAGCAACTGGCCGAACGCCGGGCGGTGGTACAGGTCTGGAGCGAACGAAACGAAGAGTTGATCCGCGGGCTGGTGGCTCTGGTCGAACGGCTCAATGAGTGGCAGCCCCAGGTCCCGGGGGGCGACCCCGATTCGCTCGCTGAGTTCGACCGAGAGCTGCACCTGAAGTTCAGCGTGCTGAACAACTCGATTGGGGTGGTGGTGGGGCTGCAGGAGAATGGCCGCATTCTGCGGACGCTGCTGCGCGACGCACCGCCGGCAAGTGATGTGCCGGCGGCGGGAACCGGGCTCGAAGAGCGCGTCCAGCGGCTCATGCAGGCGCTCGAATCGAAGTCTCCCGAGGCGGTGCAGGCCCAGTTGATGCCCCTGCTGAAGCAGCTGTCGCGCTTGCCGCTGTTGTACGTCCCCCTCGACCGGGGGGGGAAAGTGCGCGAGATTCTCGCGGCCCGCAACCTGCAGGGGCTGCTGCGCTTGCTGCTGCGGCGATTGCCCCAGTTGGGGCTGTTCCGCGAAGGGTGGCAGGTGTTGCGGACCGCGTACACCATGGAGCGGGCCAACCCCCCGCAGGGGATGTCGATTACCGAGTTCGACCGCCTGCTCGAGACCTCGGTGCACGCCTCGCTCGAGGTGGTGCTCGACGCCTCCCGCGCCTGGCGCCGGCCCGACAACACCGACAAGAAAACCCTCGAGCTGTTCCATGGCATCACCGAACTGTCGATGCGGCTCTGGCTGAAACACAGTTCGACCATGCGGCTCAGTACCATCGAGGCGATGAACGACCGCCACCTGTGGCGCGAGATCAAGACGTTCATCAAGAACTACGGGGCCGACCTGTTCCATCCCCGCATGCTGTCGATTGGCAACCTGCGGGGCATCGTCCAGCGCGGAGCGGCCGCCTATCTCGACTACCTCGAAGAAAACGCCGATCCGCTGCACCCGATCCGCCTGCTCAACGATATCGACTATGTGATGTCGCGCGAGTCGGCGGCCGATACCCTCGAGATCATTCTGCGGTCGGTGGTCGAGAAGTTCGACCGGTTTCTGGAATACAACTCGACGACGACCCACTCCGATTACGGCGAGCAGCTGCATTGCCTGCTCGATTTCGAGCGGCTCGAGGCCGACTACGACCGGCAGGACTGGAACCTCGCCCCGATCCAGATTGCCCACGACGTGCTCTCACGGGCCGGGCGGGCGAGTCTCGCCACCGAGTGGCAGAAGTACCTGGGCCGCAAGACGGGGCCGATGGCCCGCAGCTTCCTGACCAAGCTCAAGCGGCTCGAAAAAACGCACGGCATGCGGCTTCCCAGTGTGACCGACCGACTCAACGAGCGGTTCATCAAGCCGCTGGTCCTCGATTCGATTCTGGCGCTCGTGCGGCCGGCGATGATCGAGGTCCGCGAGGGGGCCAAGCAGGAGAGTTTCCCCCGGCTGGAAATCCTGGCCGAGGAGTATCTCTCAACCTCCTCCGGCTCCCCCACCGACATCCAGCCCTGGATGCAGGAACTGGGTGAGGAAGTGCAGGTGGTCGAAGGCGAACTGCACGCTCCGGTCCCCTTCGAAAGCAACCCCACCGCCCTCGCCCAAATCCCGATCTCATTCGCCTCGATCCGCGAACAGATCGATCAGTGGGAACATACCTGAGAACGCGGGGGGATCCCGTGGGATGAGGGACCATCCGCCGCGCGAAGAACGAATGATCCTGGGCGGCCTCTCACTGCGGAGAGGTCTGTTTGGCGGGGATGTGATAGTTTTCAGCTGTTCCCTTTCACGGAACCTCTCGAAAGGGGCTGGCTTCCTGTCGACCGCTGGGGTAACGTCAATCACTGGAAGTTTGGCACTGCATTCATGGATGATGTCCCCTCCTGGTGCTCGAGCGTGTGAGATTCGATGAGTCCCGGCACGAGTCTCGATCCAATTTTGCACAGCCACCTCGTGAACCATCGTCGGCGATCTGCCAACGATGGTTCCCCCCTGCGTTCAGGGGAAGTGACGCAGGTCCAGCACGATGCCCTGGCCCGCGTAGAAAAGTATCTCGAATTTCTGAAGCGGGTAGGTCATCGCGAATTGTCGCGGTCGATCGACCGCCACCGTTCGTCGAGTCTAAGAGGGGTAACAAACGGCATTGCCGAGTCGACTCGCGAGGTTGCCCGTGGGGCACCGCCGCCCCGACGGACCCGTGGCATGGACATCGCCAAAGTGGCCCTGGGGCAGCGCCCCTCGTTCCCGATCATCGACAACGAAATCCAACTGGATGGCAGCCTCGCCGACCCTTCGGGGTGGGACAACCTGTTGGCTCAACCCGCAGTCCGCCAGGCGTTGAAGCCACGGCTCGGTGGGGTGGGCATGATCATGGACGATGGGACAACGGCCCTCGGAACCGGTTTTGTGGTGGCGCCGCATCTGGTCATGACCAACCGCCATGTGGTCGAGCGGATGTTTGATTGGGAGACGACGGCGGGGCCTCCCCGGTTTCGGGTGGAGAACGCCCGGTGGTTGATCCACTTTTCCCGGGATGCCGGAATCACCACGACGGCCACCCAGTCGGTCCGCGCACTCATCACGGGGCTCTGTTTCGTCACACCGGAACAAATCGTGGTTCCCACACCCGCCGAGGCCTGGCAGTTCTCGCAGGTCGATCTCGCCCTGCTGCGGATTGAGCCGTTGAAGGGAGCCGAGTTGCCGGTCGTGCCGACCGATTGGACCACCCCCCTGATGACCAAGCCCACCATCCTCGTCGTCGGGCACCCTTGTAACAACGACGAGTATCGCGCGAAATACGATGCGGAACGCGATGGAAACTCCGTCTCGTTCGACGAGGTGTTTGGGAATCAATGGCAGTGCAAGCACGCCTCACCGGGATATGGCATGCCGTATTTCGTCCTGGATCGAAATGAACAACAGAAGGATGCAGGCCGGTTTCATCCCGAGTGTGGTTATATTCACGATGCCTCGACGCTCGGGGGAAACTCGGGATCTCCGGTGCTGACGTTGCTGGGGGAGCATCGTGCGATCGGGCTGCATTTCTGGGGGCAGGCCACCACCTCTCCCGATCAGGTCGCCAACCTCGCCCACGTGCTGGGGGCTGTGCTCGATGCTCCCAATCTGCCAACCCTCCGGGATCAAGGATCGACGCTGCGTGAGGTGCTGGCCGCATGGCGGGTGGCCGGAGTCGATTCGACCAGGAGTCCGATCGCCCAACCTGTCAGTCGTTGCGAGGAAGTCTCGTCCGATCAGGGCGGTCCGGGAGCGGTCGCCAGTGAGTCGGTACAGGTCGGCTCTGAGGAGTCGATCGAACGTGCGGGCCGGAACAATGCCCGACGCGGAAAGTCATCCCGCTCCCCGCAGTCTCATTGAAGTCCCGCTGGACGTGCTGGCAGCCGGTCTGCCAAACGCTGGCAATCGCCAATTTCGCTGGGAGACCACGATGGCTGAGACAGTCAATCCCCCTCACACGCTGGTTGAGAAATACTCCCGACTGTTGAGGCTCGACCAGAGCCAGACGGGTCCCTCCGCCGGATTGGAGGCCACACCGGACGGAAAGGGCCCCACGGTCGTCTTGTCGGCGGCGGGTATTGCCGACACGGTGGGACGGGTCGAAGCGAATCTGAATGATTTTGCCCGCCGGTATTTTCCGGGCAAAGACAAGCAGGCCTCGATCGCCGCGATTCGCGGTGATGTCCAGCAGGGCCTGGAGTTGCTGCAGCAACAGAACGAGCAGGCGCTGCGGCAGAATTCGAGGGCGGTGTCCGGGCTCGAGATTGTTGTACTCGGCGACGGGACCCGTCCCATGTACCTCATCGCGAACGACGAGGTGGACTTCGCCAGTGCGAACTCACTGGTTCAGCGAGCCAACAATCAGTATTGGATTTCGGCGATTCAAAACGCCTACGAAGACTGCCGATTGCGCGAAATGATGCCGTCAGTGGGGATCTTGCTGGGAGGGGCTGACGGTCGCTGGCCGTTCGGTACGGGGTTTCTGGTGGGCCCCGATCTGCTGCTCAC
>JBKDUK010000004.1:0-9092 GCA_046339535.1 Planctomycetaceae bacterium | reverse complement strand
TCGTTTCCGCAACCGGGTCGATCTCGCCCCGTCCGACATCCGCGAGGTGGCCACCCGCCGGGTGCTGGCGAAGAAACCCGCGGCCGAGGCTCCGTTGCGCGAGCTGTTCAAGAAGAACGAAGGGCGGCTCAATGACTCGCTGCGGCTCGAACGAACCACCCGCCGCACCGATATCCAGGAAGACGCCTTCGTTCACTTCTATCCGTACCCGCCGCACTACATCGACCTGTGCATCGGCATCATGTCGGGCATTCGGCTGCAGCCGGGGGCACCCCGCCATTACGGCGGCAGCAACCGAACGATCATCAAGCAGGCGTATGAGATGCTGGTGTCCGACCGCACGGCGTTCGCCCGCCAACCGGTGGGGGCCCTGGTCTCGCTCGACAAGGTGTTCGAACTGGTCGAGGGGAACCTCTCCAACGAGAAGCGGACCGATCTCCACCAGATTTCCGAGCGGTTTCAGCAGGATGCCGAAGATCGAGGCTGGGCCCTGCGCGTGGCGAAGGTGATCTGCCTGCTCGAATTCATTCGTGACCTGCCCCGCACCGAGTCGAATCTGGCGGCCCTGCTGGTGGATGCCGTGGGGAAGCCGGCCCCCCTGGCGGAAGTGCAGCAGGCGGTCAAACGGCTGGACGCGGCAAAATTCATCCGCAACACCGAGGAAGGGTGGAAGCTGCAGACGGCCCAGGAGAAGAACTGGACCAACGAGCGCAGCGGGCATCTCGATCCCAAGCCGCGGGAAGAGAAGGAGATCATCCGGGCCGCGCTGCAACAGATCTTCGACGAACCCGAGTTCAAGACCTACCGCTATCACATTCGCTCGTTTCGGATTGGCATCAACGTTGACGGTGCCGGCCTGGGAGACGAGGGAGATCTGCCGTTGACCCTGTGCGTCTCGGAAGACGCCGACGATTTGACCCGGCGGATTGACGAGGTGCGGACCGAGAGCCAGCAGAAGACACACGAGAACGACCTCTATTGGCTGTTTTGCCTCACCCCCGAAATCGATGAGCTGGTCCACCAGGTGCATGCGTCGCGGAAGATGGTCGACAAGTACAACCAGCTCAGCGCACAGCAGAAGATCAGTGCCGACGAGTCGAGTTGCCTCCAGGACGAAAAAAACCTGCGGAACAGTTTCGAGAACCGGTTGCGCGACAAATTGACCGAGGCGATGGAACGGGGAACCGGTCTGTTTCGCGGGGTGCAGAAAGATGCCTCCAGCCTGGGGAAGGGGCTGGGTGAGATCCTGAAGAAGCAGTTCGGCCACGCGATGCCCGACCTGTACCCCAAGCTGGAACTCGGTTCACGCCCCCTCAAGGGAGACGAACCCGACCAGGTGCTCAAGGCGGCTGACCTCAAGGTCTTGTCGAAGGTCTTTTACGAGGGAGACCAAGGGCTGGGGCTGGTGGTGAAGGAGGGGGCGAAGTACGTCATCAACATCAAGGCGCCGGTGGCGAGCGAAGTGTTGGACTACCTCAAAAGTGAACACAGCTACGGCAACAAAGACTCCCGCATGGGCAAGGCGCTCGAAAAGCGTTTCAGCGGAACGCCGTATGGGTGGGAGCGCGACATGCTGCGGCTGATTCTCGCGAGCCTGTTTCGGGCGGGCGAGATCGAGGTGACCAACCAGGGCAACCGCTACCACAACTACCAGGATCCCGCCTCGCGTCAGCCGTTCACCAGCAATCCCGCCTTTCGGGCTTCGCTGTTTTCACCCCGGCAGTCGGTCGGTCTCAAGACACTGACGTCGGCGGTGCAGCAGCTCGAAGAACTGACGGGGGATGAAGTCGATGTCGAAGAAGGGGCCATCGCGACTGCGTTCAAGAAGCTGGCTGCGGAAGAGCTCGAACGCCTGCATCCGCTGAAGGCGACCGCCGAGGCGCATCGCCTGCCAATCCTCCCGCTGCTGGCCGACTTTCAACAAACTTTGGCGGGCATCCAGAATTCGGCGTCGGATGATTGTGTGCGCATTTTGGTCGAGAGCGGAGCCGATTTCGGCACGACGCGCGACAAAGTGCGTAAGTTGCGAGAAACACTCGACACAGAACGGCTGGACACATTGCGCCAAGCCCGTCAGGCGACCGACCAATTATGGCAACGGCTGGCCCCCCACGCCCCCGACCCCGACCTCGAAGTGACTGTCACACAGCTCAAGTCCCTGCTGGCGGCGGAGGATCTGCTTGATCGCTGGGATGACGTGGTCGCTGACACCCAGGCGATTCAGATTGCTTATCGTGGGGTCTTCTCGCAACTGTTCGAGCGGCGGCGACGGGCTTACGAGAGTGCGATGGAGGAGATCAAGAACCGTGCCGAATGGCAGCCTTTGGAGTCGAGCAATCCCGGCATGGCGACCTCGTTGCTGTCTCCGCTGCAGGGACGGCTGGGGTCGAACGAGGATCGTGAAGCGGTGGAACGTGGCATCTCGCTCGGCCGATCAACGTTAACCGAGATGGAATCCGACATTGCAGCTGTTGATGGGTTGAAGTCGTCGGTACTCGTCAAGTTGCAGGAACTGTCGATTGATCGCGATACGACGGCCCGCGTGCGCAAGGTGCGGGTGTCGGAATTCTTCAACCGGCCGATTCAGACCCAGGACGACCTCAACAATGCACTCACACGGATACGAGATACGCTTGAGAAGTACATTGACGAAGGCGCGATTATCATCTTGGAGTGAATCATGCTCAGCCCCCGCCAGATTTTTGAAGACAACATTCGGCCTGCGGACCTGCTGCTCAAGGTGTACCGGCTACTGGAACACGATGCGCCCAACACTGAAGAGGGTATGCTGCGAACCTTGCGCGATTTGGTGCAGGCCGACACCGACGAAGGGCTGATGGTGATTTACAATGAAGTCTTCCTCGGATTGATTCGCGAAAGAGCCGAGGTTCCACCGGCTTCTATCAAACGCAGTGCCCTGTGCAACCTCTTGCGGCAATCGGTTGTCACAGCCAGCACCGCCTTGGAGACGTACCTTCCGATTCTCTTGCGACACAACCTGCCAGAAGTGATTCGGTTGCGTGGCAAAGACTTCGTACCGAAACAAGATGGCGAAATCACGACCCAATTCAAGAACCTCACCTTCGATCTGGGAGATGCCGTTCGTATTCTGACCGACCCGGATCCGCTATTCATCGCCAACAAGATGATTAGCAGCCTCAATTTCTCCTACCTCAGCGGCAAACGAGGAATCCACGTCTGCGGTGTCTTGCTGTCTTTAGAGAAGCCATGGGAATTGATTGCCAAAAAGCTCGGAGAAGAGCAAAAAAAGACCCACAAAGAAGGTGAAGAGAAGGAGATCTCAATTCAAAAAAGGGTTGAAGCGACCGTGAAGCGTCGCAATGACATTGTCCATCGAGCAGATCGGTCTCAGGATGACCCCGCGGGTGCCATACAAGAGATCAGTTTTCCTTGGACAAAACTTTCAGTCGAATCAATCCGAGCTGTTTGTCTTGCCCTTGATGACCTGGTAGTTGCTCGAATTAACGAATTGAAGACAGCAGCCTCATTGACACAACCGCAGGAAGTTGGCTGACATGGACCAGGAAATTCGCAACAAGCTCCGGAATGTCGTCACGCAGTGTCGCAAGCTGCTCGAAGACGACACGCGTGATGCCCTTGAAGGGAAGTACGCCATCTTTGCCAGAAAGGATCAGGTCACGGCCGATCCCCAGGCCAGGATGACCCACCTGACCGGCGATGAACCCGCGGCACGCCAGGACATTCTCGATCACTACGCCCATATCCAGGCTCGTGGGTTCAAGCCCAAGGATGCCTTGGATCAGTTGATTCGGGAAATCGCCTTCACGCATCTGAACCGGCTCTGCGCCTACAAGATGATGGAGGCCCGGGAAGTCTATGTCGGCGGGCAGAAGTTTCGGGAAGCGGTCAGCCGGGGGTTCAACTCCAACGGGGTGAAGTTTTATCTGGCGGAACACCCCGAAGACGAACGGCTGTTCAACACCGGCCAGCAGGATGTCGCCTATCGGCATTTCCTGGACTGGCTCGGGGGGGCGCTCTCCAACGAGATCGGCGTGCTGTTCCACCCGAACGATCCGGCCAACCGGCTGTACCCCCGTCAGACGACGCTCGACGAGGTGCTCGATCTGCTGAATGGCGGGGGGATTAAAACCGACGAGACCGATCTGCGCGAGCAATGGCCGCAGATTTGGTCGCAAGACGAAACCATCGGCTGGGTCTACCAGTATTTCACCCCGAAGGAACTGCGCGATCAGGCCCGCAAGGAAAGTCAGGCACCGCGCAACTCGTACGAACTGGCGTTCCGCAACCAGTTCTTTACTCCCCGCTACGTCGTCGAATTCCTCACCGACAACACCCTGGGGCGCATCTGGTACGAGATGCGCAAGGGCGATCCGAAACTGAAGGAACAGTGCCTCTACCTGGTCCGCCGCCCCACCGAGATTTTCCTAAACGAGGGGCAACAACCCCATCCCGACGCTACCGAGCCTCCCGACGATCTTTCACAGGAAGAACTGCTCAAGCTCCCGGTCCACATTCCGCACCGCCCGAAGAAAGACCCACGAGAACTCAAGATTCTCGACCCGGCCTGCGGCAGCGGACACTTTCTGCTGTACTGTTTCGATTTGCTGCTGACGATCTACGAAGAAGCGTATACCGACCGAGACCTGGGCCCGGCACTGAAGAAAGACTATCCGACGCTCGAGGCACTCCAACGCGACGTCCCCCGGCTGATTCTTGCCCACAACCTGCACGGCATCGACATCGACCTGCGGGCCAGCCAGATTGCCGCCCTTGCCCTGTGGCTGCGGTGCCAGCGGGCCTATCAGGAGATGGGACTCAAGAAGGATCGCCCCCAGATCACCCGGTCCAACTTCGTCTGTGCCGAGCCGATGCCGGGCGAAGCGCAGATGCTGAAGGAATTCGTCGGCCAGCTTGAGCCGAAAGTCCTCGGCCAAGTCGTAGAGGTCGTCTTCGACAAGATGAAGCTGGCGGGGGAAGCCGGTTCGCTTCTCAAGATTGAGGAGGAGATTCGGGACGCCATTCGTGAAGCCAAGCGGCAATATGCCATCGGCGGTATTAAGGTTCAACGGACATTCTTCGACAAGCCGACTGAGCCAGTAGCCAAGGTGTTTTCGGTGAAAGACATCACCGATGCCCAGTTCTTTGTGGGTGCTGAAGAACAGGTGATCGAGGCTCTACGTTCCTATGCGGAGAAGGCTCAGAACGGTCATCGGCTGCAACGCAGACTATTCACTGAGGATGCCGAGCGTGGATTCGCCTTCGTGGACCTCTGCCAGAAGCGGTACGACGTGGTGCTAATGAATCCGCCGTTTGGTGAGTTTACGGTATGTACAAGAGAATTGGCAAACGATCAGTATTCAGCTAAGAGCAACGAGATACTCGCTGCGATGGTAGAAAGAGGCTGTTTCTTACTCGTTGAAGGTGGTCGCTTAGGAGCCATTACATCTCGCACTGCATTTTTTGCGCCTACCACGGCAAATTGGCGACAGAATGTTGTGCTGCCTACTGGAGTCATTACATGGGTAGAACTTGGTAGTGGGGTGCTTGATACGGCAATGGTCGAAACCTGCATGTTCACACTTGGTAATATCGAAAACTCGGTTTCCACCTTTATTCGCCCTTCTCGAAATCTCTCAGCCGATGCGATCTCGCTTCACGACTCACGCTTTTACCGAATCGACTCCGCCTTTTTCCACCTCCTTGAGGGAAATCCATTTGCTTACTGGTTGAGCGCACGTTTCTTCTGGTGTCTCAAGAATCTGCCTTCACTTGCGCTAGCAAATGCGTTTGTCAAAGTCGGATTGCAGACGGGCGATGATTTTCGATTCATTCGTCTCGCCTCAGAGGTTTCGACACAAGACATCCCTTCAGTCTGGCGATTTCACGCAAAAGGAGGCGACAACAGTCCGTTTTACTCGGACTTGCACCTCGTGGTGAACTGGAAAAACGACGGCGCAGCGATCAAAGAACATCCTTCGGTTCGTCTAAACATGTACTCACCAGTGCAGAAGAAGTTTCACTTTGCTCCGGGCTTGACCTTTTCATACCGCACACACCGCTTTTCACCGGCTGCACTGCCTCCGGATTGCATAACAGGCGTGGCTGGCATGGGCGTGTTTACTTCCGGATACGACTTATCAACGCTATTAGGTTTACTCAATTCTTCTGTTGTGAATGAGTTCATTTCGGCTCGACTGGGGCAGCTTGAAAGCCAATCTCTCTATCAAGCTGGTACGATCATGCCAACACCCTTGCCAGAAATTGATGCAGAGTGTTCACGTCAACTTGCCTCACTTGCAGAAAGTGCGTACCAGATATTACGTCGAGTATTCATTTCTGATGAACTGTCCCCATTCTTTGCAGCTAGGTTACCAACTGATCTTGAAGCAGATGTGGTGTCACAATCCCAGCGATCACTAGACGAGTTGGTAGCGATTTATGATCAGATCGATGAAATAGCACGCAAGGTATATGGGTTCGGAACTTAGGATTTAGAGGAAATCATTAATCGGTGGAGGGAGACATTTCGAAGCGCCATCTGCGTCTTGTTACGACAGGACCATTCTACTCCGGCAAATGTGTTCTCGATCCTTGTAGGTCATATTTTCGGAAGATGGGACATTCGTGTTGCCAATATACCAGACGATGAGAAAGTAGGTGGCCTATTCGACCCGCTTCCCTCTGCACCACCGGGAATGCTAGTCAATTCGGACGAAGTTCCACCTAATGATTACCCGCTCAGGATTGACCGGAACGGTGTGCTTGTTGACGATCCTGAGAGCAGTGATGACATTGTTCGACGAGTTCAGAATGTTCTTGAAATAATTTGCAACGAGAAAGCAGAATCTATCGAGCAACGAGCTTGTGAACTTCTTTCCGTAAATGAACTGCGGGACTACTTCCGAAAGCCCGGCAAAGGCGGCTTTTGGGACGATCACATCTCTCGTTACACCAAGAGCCGCCGCAAGGCTCCCATTTACTGGCTGCTGCAATCCGCCAAGAGGAACTACGCCATCTGGCTCTACTACCATAGGCTCGACAAAGACCTTTTGTTCAAGGCGTTGGTGAACTACGTCGAGCCGAAGATTCGCCTGGAAACCAGCCGCCTCGAATCGCTGCGGTCCCAAAAGGCCGCGACGGGGCAAAGCGGTAAAGAAGCCAAACGGCTCGCCAAGGAGGTCGAACGCCAGGAAGACTTTCTCTCGGAACTCCGCGACTTTGAGGATAAGCTGCGTCGGGCGGCGAACCGGCATCTCGAGCCTGACCTGAACGATGGTGTTGTCCTCAACATCGCCCCCTTGTGGGAACTGGTCCCCTGGAAAGAGGCCAAGACCTACTGGGACGAGTTGCTCGCCGGGAAGTATGAGTGGTCGTCGATTGGGAAACAGTTGCGGGAGAGAGGGTTGGTGAAGTGAGCCTTGCTTTGCCAGACCGCGAAAGTCTGACGGTCGAGTTTAAAAGCGACCTCAAGAAGTTGGCCGATGGGGAGTTGATTGCTGCCGTCATCTGTCTGGCGAATGCCCAGGGGGGCGACCTGTTTCTCGGCGTCGAGGACGATGGCCGCGTGACCGGATTGCACCAGCTGCACCAGGACTTTGAGACAGTGACCGGGCTGATCGCGAGTCGCACAGTGCCGTCACTTGCGGTGACGGCATCTGTGCTGGATATCGACGGAGTGCGAGTTGGCCATCTCCGTGTTCCACGAATGACATCCCCTGTGGCGACCTCCGACGGCACGCTGCTGCGCCGCCGGATCAAATACGACGGCACCCCCGAATGCACGCCGATGTTTTCGCATGACGTGATCCAGCGCCAAGCGGACTTTGGAATGCTGGATTACTCGGCGATGCCGGTCTTGGGGGCTTCAGTCGCCGATCTGGATCCTGCCGAGCGAGTCCGGTTGCGCGAATGCATTGAGCGATTTGGCGGTGACCGGAAATTGACACCCTTGGAAGACGAGGAACTCGACTTCGCCCTTCAGCTCGTCCACCGCGATCAGGGGCACGTTGTGCCCACGGTCACGGGCCTGCTGCTGTTGGGGCGTGAAGCGGCCTTGAAAAGGCATCTTTCCGCTCATGAAGTGGCGGTTCAGGTCCTGGCCGAGACGGCAGTGGTATACAATGAATTTAGTAGAAGTCCGCTGCTGAAAACCTTCGATTGGCTGGAACAGCAGTACAAGGCACGGCGTGTCGAGCGCGAACTGCAGGTTGGTCTGTTTCGTGTTCCGGTCCCCAACTATGACGAGCGGGCCTTTCGAGAGGCTGTGGTCAACGCGTTGGTGCACCGCGACTACACCCGCCTCGGAGCGGTCCATGTCCGGTGGGAGACAGAGTCTCTGGTCATCAGCAACCCGGGCGGATTTGTGGAGGGGGTGACCCTCGAGAACCTGCTGGTTGTCGAGCCACGACCTCGTAACCGTGCTCTGGCCGACGCCATCAAACGGATTGGACTCGCTGAGCGAACTGGCCGGGGAATCGACCTCATCTATCGCGGGCTGCTGCAATACGGACGTTCGCCGCCAGACTATCGCCGCAGCTCATCGACCTCGGTTGTCGTGGTTCTGCCTGGTGGCGACGCCGACCTGGGCCTGGTGCAGTACCTGATTGAAGAAGAGCGACGTCGCGGAGAGGCGCTCAGTCTGGATGCGCTCATTGCCCTGTCGCTGATGCGCCAAGAGCGACGGGTGGAAACGAATCGCCTCGCGGCGGCGATCCACAAAGACGAAGCGGCCGCCCGCCGGGTTTTGGAACGCCTGGTCGAGTGGGGACTGGTGGATGCCCATGGTGTCAACCGAAGTCGTAACTATACCCTGAGTGCGCGTGTCTACCGGTCGGCCGGCCAGTCGGCCGACTATGTGCGTCAGGCCGGGTTTGACAAGATCCAACAGGAAACAATGGTGTTCAAGTTTCTACGCACCCACGGAAGAATCACGCGAAAAGACGTAGTCGAGTTGTGTCGGATCACCGACGACCAGGCCACATATATTTTGCGTAAACTGTGTGAGGATGGCAGGTTAGAGCTGGTCGGAAAGGGGCGGGGAGCCTTTTATCGGGCCCCGTAATCACGGAAAAAACACGGACAATCACGGA
>JBKDUK010000003.1:0-36949 GCA_046339535.1 Planctomycetaceae bacterium | reverse complement strand
TCCACATCATGTCCCACCGGGGTGATCACCCCGATCCCCGTGACGACGACACGTCTTCTCATGCTTCGCCTCTCCGTTCAATGACCCTCAGACCGCCGGCGCTTCGCCCGCCTGCCCCGCCGGGGCCGAGCCCACGTTCAGAATCCTCAGCATCTCGGACGGAATCACAAAATCCTGCCGGGCGTTGGGAACCAGCGACCGCGGCAGACTCGCGAATACGATCTCGATCTCGGCCACCAGTTGATCCCCCACCCGGGCCGTCCCCTCCACAATCCCGCCATCGGGCTGCAGATCGAGCATCCGGACCGCGTAAGTCAACGTATCTCCAGGATGGGCGTAACCCTGGAAGCTGACCTTGGGAATCTTCGCCAGCACCACCACGGTCGAGAACTTCAGCGCCTCCCCGACCAGGATGCCTCCCGTCTGCGCCAGCCCCTCGATGATCAGCGAGTGGGGCATGACCGGGAATCCGGGGAAGTGATCCGCCAGGTGTTCCTCGGCCATGGTCACGCACTTGATGGCGGTCGCATGCGAGCCACTCGCGAACTCGACAAACCGGTCGATCCAGATCCAACGCATGGCACCCTGCCACCCGGAAAAAACTTGCGGGGAGAGGGACCACTCGCGGTCCCCCTCCCCGGGAAAACTCAGGCCGAGAGCTTCTTCTCGAGGAACTTCACGATCATTCCAACGGTGAAGAGCTCCTGGATGTTTTCGACCTTGGGATTTGCGGCGAACTTGCTCACGTCAGCGTGAGGCATGCTGGCCCGCAGTTTCTCGATCCCCTCCGCGGTCACCAGACCGTCCTTCACCAGCGACTCGTCGGTCGCGAGGTTCTCGGGGAACAATTCTCCCCGGGGAATCTTGATGTTGAAGTTCTTCTCCAGCCGGAAAATGATGTCCAGAAAGTCGATCGACTCGGCCCCCAGATCACCCACCAGGGTGGCCTCGGGCGTCACCTCGTCGTCGTCGACCCCCAGGGCATCGACCAGAGTTTCGCGAACCTTGTTGAAGACTTCATCTGACGTTGGCATGGAACTCCTCTCTGACGGTCAGCCGCCAACCCGAACCCGCCCCGCGGGTCCCGGCAGCCAACTCACCGGCGTCCGCCGCATCTGAGACACTCCAGCCCTCCGCTGCGACGGAAAGGAAGACCGGGACCCACAACCACTCACAAAAACTTCACACCGGGAAAAAGTCCCCAACAGGCCGCCGCGACATCTGACAACACGCTGCAAAATGGCCCCAAACCACTTCGCCACCAGCCGTCGCGACGCTCCGCAGAAACCCCTCCCCCACTCAGAAACCACCGAGCGTCAGGCCGCCATCGACCGTGAGAATCTGCCCCGTGATGTATGAGGCAGAGTCACTGGCGAGGAACAACACCGCCTCGGCGATGTCTTCCGGCTTGCCCAACCGCTTGAGAGGAATCTTCTTCTTGATTTCGGCCTCGGCCGCATTCCGCACCGCCTGCGTCATGTCGGTCTCGATGAATCCGGGGGCGATCGCGTTGACGGTCACCCCGCGGCTCGCCAGTTCGGTCGCCAGACAGCGGGTGAACCCTTCGATTCCCCCCTTGCTGGCCGCGTAGTTCGCCTGCCCCTTGTTGCCAAAGTGGGCCGCGACGCTCGACATGTTGATGATCCGCCCCTTGCGGGCCGACATCATGGGCCGGTAGACCGCGTGGCAGAAGTTGTAGACGCTGTTGAGATTCGTCTCGATCACGTCCTTCCACTGCTCTTCCGTCATCTGGATCAGCAGGGTGTCACGGATGATCCCGGCGTTGTTCACCAGGATGTCGATCTTCCCACGCTGCTCGAGAAAATCCTCGACAACCTTGTCCGCCTGGGCCTGCGAGCGCACATCCGCCTGCGCGGCCGACACATCCAGCCCCTTCCCCTTCAACTCGGCCACCAACTGGTCGGCCGCCTGGGAATTCGACTGGTAGACAAAGGTGACCGCCGCCCCCGCCCCGGCCAGGGTTTCGACCACGGAACGGCCAATCCCACGGCTGCCGCCGGTGACCAGAGCGGTCTTGCCTGCAAGTTTCATGTCTGGAAGATCTCGGTGTCTGAAGTTGCTGGAATCGAGGTCTGGGGCGCGTCCCGCGAGATCCAAACCGGTGGAAACTGACTGATCTGATGGAGGACGAGTTGAGTTTGAGGAGGGGGTCCGATTGACCCAGAACCAGAGGGGGGTGAAGTCCCCGGGAAACGTTCCCGCAGAGCCTGCCCCCAGCCGGGGCCGCGCTCCCCCGTGAGCCGGGACTCGCCCCTCTCAGGCCCCCGCCGTGGCAGGGGCCGTCCACAACTGCGGAAACAGTTCCCGCCAATGCCTGTTCTGGACTTCGTCGGCTGCCGCCGCCGCGGGATTGCGGTCACGAAGGTTGAACCGCTCCAAAACCAGTCGCCCCGCCACAGCCGTCTGGCCATCGACCGTGCCACTCGCCTTGAAACTGCACTCATCCCCCTGCCAACCCTGAATCTCCAGCGACACCTGCAGCATTTTACCCGGTGTCACGAAGTTCACGAACTTCAATGCCCGGGCACTCTTGAGCAACACGGTGCTGTGGCGGAAATCCTCGGTGTGCCGGATCAGCCAGCCCCCCGCCTGCGCCAGGGCCTCGACCATCAACACCCCGGGCATCACGGGAAAACCCGGGAAATGATCCGCCAAGTACTCCTCCGCGAGCGTCAGATTCTTGATGGCGACAATCGATTTCCCCGGTTGCAGATCTGTGATCCGATCAATCAGGTTGAACCGCATGCACGACGCTCCGAACTCCCGCAGGGCCTAGAACAAACGAAACGCCAGTATAGGAGGGGGCAGATGGGGTCACAAGCGAGCCCCCGTCAACGCATCAACGATCACAAGTGCGTTCTCGGAGACCGCACCCGGCGGCTTCGCTCCCCCGCTCCTCACCCGCTCCACAACGCGCCGCCGCTCTTCTTCCGTCGTCAGCACCGCCCCCACTTCTGCCAGCCCACTCCCGCGGTTTCCCGCCCCCCCGGCTGACCGCACTGGCAATGGCAGACACCCCGCATCGCCTCCGGAGAAAGACTCCAGGCGATGCGGGGTGTTACTGACTTCACATGGTGGTTCTTCGGCTGACTGCGGCCCGCGGCGTGCCCGCGAGCCCAGACGCCGGACTGTGCCGTGCGACCGACACAACCCGACCCGCGCGTCTCATCCGGCTTCCCGGCCTGCGGAGCCCCCGGGCCGCCGGTCGGGTGGACCGGCGGCCCGAAGAACGGCCCCTCACCCGGGCCACAATTCCAGGGAACGGATGGATCGGCGCCGGGACTACTTGCGCGACTTGCCGGTGGTTCCCGCGTCGCGGGTCGCCGTCCGGCTCACCCCGCCGGCCGAAGGCTTCACCGCCTCGTCGGCCTCGGTTTCCTTCGCGGCGGCCGCCGCGGCGGTCTCGGTCGTTCCCGAGAGCGACTTCCAGTTCTTCACCGCCCAGTGGGCGTAGGTGTTCATCACCGCGAAGCCCAGCTCGTCGAGATCGCTCTTCAGCGAGGTGGCGGTCAACGCTGCGTTCTTCAACACGCGCTGCAGGATGAACCGCCGGTTGCTCTTCACATAGGCGAAGAAAATGCCGTTGCCGATCATGTCGTTGTCGGCCAGCAGCCGCAGCAGCGCCGTCCGGGGGACATCGGCCGAAGACTGGGGCAGCTCATCCAGCCAGGCCATCAGCCAGACGGTCTCTTCGTCATTCGAGAGCACCGCCGACATCGAGAGGGTCCACTCCTCCCCGACGGCATCCTTCTCGACATAGCTGAAGTCAAACGCCTTCTCGCGCGCCTTGGCCTTGATGCCAGCCGCCTTCAGGGCCTTCGACAGCCCGTCCAGATCCAACCGCCCCTCGGCCGCGTCGGCCGCCGCACGAACCTGGGTGGTGGTCAAAGCGCCGGCCGCTCCCAGGCCCGCCGCCAACATGCTCCGTCGAGTCAGCTCCCCAGCCATCGCATCACTCCTTTGAAATGGGCTTCGTGCCGAAGGCTCCGCCTTCGTTGACCAGAGCCGCCCTCCCGGCGTACTCCAGTCCGCACTGCTGTTGGTCTTGGCTCCTGCGGCAACCCACCGTGGCGGAAGAGATTCCACTCCCCCAAATCACGGCCGACGGCCACCCCCGGCGGTAGGGAACCTAGGCAAATAAATGCCTCAGTACCAACTGCGACCAGGTCTCGAAGCCGTCGAGCTCCCGCAAAAGCGCTTCGATCGGGACAAACCCTGCATCCAACATCGACTCTTCGCGGGCCCAAACTTTGGGCTCTTCGACCTCAAACAGGTGCACAATCCCCAGATGCACCCGCCCCACCTCAGTCAAATCGTCGTTCAACAGCCCCACCAGCCGCTCACGAAAGAGGGTTTCAATCCGCACTTCCTCGGCCAATTCCCGCTCGAGCGCCTCCCGATAGACCGATTGCTTCCCCGCCTGGTCGTCACTGCAAATGTGTCCCCCCACCCCGACCGAATTCTTACCCCCCAGCCGCCCCACCCCCAGCACCGAGCCGCGCGTGAACTAGAACAAATGGTCTCCGTGGCGAAACAGGCAGTAGGGAATCAACTGCTTGAATCGCGGATCCAGTTCCATCTCGTCCCGCGGGCGGTAGCTGATCTGCGCCGGGTCGAACAGCCGTTCGAGATACGGACCCACCTCGCCGCACACCCCCTGGAAGTGTCCCACCTCGTGGAAGAGTTCCGTCGGAATCACCAGCACCTGTTCCACACCACTCATGTTGCTTCCTCTCCCACCAGTTGCCGCAACGCGTCGCCGACATCCGGCGACCGCATCAGCGATTCCCCCACCAGAATCGCCCGGATCCCCGCCCCCAACAGACGGTCGACATCGGCCCGGGTCCGGATGCCGCTTTCACTCACGAACACACACTCGCCCGGCACCCGCCGCGACAGCGTCACCGAATGCTCCAGATCGGTCACAAACGTCCGCAGATCGCGGTTGTTGACCCCCACCAGGTCGGGCTCGAGCTTCAGCACCCGGTCGAGATTCCCGGGATCGTACAGCTCGATCAGCACGTCCATTCCCAGTTCCCGGGCGGCGAAGTACAGCTCGCGCAGCCGGCAGTCGTCGAGGCACTCGGCAATCAGCAGCACGCAGTCGGCCCCCGCCGCCCGCGCCTCCAGCACCTGGTACTTGTCGAGCAGAAAGTCTTTCCGCAGCACCGGCAGCCCCACCGCCGCACGCACCGCCACCAGGTAATCGAGATGCCCCTGGAAGAAGTGCTCGTCGGTCAGCACGCTCAGGCAGTCGGCCCCGGCCCGTTCGTAGGCCTGGGCAATCTTCACCGCGTCGAAATCGGCCCGAATGACCCCCGCCGAGGGAGACGCCTTCTTCACCTCGGCAATCACCCGCATCCGGCCGGGCCGGCGCAGGGCGCCCACAAAATCACGCGGCTCCGGGGCGTCGGGCAGCCGGGCGCGCAGCTCGGCTTCGGGCCGGGCCGATTTGGCCGCCGCAATCTCGTCCCGCTTCCGGGACATGATCTTCTCGAGAATGTCTGCCAACGGCTTCGCTCCCCAACGCCCGACCGTCTGCCCACCGGCGGTCTGGGCCTTATTTCCCGGCCGCGGGCAGCAGTTGCACATGCACCTGCCGGGTCCGCGGACCATCGAACTCACACAGGTAAATCCCCTGCCACGTCCCCAGCACCAGCCGCCCCCCCGCCACAATCACCTGGCAGCTCGACCCCATCAGCGACGCCTTGATGTGCGAATCGCTGTTTCCCTCGGCATGCCGGTAGCCCGCCGCATCTTTCGGAAACTGCCGGTCGAGAGTCAGCAGCAGGTCGTGCACCACATCGGGATCGGCGTTCTCGTTGATCGTCACGCCCTCTGTGGTGTTCGCCACAACCAACACCGCCACCACCGCGGCTACTCCCGCCCCCTGCACGTCCGACTGCACCTGCTCGGTGATCTCCACGAACGCGATACGCCGGGGAGTGCGGACAGAAAACGTGTGCATTGGGGGGGTGGGGAAAACGTCGCTACACTGAAGGTGACGGGCAGGTTGCCCAGAGGGCCGAGAGCCTGTGAGGCACCGGCTGGGGTATGCTCCCCGATCGAACGCCGATGATCAACTCTGACCTCACTCGAATTCTGCTGATTCTGGTGCTGACCTCCAGCGCCACCCTGTGGTACGGGCTGGTGAACCGACTGCTGCGTGAGGAGCCGGTCATTCCTCCGCGCCCCGTCCCCCCGGTCTCGTGGCCCACCTGGATTCCCTGCGTGGCGCTGCCGCTGGGGATCGCGCTGGTGTTGCTGCTGCAGTTCGCGTTGACGGGGGGTCAGGCCGATCCGCTGCGCGGCGTGCAGGCCAGTTGCCTCGCCCGGCTGGGGGTGCTGGGGCTGTTGCTGCTGCTCCCCCGGCTGGCGGGGCGGTGGCCGCGGTCCGACCTGGGAGTCGACCCGCAGCCGTGGTGGGTCGAGGTGCAACTCGGCCTGGCCACCGCCCTCGTGGCGTTTCCCCCCGTGGCGGGACTGAACCTCTGGCTGAGGCACGAGGGTTGGTACGCGCGCGATGCCGCCCATCCCCTGCTGGCCCTGCTGCGCGACACCCCCTCGCTCGAAACCGGCTTCTGGGTGGTGCTGGCGGCGGTGGTGCTGGCCCCCCTGTTCGAAGAGCTGCTCTACCGGGTCTTTCTGCAGGGAACCTGGAGCGCCCACGCCCCCGCCTGGCTGACCATTCCCGTCACCGCCCTGCTGTTCAGCGCGGTCCACATGCGGCGGGGCCAACCCGATGGCATTCCCCTGTTCCCCCTGGCCTTCTGCCTGGGCCTGCTCTACCACCAGCGCCGCAGTTATCTGGGGGTCGTCGCGGCGCATGCCCTGTTCAATGGACTCGGCATCGCCCTCGCCCTGGGAGACGCGATCTGACGAGGGCCGCCGGGCACCCGCCGGGCACCCGCCGGGCACCCACCGGGAATCCCCCCGCTCCCTAGGCGCGGGCCACCAATTCGTCAAACAGCATGCGGTAGTACTTCATCACCCGCACCGGGTCGGCGGTGGGGGGACTCTCCGAGAGCATCCAGCCGTCGTACTGCTGCTTTTTCAGCAGGCCGAAGAGTTCCAGATACGGATACTGTTTGTCGTACAGGTCGTGGATGTGCATCGTCTGCCCCAGCTTGTGCGCGACCTCGGCCAGGGCCGGGGCAATCGAACCATTCACCACCTCCCCCGGGTTCGAATTCCAGCAGCAGACCACCTGGGGATGGTCGGCCGTTTCGAGAATCGCCTTCATCACCGGCAGTTCCTGGGTCCCCGGGCCATGCACTTCGACCCGAATCTCCTGCCCATACCCCTCGGCAAACTCGCCGCAGACCCGCAGCGCTTTGCCCATCCGCTCGATCGTTTTCTCACGCGGCTCGTCTTTGACGAAGCCATTGGGCCGCACTTTGACCCCCGTCCCCCCCAGATCGTGCGACAACTCGACAAACCGCTTGGTCTCTTCGATGTTCTTCGCCACCACCGCCGGGTCGGGGCTGTGATACTCGCAGGCGGTTCCCGGCCCGACGAAGACCACGGGCGAATCTTCGAACCGCTTCCGCACCTCCCGGCGTTCTTCCGCCGTCAGCGCGAGCTCGACGCCGTGCTTGTGGGTGGTCCGCAACTCGGCCCCCTCGAAGCCGGTCTCGGCACAGTTCTTCAGAAGGGTGGGCAGATCCCATTCGGCCCCCCACATATAGGTCACCAATCCCAGGCGCATGGCGAAGCGTCTCCGTCGATGGCAGGTTGCAGACAGGGTTGCCGGTCACCCCTGCCCAAGACTGACGGCGGAAAGAGGCTGACCAGCAGGAAGAGACCGGACGAGGTCAGACGGTGGAAAGAGGGGGCGACCGGACCTGATAAGGTGGAACCGGTGGGTCCGGCCGAGGCCGACCGCGATTCTACCAGCGGAACAGCCCGGTTCCCCAGGTCAGACCGGCCCCAAAGCCCGACATCAGCACGGTGCTTCCCCGGCGGATCCGTCCCATTTCGCACGCCTCATCGAGGGCGATGGGAATCGAGCCCCCCGAGGTGTTCCCGTACTTCTGCAGGTTGACGAACAGTTTGTCGGAGGGAATGCCCAGGGTCTCGGCGGCCGCGTTGATAATCCGCAGGTTCGCCTGATGCAGCACGAACAGATCGACATCGTCGACCCCCAGCCCACTCTTCTCGAGGACCAGGCGAATGGTCGAGGTGACGGTGTTGACCGCCCACTTGAAGACGTTGCGGCCATCCATGTGCAGGTAATGCAGCCCCTGTTCGATGTCGGCCACGTTGGGGGGGCGGCGCGAGCCACCGCTCTTGCGGTCGAGCATCGGGCCGCCGCTGCCGTCGGCCCCCAGCTGGTAGCAGAGCAGTCCCTGCTGCTGATCGCCGGCGGCCAGCAGCACGGCTCCCGCCCCATCGCCGAAGAGGGGGGCGGTCCGCTGGTCAAGCGGATTGGTCACCCGGCTGTTGCAGTCGCCGCCAATCACCAGGGCCAGCTTGCTGTTGCCGGTCGCGACGTACTGGGCGGCGGTGGCGAGGGCGTACATAAAGCCGGCGCACGCCGCCTGCACATCCATGGCCCCGCAATCGAGATCGAGCCGTTCCTGCACGAGGCAGGCGGTCGAGGGAATGCCATGGTCGGGGGTGAAGGTTCCCACCACCAGCAGGTCGATTTCCTGGGGGTTGACCTTGGCGTTGCGGATCGCCTTGCGGGCCGCTTCGACGCACAGGTCGCTGGTCGCCTGATCGGGAGGGGCAATCCGGCGGGCGAGAATGCCCGACCGCTGCGTGATCCAGTCGGCATCGAAGCCAAACCGGGTGGCCAGCTCTTCGTTGGTCACCACCAGTTCGGGCAGATAACTGCCGCACGAGAGCACCTGCACCCCCATCAGCGTGCGGGTTCGCAGGCTGACGCGGCGACCGGCTGCCGCCGCCGGGGCGCGGGCGGGAACAGTCTCTCCGCCAGTGGGGGAAGCACCGGCCGCAACGGCGGGGAGCGCCGCGGCCACGGGCTGATTTTCGTACGACATGGCGCTCAAATCCTCGGGACAAACCCAAGATTGACGCGAGTGAACAGGAACACTGTCGACCCAACTGGCTCGCAGCGCAATTGGCCCGAAACAGAATGGGCCAGAATCAGATTTGGCCCAACGCGCAATTGACCCGACGCACAGACAAACGCAGAGAGGCACGCGAACGCAGAGAGGCTGCCAACCACAATCCCTCGCGGTCGCCAAGTGCCGCCACCCCAGCATCCTGTGGCACGCGCTGAGCGCATTGAGGCCCCTGGCGCAAGGGAGTATATCTGTCCGGTTTCCATCATGCCAGCGATTTCCGCGGCACTCGTTCTCTGTTCCGAAGCGCCTCAACCGGCGAACGCACCGTGCCCCCGCATTCGATTCGTCTTGCCGGACCGTGGTACCTCACCCAACCGGATTGCCTTCCCCCCCTCCCCCCCGACCTGGCCAACCAGCAGCGCTACGACCTGCCGCTGCCTCTTGAGCCCGGAGTCCCCCGTCGGGCCCAGCGGTTCTTCCAGCGCCCCATCCGGCTCGACCCGGCCGAACGGGTCCGCATCCGCATCGCCTGCACCCTCCCCCCCCGGCAGGTCATCCTCGACAACCTCCCCCTCGACCTCACACCCCTCCCCACCGGCCACCTCGCCCCCCTCCCCCACGGCCTCACCGGCCGCCACCTGCTGACGATCGACTTCGACCCACCCCCCTCCCCCCCCACAGAGACCCCCGGCCCCGCGCTGCTGGGGGTGTGGCTGGAGTTTTTGGGGGTGGCTGGGGCAGGGTGAGGTGCCGGAGAGACTGCGTGGGCCGGGGAACGGGGGGCGTTCTGCCCTCGATGTGCAACCCAGTTCTCTGGGACCTTGACGCCCCAAATGGTCTTTCGTCCGGCCCAAAGGGCCAGCCGTTCTCCCAGCCAGGGTCGCAGGCCCTGGTGGCTTCCATAACCACACCTTCCGGCCCAACGGGCCAACAATTCCTTCCCCCAACCGGCTGGGCCACGCGTTCACGCACCCCATTCGGGGTGCCGCGCCCCTCTGGGGCCGGGCAACCGGAAGTGTCGCTGCGCTCAACCTCCGGCTCATTTCTGTGACCCCGATCGGGGTCAACGGACGGCGACTGCGTCGCCTGACACACCAAATGTCGGGCCGATTGATCGATCAACGAGTCCATCGACGTGTCGGAATCATGTGGCCACCGACGTAAGCCGACATCGCAGCCCCGGCCACGCGGCAATGAGCGGTTGATGGAAGATGGCACCATGCGGCGTCAGGCAGCGTCACCGACGCCCCCCGCGCCCAGACCCACCGTCTCGCGCGGCAACCGCCCGCTCCCGGCACGGCCGACCCCAGTGGGGTCCCAGAAGGTAGTCGGGGGTCGAGCGCAGCGACCACCCCCGGTCTACGCCCTCAGATAACGCCAGCACCCAGAAGGCAATGCCAGAGAGCGCGGGTCAAGCGGACCAGCGCGGACGACTCCCACCGACCAGCCCACGAACCGTCGTATGCGTCCGTGTCCGTGAAGCACCCAAAAAAATCCGCGGTCCGGCGGGTAGATTCGCGTCGCGCCGGGGGATTGTACGGGCAACCCTTTTCTCAGGGCACACGACCTACATACCGGTCGTATCCCCGGGGCTTCTGGGAAGAGATCGATGTCCTTTTTTCCATGCTGATTGCTGAAGGGGATGTGTGCGGGGACATGCGTTGGATTCACCCTCATAAACACAACTTCCATCACGTTCGCCCCACGGTCGACGCCCCGGTCCCAGGAGGACAATAGGTGTCGGACCGCAAACACAGGTTTTTGGCACCTTTTGTTGTTCAGCCGCATTCGGCCCCTCAAACTGACGAGTGGACCGGACGGTGTACTTCCGTCATACCAGACTCTGCCTCAATGGGGATGACCGAAGCGATCGTGTTGCCCCGACAATTCCGAGCCAGGTGCGCATCGTACTGCGGATGACAGGTTCCCATCAGGCGGTCCCAATACTGAAAACAAAAGCCGTAGTTTCCGGATCCATACCGATGATGCATGACATGGCTGGTCGCACTGCTGAGCAACCACTTGAACCGTGACTCGGCAAACTTTCGGGGAAACAGTTCAAAGCCACTGTGAATCACCAGGTTCACACCGAATTGAGTCACCATGAACGCCCCGATGACCGAGGGATGAATCGGATAAATGAAGCAAACCAGCGGCAGGAAGACCGCATAAGTAAGGGCTTCCAGCGGGTCCAGGGAGTAGGCGGTGAACGGGGTGGGATTGTGCGACAGATGGTGCGTCCGATGGAACAGGCGAAACAGCATACGCGAATGCATGGCCCGATGCGTCCAGTAAAACCAGGTATCCCACAGCACGAATGTCAGCGCCAGGCAAACCAGATGCCAGACGAGACCATAACGATGGAAGTCCCAATGCAGCTGGTTCCATCCCTTTTGCCCACACCACCAGAGGAACAGGGAGCCACAGCCGAAGATCAGACAGCTCAGGATCGAGAAGCCGATCTCCCGCAGAATCTGCCCACTGCGGGGATAGCGTTGGATGATTTTGCGCAGACTCCATTGCGAGCGCCGCCAGCGATAGGCCACCAGCCACACCGCTCCCGACAGCATCAAGTACCAACCCAGCACTGAAGCAGCGTTGATGAGGACAATCGCAATCGAACGGAGCAACGGGAACATACAAGACTCTCCAGACACCGCCGCAGAGGTGGCCGACTTGGGAGATCACGGGCCAGCAAAAACCACCGTCGGAGCAGACGGCGGACCATCCGGGATGATCAGCGCCGTCATTGCTCGACGGGGTTCAAACCCTCACAAACACCATCACAGACTACTTGACCGGCTGTCCGTTCTTATTGTGAAACACAAAGCTGCCGTGGTCAAAAATGGCATTCGCACCGTAGACAAAATCATCGTTCGTATCAAACACCGACATGACGAGCAGCTTCAATGGCTTTTCACCGCTCTCGGATTCAACTGCCGCCAAAAATCCGTAAACAAAACCCGGCTGGGGCTTGCCCCCCTTGACCTGGTAAGTGCACTTACCGAAATACGAGAGGCCCAGCACCGGGAAGTCCTCGATGGGAGCGTCTTGGTAGAACGAGACTTCGATGTCAGAGTTGACGTGAACATTCCGCCCCTGATCCACCAGATCGACCTTCCCGGTCGCCAAGCGAGCACCTTCCCCCTTCAATTGATCGCCAAGAGTGAGACTGACCGTGGCGGAGATCACGGTCTCGCCTCCCTCCCCACTCGCCAAGCCGCTGCCGGCTGTAAGGCTCTTCCCAGTTCCACCGGTAATCTTCTTGGTTCCTTCCGGCAGGTAGCAACCGACCAGCGTCAGTGAAGCCAGCACAAGCAGCGCGGAAAATCGTTGTCGCAGCGTCATCTTCGTCACTCCAATAAGAATTGTCTGGGCTTCGCCACCGACAGTTGTTGGCGTAGTCCCCCCGCTTGCACACGCTGTGTGTGCCTCCGGGGTCTTGGATACAGAACTGTCAGGACCAAGACAAGGCCCGATAACGACAAAGTGATGAATCCGTCGAATTCAGTGATGAATCGGCGGTTTTTTTTCATCACCGATGACTCTGCGGACAAAATCAGCAGGCTATTGCCGACGGAAGCGACCCACTGTGCCGCCGGAAACCGTCGTCGTCCACCGTTGTTCAGCGTTCCAACACGGGGTCGTCGGTGTCAATTTCGACCCCGGACATGGGGCACGCAAAAGGGGACAGGTACATATTCCCATACCCTTGGGGATACTACCGGTGCTTGGGTCTTGTGGTAATGCCATCCCCCACCACTTTTGACCCCCCGCGTATCCTGACCAGTTTCCAGGGCGTGGCCCCAGGTTCCCGGTCGGGAGGGTGCGTCTGCTGACAGGACGTCGGCGGGAGCCGTTGCGGGCGGGGTGGATTGTCAGCGGGCACCCGAAACCGGCCCGTGAGGGGCGTCTGAAAACCGGCCCATTGGAGTGGCCTCCAGCGTTTTACCGAGGCGTTGGAGGCAGGCCGTGCGGGACACACAATGCGGCCGACGTCCGTTCCAAACCGATGCCAAGGACACGGGCCCGCTACAGCAGTTCCTCAATCGGCGCCCCAGGTTCCAGGGCCTGAATCGGCCGGCCGGCGTGGTTGAGGAAGCTCAGGCTGGGGTCGACCCCCAGCACCCGGTAGATCGTGTGGTGGATGTCGGCCGGGGTGACCGGGCGGTCCTTCGGGGTTTCTCCCAGACGGTTCGTCGAGCCCACAATCTGGCCCCCGCGGACGCCCCCGCCCCCCAGCAGGCAGAACATCGAATTGCCCCAGTGGTCGCGCCCCGGGGTCCCCTTGCTCAGCGGTGGGCCGCCGTTGCCGCCGTCGTTCATGCGGGGCGTCCGGCTGAATTCACCACACAGCACCACCAGCACGTCGTCGTACAAGCCGCGCAATGTCAGATCGTCAAACAGCGCCGCCACCGCCTGGTCGACCATGGGGAGATACGTCTCCATCCCCCCCTTCAAATCCCAGTGATGATCCCAACCGCCAAAGTGGACGGTGACCCACGTCGAGCCCGCCTCGACCAAGCGGCGGGCCAGCAGGGTACTCTGTCCCCACGAGTGCCGGCCGTACCGGTCCCGCAACCGCGGATCTTCCGAATTGATGTCGAACGCCCGCCGGGCGTTCTCACCCGTCACCAGGTCAAACGCCTGGCGCTCGAAGCGGTCCATGGCGGCGAGGGTTCCCCTGGCGTCGGTGTCGCGGCGCAGCTTGTCGAAGAACTGGCTCAGCCCCTGCCGGTCCTGCAGCCGTTCGAGCGACAGCCCCTGCGCCAACTGGATGTTCTGCACCTGGAAGGCGGGGGAGTTCGGATCGCCATCGGTCTCGAACGGATTGTGCTGGATCCCCACGTAATTCGCACCGAAATAGCCGGGCCTCAGGCCGATGCTCGACGCGTACGGCACCGCACAGTGGGCGGGGACCCCCGCGCGACGCGGGCCAATCGCCGCGGTCGCCATCGCTCCTACGAAGGGAGACTTCCCCGGGGTGTCGGCCCCGCTCGCTCCGCCGCGGCCGGTCAGCATCAGGTGCCCCCCGGCGAAGTGGTCTCCGTTGTTGTGGTACAGCGACCGCACAATCGAAAACCGGTCGGCCCGCTGCGCCTGCAGGGGGAACAGTTCGGTCACCTCAAACCCCGGTACATTCGTGCGAATGGGGTTCCAGATCCCCCGATACTCGGCGGGGGCCTCGGGCTTCATGTCGTACATGTCCATGTGCCCGGGACCGCCATCCAGCCAGATCAGGATGACCGACGTCTTCTTGCCGCCCCCCTCGGGCGACCCCTCACGGGCCTGCAAAATCGTCGGCAACCCAACCGACGCCATTCCCGCCAGCCCCACCTGCACGAAGCTGCGACGCGTCAGACCATCGCAATACCGCCCGGTCGATTCCGCAGAGACACGCAACATCGCTTCGCTCCTCGCACTCGCAGGAAAACCACCCTTCGACCCCGGGCCAGCCATTGGGCCATCGCCCGGAAAGCCGCTTGGATCGACACTGTTTTATATGTCGACTGGGGGAGGGGGTCAATTCGAGCGGTGATGCCGAGAGCCTTCCCAGCCGGCCCGACCTGTGCGTCTGCACACACCCACCAACGGGCAGAAATCAGGCTCCCAGCAAGCCCCAGACCGGTTCCCCCTGGCTGAGGGGCCAGGGGCGATCGAGCGCATCGCGAAGGGTGGTCTCGGGGGAAATTCCCAGCAGGTGATAGAGGGTGGCCGAGAGGTCTTCGGGGGTAACGGGGTGTGAGGCGGGATAGGCGGCCAGGCGATCGGACGAGCCGTACACCGCCCCGCCGGGAATTCCCGCCCCGGCCAGCAGCACGGTATTGCAGGGGGCCCAGTGGTCGCGTCCCGCCGCGTTGTTGATCTGGGGGGTCCGGCCGAATTCCCCCAGCCAGACAATGAGGGTGTCGTCCATCAACCCGCGTTGGGCCAGGTCATCGAGCAGCACCGAGAAGCCGCGGTCGAGATTGGGGCAAAGCTTGTCGCGCAGGTCGATAAAGTTCTTGGCGTGGGTGTCCCAGTAGGCGTCGTCCCGTTCCCAATTGACGGTGACCAGCGGCACACCCCGTTCGAGCAACCGGCGGGCCAGCAGACACCCCTGGCCGAAGGGGGTCTGGCCATACGCGAGCCGCACTTCGGGAGTCTCGTCTTCGAGGGCGAAGGCCCCGCGGACCTGAGGGGTGCTCAACAGTTCGAAGGCGCGGGCGTAGTCGCCGGTCAATTCGCGGACGGGGCGGGTCCGTTCGAGTGCCGAGAGTTCGTGTTCGAGACTGGTCAGCAGGCCCCGGCGTGACTGCAAGCGCGAGGCCGCCTCGACGGGAGGCAACGGCTGGAACCCGGGGGCATTGGCATTCTGGGGAACGAACAGCGGATCGAACCCTCCCCCCAAAAAACCGGCGAAGAACCCCGGGAAGATGTGGTTGTTGGCCGAGACCTGATTGGCCGGGGCGTTGAGACTGACCGCCGCGGGCAGATGGGCCCCCAGCGCCGCCTGCCCCGGGCGCCAGTCCCCCCGGCGGGCGAGATGCTGCGCCACCGCCCCGAAGCAGGGGAAATCGTCGGGGGCGTTCTGCGGATTGGTGGCGGGGCGCAGGTGCCGGCGTCCCGTCAGCATGTAGTGCATCGCCACCGTATGGGTGTTGTCGGGATGGGTGACCGACCGGATCTGGGCGAAGCGGTCGGTCCGCTGCGCCAGCCGGGGCAGATGCTCTCCCACGAACAGATCGGGAACGACCGAGGGGATGGGCTGGAATTCTCCCCGCACGGCACTGGGGGCGTGGGGCTTGAGATCCCACAGATCCTGGTGCGCGGGAGCGCCAAACATGAACAGCACCAGGCACCGCTTGGCCCGCCCGAAGGTGGCTGTCCCCTTCTGGGCCAGTTCACCCGCTGGAGCCGCCGCCGCCCGCTGCTGACCCGCCCACAACTGGGGCAGCGACAACCCGAAGGTGGTCAGTCCCCCCGCGCGCAGCCACTCCCGCCGGGAGTGCGTGGCGGCCGACGCAGGCAGACCGTGCGGGGGAGGAGACATCGTGACCACTCAGGAAGAGACGTGGCGGACTGGGTCAGGGAATCCAGACGAACTCTTTGACATTGAACAGCACGTGCGCGAGGTCTGTCCAGCCCCGTTGCCGGTCGTCCGGTGCGTACTGGGCCGACTGGGTCGCGAGAAACTCGCGAGCCGCGGCAATCTCGTCGGGCCGGGCGGGGCGGGCGAAGGCGGTCTCGTACATCCATTCGATGCGGGAGACCTCATCCGACCGCTCGGCCAGGGCCCGCCGGGCCCACAACTCGGCCTGCTGCACCACCAGCGGATTGTTCAGCATCGCCAGTGCCTGGGCGGGGACATTCGACACCGAACGCCGCCCGATCGTGGTGAAGGGGACCGGTGAGTCAAATGCCTGAAACAGCGGGTTGAGGAAGTTCCGGCGGACCGCCAGGTAGACACTCCGGCGGCCATCCCCATCAAGCGGGCCCGACGAACCGGGTCGTCCCCGGCCGATCATGAAGGGGGTCAGATGAGGCATCACGCCCGGTCCGTACATGCGTGTGTCGAGCCGGCCCGAGACCGCGAGCATGGCATCGCGAATCGTCTCTCCCTCCAGCCGCCGCAGGTGGGCCCGGTGCAGCAGCTTGTTCAGCGGATCGGCCTCTTCGGTCGCAGAGTCAGCAGGATCGCTGGTGAGGGCGTAGGTGCGCGACAGCACCAGCAACCGGTGCAGCGACTTCAGCGACCAGCCCTGCCGGATGAATTCATTGGCCAGCCAGTCGAGCAGCGCCGGGTGGGTGGGAGGTTGGCCCATGTTGCCGAAGTCGTCGACGGTGCGGACCAGCCCCTCGCCGAAGTGATGCTTCCAGATGCGGTTCACAATCACCCGGCTCGTGAGGGGATTGGCCGGATCGACCAGCCGCCGCGCGAGTTCGAGCCGACCACTCCCCGGCCCGTACTCACCCTCGGTGCCCCCCAGAGACTCGAGGAACCGGCGGGGAACCTCGTCGGCGAAGCGGTTGGGGTTTCCCCGGGGGTGCAGCCGCTCGTTGAGCGGGCTGCCGTCGACCAGGCCAATCGCCCGCCGGCCATACTGCACCGAGGCCTCCAACTCTTGTTGACGGTCGGCCCACTGCCGCAGGCGGTCTTGCCACGCAGCCGGTTCGGGCCCCAGCGCCGCCAGCCACCCGTTCGGCTCGCTGACATTCCGCAATCCCCAGGCAACCAGTGTGGGAGATGGGGCAGCCGCAGCCGGCGATGTCCCGGCATCTCTCGCCTGCGCGGCGGCCTCGCGCCAGCCGGTGCAGAGTGCCCGCACCAATCCAGCGGCCCCCTGCTCGACCGGCAGCCGGGCCAGGTCCTGCACGAGGCCGGGGGGCGGGATTGCGCTGGAGGAGCCCACGGGCGGGCTGTCGGTGTCGCTGAACCGGACCTGCTCGAGGGCGAAGAATCCATCCCCCTCATCGAGCAGTTCGATATAGGCGGTGTGCCCGACCCATTTGCTGACATCCTGGGCGATCCAGCGCAGTTCCTGGGGGGAATTCAAACCGACTTCGAGACCGCCGTAGATGGGGTAACGAATCTGCTGGAACTGGTCGATCACCAGACGCAGGCGGGCCCCCTGCCCGGCCACGCGGTAGAGAATGCGGGCCTGCGGGATTTCGAACGTCGGCGAGCGCAGCGTTCCGTGCAGCCGTTTCAGCCGGGCCCCGCTGTGGGCCAGACCCAGGCGGGGGTCGGCTCCCAGCACCGGGCCAGTGGCAGCCAGAGTGGGCTGACGCAGGGGCTGTGCCCCGAACGCCTCGCCACTCACAAACCAGCCGTCGAAGCTCTCGGTAAACTGGGCGAACGGAGCCGGTACGTCGGCCGGTTCCCCGGCGGGAGGAACCGCGGCCTGTTGTTTCAGAAACGCCTGCCAGTCTTCAGCCGAGGGGGGCCCCGAACGGGCCACCCACAGTTTCCAGAGACGGAGCGGGTGATCTTCGGCCAGCGGGTTGGGGTCCCGCAGCAGATCGACCCAGGCGGCGAGTTGCTGTGCATCCAGCCCCCGGTTTTGGGCGACCGTCTCCAGCCGTTCTCCCTCGGGACCGGGGCGGGGGGAGGGACTGAAGGTGATTTCATCGCAGCCGATGTTCCCCCAGCCCCCCGTCACGGCATCCACAATCTCGATGCGGGCCGCTTTCCCCTCCCACTGCCGCACATCCAACGTGGTCCATTCGAGGCGATTGTTGTTCTTCCCGGTGACCGTCCGCACGATCTCGCCTGTGGGATCGAGCTTGAGATTCACGCAGGTTTTGCCGGCATGCGCCCCACCCCCGACCAGGAAGTGGATGTACGGTTGCCGGATGGTGAACACCGGCGAGGTGAGGGTGCCCGTCAGCTCATCGGTCGCCCGCCGCTGGCCTTTCGCATCGAGGGCCGAGTGCGAATACACCAGGCCCTGGCCCAGCGCCCCCACGTTCCCCTGGTAGTCGGGCAGCGGCAACCGGTTGGGCCGGGCCCCGAACGCATTTCCGGTGGTGGTCCAGCCCCCCCAGGTCTCGCCTTCGAAATCGGCGAAGACCTGGGTGCTTCCGCCCCCAGCCTTCCCCGGCTTGACCTCCGCGGGGCGCAGCACGTCGAGCGTGGCGTTCAACCAGTTCGCGAGCCGTGCCGGCTCGAGGGTGGCCAGCCGGGCCAACGACTCGCGGGCGATCTCGGCGTGCAAGGTGTCGGCGGCGCGGCCCAATTCCTGCCGCTGCTCGGGCCGGTCAACCGTCGAAAGGGCCATCCGCGAACTCTGCAAAAAGCCGCATAGGGCGTGGTAGTCGCGGGCCGAGATCGCGTCGAACTTGTGATCATGGCAGCGGGCGCAGCCGACCGTCTGGGCGAGAAACGCCTTGGCGAAGACATCGACCTGGTTGTCGAGCCGTTCGGCGGAGTCGACCCGGATATCCACCGGCGAATGCTTCGACTCCCCCAGGAACCAGAACCCGGTGGCGATGGGAGACTCGAGAAACTGCCCGGTCGGGTGCCGTCGGGGTTCGGGCAACAGATCACCCGCCACATGCTCGCGGACGAACTGGTCATACGGCACATCGGCGTTGAGGGCCCGGATCACATAGTCGCGGTATTCGTAGGCGAGGGGAATTTCAAAATCGAATTCGTGTCCCGAAGTCTCGGCATACCGGACCAGATCGAGCCAGTGCCGGGCCCAGCGTTCGCCGTAGCGTTCCGAAGCCAACAGGCGGTCGACCACCCGTTCTTCGGCCTGGGGGGTCTGGTCTGCGAGGAACGCTTCGATTTCGGCCAGAGTGGGGGGAAGGCCGACGAGATCGAACGTGACCCGCCGCAGCCAGCCGCGCTTGTCGATGCGGGGATTGGGGGCGAGCCCGGCGCGTTCCAGCTCGGCCACCACAAACCGATCGACGGGATTCGCCACCCAGTCGGCATGTTCGACGGCGGGAGGCGCGGTCGGCTGGCGTGGCTGCAGGGCCCATTGTTGCGACCGCCGGGCGGCGAGATCGAAGCCGCCGCTCTCGGCGACTTTTTCCTCGGGCCACGCGGCACCGCGCCGGACCCATTCGGCGAGGGCGGCGATCTGGTCGGCGGGGAGTTTCCCCTTGGGGGGCATCTGCAGATCCCCTTCGTAGCCAATCACCTCGAGCAGGCGGCTGCCGGGCAGATTCTGCAGATCGAGAGCCGCTCCCCGGTCTCCCCCCTTCACCAGAGCCTGCCGCGAGTCGAGCCGCAGCCCCGACTCCTGCCGTGTGGCCCCATGACACTTCTGACAGACTTCGACCAGCACCGGCCGGACCCGCTTCTCGAAGAACTCGAGATTCTCGGCCGCGTCGTCGGCGTGCAGGGGGGCAGACGTCAGCAGCAGGCCGGCCAGTCCAGCGAGGCAGACCAGAGAGAGGGAGTTCGGCCGGCAGTTCACGGGAGAAACAGTCATCGCACGGAAGACCAGTCGCGCAGGGATGAGGACAGATGACAGGGGGCCACTCAGGCAGAAGCCGGAGGGGGTCGCCGCAGCAGCTCAAGCAACCGCGCCACGGCGGCCTGGGCAAACTCGGGGTCGTTGATGTGGCAATCCAGTTCTTCGATCGGAACAGCTCCCGCCGTCTCACGGAGACCCGCGAACAGACTGGCGCGGGCCTCGCGATCTTCAAACGGCTGGCCTGCGTTGTCGATGGCCGAGACTCCGCGTCGCGGCAGCAGCAGGCAGGTCGGCCCCCGGGCGTTGGCCGCTTTGGCGCCAATCTCACGCCCCAGTTGCCGGTTTTCTGCGGGCGTCGTCCGCATCAGCGTGACGGTGGGGTTGTGGCGATGGAAGTGGCGGTCGCGGAACTGGGCCGGGACGGTGTCGAGCGGTCCGAAGTTGACCATGTCGAGGGCACCGACCGAGATGACCTGGGGAATGCCCCGGCGACCCGCGGCGGTCAGCCGGTCTGGTCCCGCCGAGAGAATGCCCCCCACCAGTTCATCGGCCAGTTCGGTGGTGGTGATGTCGAGCACGCCAGCCACGAGTCCGTCGGCAATGAGGGTTTCCATCGCCTGACCCCCATTTCCCGTGGCGTGGAAGATCAGCACCTCGTAACCCGCCTCTTCGAGCATCTGCCGGGCCGCCGAGACACAGGGGGTGGTGACGCCAAACATGGTGGCGGCAATCAGCGGGCGATCGGCCTGCGGGTTGGTGGTGCCGTGGGCGGAGGTTGCCGGAGGGGCGGCGGGGGGCAGCGAGACCAGTCCGGCCATGGCCCGGGCGGCCTGATCGAGCACGGGTCGGCTGATGCGGTTGAGCCCCACCAGGTCGACCACCGGGTTCAGCATGAAGAGGTCTTTGTCTCCCACCCAGGGACGCACCTGACCCGAGGCCAGGGTGCAGACCATAACTTTCGGGACACCCAATGGCAGGGCCCGCATGGCGGCCGTCGCGATGGTGGTGCCGGCCGACCCTCCCAGCCCCAGGACCCCCGAGACCCGACCGGCCGCGAACTCGCGCTCGAGCAGCGCGCGGGCCCCCGCGGCGGCGGCGGCGACCGCCGTACCGCGATCGGACGAACTGCCCGCCGGGGGGAGTGTCGCTTCCGCGGCGGCGAAGACCTGTTCGCGGGAGATGTCGGCTGGAAGAAAGGGTTCACCCGCCGAGCCGACATCGACCAGCACAACCGCCACCCCCAGCTCGCGCAACCGGTCGCGCACGAAGCCGGCTTCGCGTCCCTTGGTATCGAGCGTGGCCAGCAGGTAGACAGACATGAACCAGACCCAAGTCGCCAGAGCCAGTGGAAAGACCGCCGCCGCACCCGCCCGCCGCTCCGTCCGCCCGTCAGGCGAAGACCTCGGAGCGAACCACTCCCGTCCCCGCCACGGGAAGGGGACGGCCATCGATCCCCGGAACCGTCAGGTGCGGATCGATCCCCAGCAGGTGCATGGTCGTGGCGAGCAGATCTTTGGGAGAGACCGGCGTGTCGGCGACTTCACCCCCGTGGGGATCGGTGCTGCCCACGACCCGCCCCCCGGCCGTTCCCCCGCCGGCCAGGGCAACCGAATAGGCCTGCGACCAATGGTGTCGGCCGGCCCCGATCGGTTTCGAGTCGATCTGCGGAGTGCGGCCATGCTCGCTCATCCAGAGCACCAGCGTCTCGGAGAGCAGCCCGCGCTCCTCCAGATCGAGCAGCAGGGCCGAGTAGGCGAGGTCCATCCCCGGCAGCAGATACTCTTTGAGTCGCGGAAAGTGATTGGCGTGGGTGTCCCAGGCGCAGCCGGCGAAGATCTCGTAGGCGTCCCAGAACACGGTGATGAACGGGCAGCCCGCCTCGACCAGCCGCCGGGCGGCGAGACAGCTCTGTCCAAACAGCGTCATGCCGTAACGCTCTCTCATCGCGGTCGATTCCCGCGACAGATCCAGCGCCCCGCGCAACCGGTCGGAGGTCAGCAGCGACCACGCCTTCTGGCGGTGCCGGTCGTAGGTCCCCAGGCGACTGTCCCCCGGGCGACTATCGAGGTCGAGCCCCTGCCGCACCTCGTCGAACTGATCCAGCAGCCGCCGGCGCGATTTCAACCGGTCGGGGGAGGGGGCCTCGGCCGCCGAGCCGGTCTCCGACAACACAAACCGCCCTTCGGGCGTGCAGCCGGCGTACGGATCGAGCACCGATTTGACCTGACCGTCGGCCAGTTTGGGGCCCACCCGCGTTCCCGGCCCGTTGTAAGTGGGCCAGAACGGATCGTAGTGCTGCCCCAGAAAGGCGGCATACGGACCGGCCAGGGGGACAATGTCGGACTTCGAATTGAGGAGCCAGGGCAACCCGACGTTGTTGGGCATGTCGGGGGGAACGCCGGGCCCCTGTCCCGCACGGGCCTGGGCCTCGCGGGCATAGCCAACGACCGAGCCCAGAAAAGGCCATTGCCGCACATCCCGCGGGCGGGTCTCCAGCGACACATCGTACTCGGGGATCCCACTGGTCGAATAACAGACGCAGTGCAGCGGATAAGGATGGGTGACCGAGCGGACCACCGTCACGCGGTCCATGATTTGTGCGACCCGGGGGAGGTGATCGCAGATCGAAATGCCCGGGGCGGAGGTGGGAATGGCTCCCAGCTCACCCCGAATCTCGACCGGTGCCTGGGGCTTGGGATCGAAGGTCTCGTGCTGGGGAGGCGAGCCGTACGGGAACAGCAGAATGCACGACTTGGCCCGGCCGAATCCGGGGGCGTCCGACAGGCCAGACGCCTCGGCGGGGGCACCGCTGGCGGACTGCCAGTGAAGCAGGTGGTCGAGACCCAGACCGAACGCTCCCAACCCCCCCAGTCGCAGCGCTTCGCGACGGGAGCCGTGGGTGCCGAACCGGGCGTTGTTTCCCCCAAGACGGATCATGCTTCTGGCGTACTCCCGGGCGTGCGAATCTCAAATTGGAGTCTACCCGAACATATCGGTCGTCGCCACTGCGTCGAATCGGTCCCGGGGTTGAATCGGCCGGGGTTTGAGGGGGGGCACGCCGGTCGGAGTGCCGGGGGACGCCCTGCGCAATCCACCGCAATTGTCCCGCCCAACACGGCGTGTTTTACGCAGGTCTCCCAGCTTGCATACCGGGGAGGAACCCTTCGGCATTTTCGCGTTTCATCTTGACGAAATTCTGGATTTTCGGGTACATCGCCCCCCTCTCCCGAACGAGGGACCTTTCCTTCTTTCGTCAGCACTCGTGGTCTTCACGAGCAAGGTTACGGAATCCCGCCCGCGACCGGCCCGAAAGAACGTCCTTCGCTTCCCGTTCCCTTCGCGTCTTCCTTTCCCGAGAGGTCTGACCCATGCCCTCCCCTCTCCCCAGGTGGCTGGCCTGCGCCAGTCTGCTGCTGGTGGGTGGTCTGTCCACTCCCGCGGCTGCACAGTTCCTGTTCGATCCGTGCTGTCGTCCGTGCCCTCCCCCTTGTCCACCTCCCGTCCAGCAGTGCTATCGGACGGTTCCCGTGACGGAATACCGGGAGGTGCAGCGGGTGGTGCAGCGCCCCGAATACTACACCGAGTACGAAGACCGCGAAGTGACCGAGTATCGCCGGGTGTGCGAGAACCAGGCGGTGCAGATTCCCACGGTGTCGTACCAGACCGTGACCGAATGCCGCACCGTGCAGAAAGACTGCGGCCGCTGGGTCACCCAGACCGAATGTCGTCCCAAGATGGCCCCCTGCGACTACGACAACCGCCCCGACGTATTCGGTGCATTCAACCGCGCCGCCTATTCGCTGCGGATGGCGTTCACTCCCGATCATGTCACTCGGCAGTGCTGGGAACCGAACGTCGTCACACAGCAGATTCCGGTGACCCGGCAGGTGGCGGTGCGCGGTACGCGAACCGTCAATCGCACGGTCGCGCGGATTGTGCCCGTCACCACCCGCCGCCAAGTGGCGGTCACCAAGATGCGTATGGTCTGCCAGAACGTGACTCTCCGTCAGCCGGTGACCGTCTTCAAGACGGTTCCGGTGGGGAATGCCTACGCCTTCGCGAGCCCGGTGGTGGACAACTGCCAGGCGGCCAGCACGACCGACCGCTCGGGGACCGCCTCGGCCGGTCTGCAGCCCACTCCCGCCGGAGATGACCTGGGGGAAAAGACCGCCATCGTGCCGCGGGACTCGACCAAGGCCCCTGCCGAAAAGTCGGACAAGCGTCCCAAGACCTTCACCGACGATAGTGACGACGAAATCAACGGTTCGAAGGGGAAACAAGACCAGGGGCGCGCCCCCTCGCGGGCCCCGTCCCGCCTGCAATCGTTCACTGAAGACGAGGTCGCCCAGGCACCCCGCCGCAGTTCGGACCGGCCCAAGGGAGTGTGGGTGGCCGCCCGCAAGCCCACGAGTCGTCCCCAGGGAGAATGGGTCGCCCGCAAGAAGAAAGACACCGAGGGCCCCGCTCTCGAGCCCATCATCCTGGCCCAGGCCTCGCGCCCCCGGAAGTAGCCCCCCCGGCTGGTTCTCTTCCCGCCCGCAACTCTCTACAACAGGGAATCGTCGGTCCTGGTGACCGGCGGTTCCCTTTGTCTTTGCGGAGCCTCGATGCCCTACCTGTTGTTTGCCGGCTGCTGCCTCGTCTGGAGCGTCAGTTTTTTGCTGATGAAGAAGGCGGTGATCGGCTTTCATCCCATCACGGTCGCCGCCTGGCGGGTGGTGGGGGGGGGCCTTGTGCTGGCCTACCTGTGCTGGCGCCGCAAGGCCTGGCCGCGGCTCTCGGCCCAGCAGGCCCGCTGGCTGGCGGTGGTCTGCCTGCTGGGGTGCGGTTGGCCGTATGTGATCCAACCCGAGATTGTCGGCCGGCAGGGAAGCGCCTTCGTCGCCCTCGCGGTCAGTCTCGTGCCGTTGATCACGCTGATCTTCTCGGCCGTTTTTCTGAGGGTCTATCCGACCACCCCGCAATTGGTGGGGGTCTGCACCGCCTTCCTCTGCCTGGGGGTGCTGCTGCTGGATGGTCTGCGCCGCGCGATTCCCCTTTCGGATCTGCTGCTGGCCTGTACGGTTCCAGCCTGCTACTCGGCCGCCAACCTCGTGATTCGACGCCAGTTGTCGCAGACTGGCTCGCTCGGCCTCACCTTTCTGATCATGCTGGTTACCTCGGCCATTCTCTTTCCGCTGTCGCTGACCCAGACGAATCCCCCCTGCGAGTCACCCCGTGACTGGTGGCTGGCGGTCGGTTGCCTGGGGCTGTTGGGAACCGTGGGAACCGGCCTGGCCACCTACTGGTTCAACACGATGATCCAGCTCGAGGGGCCGCTGTTCGCCGGGATGTCGACCAACCTCGTTCCCATCGGAGCGCTGCTGTGGGGCTGGTGGGATGCCGAGGAGATCTCGGCCCGGCAGGTGCTCGCCCTGGTGGGCATTGTGATTTCGGTGGTCTGGGTGCAGACCGCGACGTATCAGCGCCCCGTGCCGACTCCGCCGCAGGCCGCTCCCGGGAATCCCGCCGCCGAGTGACGGCGGATGCCGCACGCGCCACGGCTGGTCCCCAGCGTCGGCCTGAGTCGGTTGCGCCGTGGAACAACGGTGCCGAAGGGATCGCCTGGAACCCCCTCCCACCCGGTATGGCGGGCACAGTTTTCCTGCTGCGATCGTCAGGCAAGACCGGCAGGGTCGCGCGGCCGAATTCTGGCATTTTTTCCCCACGCGACTTCCCTGCGCCCCTCATCAGCTAGACTCGATTGTGCGGGGGTTCGACAGGCCTTCCGCCCGACTGGGTTCGATCACCAGTGGGTTCGATCACCAGCCCGCCACGACGGCTGCCTGCCGTCCTGGAACTTGTCACAGCCATCCCGTACGGGATCCCCGAGTTCCTTCGGTTGTGAGATTGTCCGCGCATGACACGCCCCCTGCTTCCCGCCATCTTTCTGATGGTGACGCTGTGCATGAACCGGACCGGTTTCGCCCAACAGGCGCCGGCGGAGAAGCCGCGTTATCCCTGGGCCGACAAGATGTTCAGCGCCCTCGAGCATGACTTCGGTGTCGTCGCTCGCGGTGCGGATGCGAAGTACCGGATCGAGATCACCAACCTCTATCAGGAGGAAGTGCACATCCAGCAGATCACGACCACGTGCGGCTGTACGGCGGTGCGTCCTTCGAAAGAGACTCTGGCCAGCCGCGAAAAGGCCGAGATCGAAATCACGATGGACACCCGCAAGTTCACCAACCTCAAGACCTCGAGCGTCGTGGTGGTGTTCGACAAGCCGTTGTTCGCCGAAGTCCGCATTCCGATCCAGGCCTACATCCGCACCGACGTGGTGCTCAACCCGGGCGGGGTCGACTTTCAGGCGGTACCTCGGGGTACGGGAGCCAGCCGCAAGGTGGCCATTGCGTACGCCGGCCGCGAAGACTGGAAGATCCGCGAGGTGATCAACAAGAGTCCCCACCTCGAAGTGGCCTTGAAGGAAACCGGCCGGGCGAACAACCGGGTGAACTACGAACTGGAAGTGAATCTCAAGCCCGACGCCCCTCTGGGAGTCTTGCGGGAGCAGGTGACGCTCATCACCGACGATGCGGCCAATCCGCAAATCCCGGTGCTGGTCGATGGCCGCGTCGAGAGCGACTTCAACATCAATCCGACAGTGGTGGATTTTGGAATTCTCGCTCCCGGAGCACAGGGGTCCAAAAACGTGGTGATCCGCGGCCGGAAGCCGTTCACGGTGTCGGCGGTCCGCAACGCCAATCTGGGAGAGCGGATCGCGGCGAAGCTGTCGGCCGAGGCGAAACCGATCCAGATCGTTCCTCTGTCGCTCACGGCCCCCACGGCCGAAGGCTTGGTGGACGAAGTGGTGGAAGTGCAGATCGAGGGACAGCCCGAACCGGTCACCTGCCGGGTGATCGCCAAGGTGGTTGCCCCCAAGGCAAAACCCTGACTGGCGGCAGAGACAACGAGCAACGACCTTCCGGATGCGGCCTGGTTCGGAAGGGAGTCTGGAGCGGACAGGCCAACAGGACGCCCCCCCATTCACCCCGTGTGACTGGTGAACCTGGCCCTGGCACCCTGGATACACATCACGAGATTTGAGGCAAGGAAAGGCCCTGGCACGGGAGTGTCGCCCGTGACGAGGCACCATCTGTGGCGGATGGACCAGGCACTCCGGCGGTCATGTGACCCCGGAGTGCCTGGCTTTTTTTATTGGGAGCAAACGCATCCCGCTTGATGAATTCCGTGGGGGCAGCGCAGGCTCAGCACCCTCTCCCAAAAACCTTAAAGAATGCGTCACGAAGGGGGCGTGCGGAGTTGCGCTCCATCCACCGCAAGCGACTTGAAGGCGCTGTGAGGGGGGCGCAGAGGGGAGAGCTTGCCCCGGGACAGGAACTCACTGCGTGCGAATGTTCCGCGAGACCTTCCCCACGTAGAAGCGGGGGGCACTCGAGAAAAGCGGCTGCCCGGGCAAGACCAGAGGACCAACAATTCGTCCGCAAGGCACAGTGGCGACACTGCCATGCGAGGCACGATGAACGAATCGGTCCAGGTCCACGGCATTCGCAAGATGCTTGCTGTCGTCTGTCTTGTCGGTGACGAACTCCTGAATCAACAGGACCACGCGACCGACCTGGCGGCGTTCTGCTTCACAAATGGCTCCCGCGGTCGCGGTCAGCAACTGATAACGGATGTCCTTCAACGCGACTTCTTTCTTTTGCCGCGGACCAAGGATGGCCGTCGCCAACTGCTGAACCCGACGGACTCCATTCGAACGGGGATTCTGGAGTAACCGGTCCATCGCGTCCGCCAGCGTCGTGGCGGTGGTCTCGCCGAATTCCTCATCGGCCTTCGCCTCGACCGCGAGGAGGTAGCTCCCCTGATCGTCGGTCACGTCGACCACGAGATCACTGTTTCTTGGTTCACCGGAGAAGCCGTCGAAAGGAAGGCAGACCTCCGGCTCGCCTTGCCACGTCCGGATCGCGCCAAACTCAGACTCCAGCGCCGCCACGACTTCGCCGGGCATCCGTTCACCGGCAGCCAGCCAAGCCCTGGCGGTCTCCATCGCGCTGCGCCCTTCGCGCCAGTGGTCGGCCCGCTTTGGTCCGCCCAAACGCTCCCACTGCTCAAGTGTTGAGATCGGTATTCCGCCTTTCAGAATCGCCATGGTGTCTCCGCCAGAATCTGTCGTCGGATGGATGCGGATGATCATCATTCGGCCATGGGAATGCAACAACGGAAGCAGATCGTCTCCGGCTGGCCAACTTCTTTCCCACGGACAGCGAACCCGACCGGAGGAAGCGCATGGCTTGGCGCAGACAATTTGATGCGCTGACTGCGGCCAGTTCCCCTCACTCCCCTTCCCGGGTCGCCCCCCCTGGCGAGCTTTCCCCAATTGCCGCCACCTCCCCGTTTCCCTCACACCGGCCGAGGTTGCCGCCGGAATCTCCCAGCTTTCGTGGATCCCCAAATCATTTCGCAAAAAATACAGGGCGGCCCGTTTTTTCTCTCAAGTCTTCACAATCGATCTGGACACGCCCGTCCGCTTCGAATATCAACCCGCCCCCCTGTCTGTGATCGGCACCACGCCTGAGACAAGACTCACCGGTCGCTCCCCTCCCCGGGGATGCGCCGGAGGGTCCGCGATGGGTCTGATACCAGTCCTCTCTCTCACTACCCGTCCCGTTCCACTCCCGTTCGCCCCGGTTTTCACACCGGCGGAGGCATGGATGCCTTCTGCGGCCATCGATCCGCTGCGCACTGCGACCACCCCGGCCCGGCACGGGCTGCTGGTCCCCGTGCTGTTGATCCTTGCCGTGGTGGTGGTCGTCGTACCGCTGCCCCCGGGACTGCTCGACCTCTTTCTGGCCGCCAATATCACCACCGCCGTGGTGATTCTGCTGACGACCCTGTACGTCCGCCGGCCGCTCGATTTCAGTGCGTTTCCCACGATCCTGCTGGGAACCACGCTGATGCGGCTGGTGTTGAACATCGCGTCGACCCGCCTCATTCTCACCCAGGCCGCGGTCGAAGGTCCCACCGCGGCTGGCCAGGTGATCCTGATGTTCGGCGAGTTTGTCGCCGGAGGCCAGTTGGCGGTTGGGCTGATCCTCTTCCTGATCCTGCTGATCGTGCAGTTCCTGGTGATCAACCAGGGAGCCTCGCGCATCAGTGAGGTGGCCGCCCGTTTTGCCCTCGATGGGCTTCCGGGACGGCAGATGGCGATTGACGCCGACCTGCAGGCGGGTGCCATCACCCCCGAGACCGCGCGCCAACGCCGGGAACAGCTCACCCTGCAGGCCGACTTCTATGGAGCGATGGATGGGGCGGGCAAATTCGTGCGGGGCGATGCCCTCGCCAGCCTCGCCATCACCGCCATCAACATCATTGGCGGGATGTATATGGGCATCATCGAGAACGGCTTGCCCGTCATCGATGCCGCCGAACTGTTCACAAAGCTTACCATCGGCGATGGGCTGGTCACCCAGCTGCCGGCGTTTCTCATCTCGCTGGCCGCCGGCCTGTTGACCACCCGCAATTCCAGCGACTCCGACCTGCCCGGCCAAATCGTGGGGCAGTTGTTCGTGAAGCCCGAAGCACTGATCGCCGCGGCCGTGCTGCTGGTTGGATTGTCGTTCACAGGGCTCCCCCGTCTTCCCCTGCTCACCCTGGCTGGCGGCTTGGCGTTGATCGCGTGGCGGCTTTCCCAAACCCCCGCCGAACCCGCGCTGGCGGCCGCCGGTGCCCCGGGGACTCTTCCCGCCACCGCGGCTGGACCAACCCCCTCCCGCCCGACGGGCCCCGAAGACCGGCTCTTCGTCGAGCCTCTCGAACTCGAACTGGGGTTCGGACTGATTCCCCTCATCGACCCGGGCCAGGGGGGCGACCTGCCCGACCGCGTTGCCCGCGTCCGCGGGGACTTCGCCCAGGAAATGGGAACCCTGCTTCCCAGGGTGAAGATGAAAGACAACCTCCGGCTCGATGCCCGCCGCTATCAGATCCGGATCCACGACGTGCCCGTCGCCTGGGGCGAAGTGCACCCCGCCGGAATTCTGGCGATCGAGACCGCCGACGTGCTGGCCCCCCTGCCGGGAGTCGCCACTTTCGATCCGGTCGAGGGACGCCCCGGAGTCTGGATCGAGGCGTCGCAGCGAGACCGGGCCGAGGTGCTGGGCTACCGCACGCTCGATGCCGCCGGAGTCATCGCGCTGCACTTCGCCGATGTCGTGCGGGGTCATTGTGCCGAGTTGCTCTCGCGGCAACAGGTCTACCAGTTGCTCGAGGCGCTGAAGCAACGGGCCCCGCGGCTCGTGGAAGAACTGGTGCCGTCGGTCTTCAGTGCCGGCCATCTGCACCAGGTGTTGTGCCGTCTGCTGCACGAACGGGTCCCCATCCGCAATCTCGAGACCATTCTCGAAACGTTGGGAGACTGTGCCGGCCGGGGCGAAGAGGTCTGGCGCCAGCCCGAACTGGTCAGCCAGGCGGTGGCCCGCACGATCTGCCAGCCACCCCGCGATGAACAACGTCTGCGGCGGGAGATCACCCTGGAAGCGGGACTCGAGTCGACCCTCATTCGCGGCCTGCGTCCCAGCGACCAGGGACTCGAATCGCGGCTGCCTCCCCGACTGGTGGAACAACTGCTCTCGGCCCTCGCCGCCCAGTCCGACGGACTGACCCAGGCGGAACGTCCCGCCGTGGTGCTGACCACCGTGGATCTGCGGGCTCCGTTGAAAGAATTGACCGAGTCGACGCTTCCCACCCTCGTGATCCTGTCGACCGCCGAAATCACCCGCGAAACACGGGTGGAGGCGTGCGGGCAGGTCGAGCTGGAATCCGAGCTCACCAGCGATGTCTCTTCCCTGCGGAACGCGTAAGTCCCGACAGCTTTTTTTCTTCCACACTCCCCCGACCCCGTCCCCTCGTCTGCCCCCCGTTCAGGTTCGCATGCCCGCCGGTTCTCGTCCCACCTCCGTCAAGACCTTCACCGCGCCCAGTCTGCCGCTGGCGCTGGAACAGGTCCGGCGTGAATTGGGTCCGGAGGCGCTGATTCTGGAAACCCGCGAGATCCTGCCGCAGAAGTGGCAGTTCTGGCGACGTCAGGCCCGGCAGGTCTGTGTGACCGCCGCCCTCGATGCACAAGCCCCCACACGGTTCCTGTGGCGGAACCCGCTGCCCGGAATCGACGCGACCTACGAAGTCGAGCATGGCAGTCACTTGCCAGGGGATGTGAAGCCCGGCACGAACCCCCAGCCCGGCGGACCGGCCCATCCCGCGGTACGCACTCCGGGGAGCCCGATCACCTCCCGCCTGGGCTCTCCCGCGGCGATGCCGACGCACGCGGCCCCTCACCAGTCACCGCCAGTCACCCCCGCCACGACGGGAGTCGATCGGCAAGCGCAACTCGAACGGCAGGTAGCCGAGCTGCAGAACCGCCTGGCGGCCCTGTCGGCGGGGCGCCCGCCGGCCCCCCCCGCAATCACCACTGCCGATCTCCGCAGCCGCCTGCAGGCCCTCGACCTGGACGACGAGCTGATCGCGGCTCTCGAAGAAGCGGTGCATTCCCAGTTGCCCGCAGGCGTTGGTTTCGAACGGGCGCTCCCCTGCCTGAGGGCCGCACTGCAAAACACTCTGTCGTGTGCCCCGCCCATCGGGGTGCGCCGCGGTGAGCGAACCGTGGTGGCCCTGGTCGGCCCCAGTGGTGCCGGCAAGACCACCACGCTGGCGAAACTCGCGGCCAATCTGCAGGCGGCGGGCCGACAGGTCGCCGTGATCTCGCTGGCGTCAATCGAGGGGCCGCGCGGTCCCTCGGCGGTTGAATTGTCCGGGATGCACGACCTGCCGCACCACACCGTGCAGACATCGGTCGAACTCGACCGGGCCCTGCGGAAGTGCGCGACGGCCGAGGTGGTGCTGCTCGATACGGCGGGCCGCAATCCACGACACCCTCCGCATGGGAAGGCGCTGCGCGATCAGCTCGATGCCGCCCAACCGCATGAAATTCACCTGGTGCTCTCCCCCACGTCCCCCGCGCGGTCGCTGCGTGCCGTGGCGCAACCATTCCTGGACCTGGGGGCGAATCGCCTGCTGCTGACGAAGCTGGATGAACTGCCGGGCCTGGGATGGATTCCCTCACTGGCCCGGGAGATGGCTCTGCCGCTCAGCTACCTCAGCATGGGATCGCAGATTCCCGACGACCTGGAACATGCGAACGCCCGGCGGCTGGCGCGCCTGGTGTTGCGTGAAGACCCTCTTTCCGACCCGTTTCGAGCTCCTGAATGATTTCCGACCTGCTCTCCCGCGACACCCTGGGAGAATTCTCCACCCACCGGCGCGCTGGTTCCCGCCAGGAGCCGGTGTCCAATCCCGGACTGCCACTGCGCCGCTGTCGTTCGGTGGCGCTGGCCAGCGGCCAGACCGGTGCCGGAACCAGTTTCCTGGCACGTCACCTGTCCCTCGCGATGTGTCACCAGGGGCATGCGGTCTGCCTGATGGAAGAAGGGACCCGCGATGGCATCTCTCGCTGGACGGGGAGTCCGGCGGGCCAGCTGGCCGACGTGCTGGCGGGTCACCGCACGTTGTCCGAGATCATCCAGCACGGCCCGGGAGGCTTGCGGTCGATCGCCGGGGCGCAGGATCTGGTCCACGTGGCCGATTGCTCACGCCACCGGCGGGCTGACTTCCTCGAACAACTGCTGGACCTGGAAGCCCAGTGTGACTTCCTCGTGATCGACGCCGGATCGGACTCCGCAGGCGACAGCGCCGCGTCGCGCTGGACGCTGGCGCAGCAGGCCGACGCCCTCTGCCTGGTGGCCTCGCCCGAACCCCAGGTGGTCCCGGAGACACTCGCGCTGCTGCGGCGGCTGCCGGGCGCCCCCCGGCCGCACACCCTGCGGCTGATCATCAATCAGGCCGACTCTCCCGAGCAGGCCCACGGCATTCTGGCCCGCATCCAGCAGGGTGCCCGGTGTGACGGGGAGACACGGGTGACCGGCGTCGGCTACATCCCCTTCGACCAGGCCGCCTCCCAGGCGGTTCTCTCTCCCGCTCCGCCGGGAACCACGTCTTCCCGCTCCAGGGCCGCCCGGGCGATCGACCAGATCGCCCACCGGTTGGCCTCCACGGTGCAGGCAGACCCCCTCTCTCCTTCCTCTCTCTCCTTCCCCTCGCTGCACGTCCCCTCCGTCGCACCCTCCGTGGTGTGACACCCCCGCCCCCCTGTTCCGGCCTTCTGGAAGACTTTTCCGGTTAGGCAGGATTCTCTCAATCTCCCGAGTTCAACGACCGATAACACTTCCGGTGGTTGGTTTCGATCAGGGCCGCAGGACGCGACTCCCCGAGACCAGGAACGGCCCCGTCATCCCGGGATCCCTTCACAGCAACTGCCGGACATCATGGAGGAATCAATGGTCACGAAGGTCGAACGCGACATCGCCGAAGTCTGGCGTGAGTTCAAGCAGGATCAGTCCAACAAGGATCTGCGCAACCTGCTGATTGAACGTTACCTGCCCCTGGTCCGTTTCAATGCCGAACGGGTCTGGCAGAAGTTGCCCGACGGGGTCGATCTGAATGACCTGATCTCGGCCGGCGTGTTCGGCCTGATGGATGCCATCGAGGCGTTCGATCTGGGCCGCGGGGTCAAGTTCGAAACCTACTGTGTCCCCCGGATCCGGGGGGCCATGCTCGACGAACTGCGGACGATGGACTGGGTTCCCCGTCTGGTGCGCAGCAAGGCCAGCAAGGTCGAGGCGGCCCGGAAAGCGGCCGAGGTCGAAGTGGGCCGTCCCCCGACCAACGCCGAAATCGCCGCCAAGATGCAGATGCCGACCGAGGAATTCGAGAAGCTGAAGGCCGAGGCCAGTGCCGTCAATCTCGTCTCGCTCAACAAGAAGTGGTTCGAGACCGACAGCTCGAAGGATGTCCGGGAAGTCGACATCATCGAAGACACCAAGGGAATCGATCCGACGGACGGGATCCAGAAGCGCGACATCATGAAGCTGGTGACCAAGGGGCTCAACCGCAACGAGCGCCTGATCATCATTCTGTATTACTATGAAGAGCTGACGATGAAGGAGATCGGATCCACTCTGGGTCTCTCCGAAAGCCGCGTCAGCCAGATGCACTCGAGCATCGTCGCCCGTCTGAAAGAACAACTCGGGCAGCGCAAGCCCGAGTTCTCGACCTGAGCCGGACTCGCCCGCTGATCGCCGGCGGGCTCTCATGACACGAATCGAGCCCGGAGTCGTCTGTGACGATTCCGGGCTCGGTTTCATTTCCGGCTTTCCTCGCGCCGCTCTCCTGGCCCCGGGCCCAATCCGCCTTCCGTGTGGTCCTGTCCCCTGCCACTGCGGGCGGGATGTTGAACACATCGGGGTCGGCCCCGGCAGGGACGAGGGAGTGATTGCCGCTACCGTCGCACGGCGTCGGCGTTGGCCTGGGGGTTCCGCCGTTTTGGGGTGGCGATGAACTGCACGTTCCCCGGGCCGAGGATGGTCTGCAGTTCGGCCGCGAGATTGGGAGAGGGGCTGACCTTCACATTCGCCCCGGGAGACAGCAGGTACCGGAACCGCAGCCGGGGATTCTGCTCGTCGAAACTCTCGATCAGAATCGCCACGTCGCAGCGCCCCGGGTACTTCGCCAGCACCGCCTTGACCCCCTCGAAATCTTCGGGGCGGTGCAGCTCACGCCGGAACTTGATCGCCACCTGGTCGGTGAACTTCTTCTCGGCCTCTTCCAGGGTGATCAGATTGTCGACCACCAGGTTCGGCTCGCGCCCCCGCTTGTCGACCCGCCCCTCAATGAAGCAGATCGTCTCGGTCTTCACCTGCTCGCCAAACTTCGCGAACTCCTCCGGCCACATGATGCACCGCATGTTCCCCTTCACGTCTTCGAAGTCGAAGTTCGCGTAGCGGGTGTGGCCGTTGCGGCTCGGTTTCTTGGTGTTGGTCCGCTTGATGGACGAGATCATCCCTCCCAGCCGGACCTGGGCCCCCTCGGCACAGTGCTGCAGGTCGGCACTCGTGTGGCTGGCGAACAACTGCAGCTTGGCCGAGTGCTCGTGCAGCGGATGGCTGGTCAGGTAAAAGCCGAAGACCTCCTTTTCGGCGGCCAGCTTCTCGGCCTGCGTCATGGGGGGGACATCGGGCAGCACAATCGACGGAGGAGGCTGGCTGGCCCCGGTTTTCTTGTCGTCCCCGCCGAACAGGCTCTTCTGCCCGGCCGCGCGGTCCCGGGCCCGGGCAGCCGCCGACTGGATCGCCCGGTCGCAGAGCGCCAGATGCTGGTTGCGGTCGGGACCGAAATGATCAAGCGCCCCGGCCCGAATCAGAATTTCCAGCACGCTCTTCGAGACCTGCTTGGTGTCGACCCGCTCGCACAGATCGAAGATGTCTTTGAAGGGGCCCCCCTTCTCGCGGGCCTTGACGATGGCGGTCACCGCCCCTTCGCCCACCCCCTTGATGGCGGCCAGACCAAAGGTGATCTGGCCCGCATCCACCCCAAACTCCACTTCCGACCGGTTCACATCGGGAGCCAGCACCTTGATCTTCTGCCGGCGGCAGTCGTCGACGTGCTCGCAGATGCGGTCGGTGTCTTCCATGCCGCACGAGAGCAGGGCGGCCATGAACTCAACCGGGTAGTGCGCCTTGAGATAGGCGGTCTGGTAGGCGATCGCGGCATAGGCGGTCGAGTGCGACTTGTTGAACCCGTAGCCCGCGAACTTCTCGATGAGGCCGAAGAGATTGTCGGCCTCGGCGGCCGACATGCCCCGTTCCTGGGCCCCCTTGACGAAGTCTTCCTTCCCCTTGGCGATGATCTCGAGTTTTTTCTTCGAGATCGCCTTGATGCAGGCATACGCTTTGGAGAGCTCGATGCCCCCCAGGCGGTTGAGAATGCGCATCACCTGTTCCTGGTAGACCATCACCCCGTAGGTCTCCAGGAGAATCTCATCCACCACGGGGTGAACCTTGGGAATCGGCTCGACCTTGTGCTTGACGTTGACGTACGTCATCACCATGCCCCCTTCGAGGGGACCGGGTCGATACAACGCCGAGGTGGCGATGATGTCGCTGAAGCTGTCGGGCTTCATCTTCGTCAGCAGGTCGCGGATCCCTCCCCCTTCCAGCTGGAACACCCCCTTCGTTTCACCGCGCTGCAGCAGGCGGTAGGTGGCTTCGTCGTCAAGGGGGAAGGTCCCGGGATCGAGCGCGATCCCCCGCACCTTCCTGACGTTCTGCACCGCCTTGTCGAGGATCGTCAGGTTGCGCAGCCCGAGGAAGTCCATCTTCAGCAGGCCGGCCTTTTCCACGTCGGCCATCGGCCACTGCGTGGTGATGTCGTCCTTGCCGCCAATCCGCTGGAGGGGGACGTACTCATTCAGCGGCTGGTCGGCGATCACCACGCCCGCCGCATGGGTCCCGGCACTCTTGGCCAGCCCCTCCAGCTTCATGCCGAAGTCGATCACCTCGCGCACCTGGGGGTCGGCCTCGTAGGCCGCCTTCAGGTCGGCCCCACTTTCCAGGGCCTCTTCCAGGGTGATGTGCAGGTCCGGGGGAACCGACTTGGCGACGGCATCGGCCCGATCGAGCGGCAGCGCCAGCGCGCGGGCCACGTCGCGGATCACCGCCTTCGCCCCCAGCGTGCCAAACGTGCCAATCTGGGCGACATTCGACATGCCGTACTTCTGCTTCACGTAGTCGAGAACCATCCCGCGCCGGTCCCGACAGAAGTCGATGTCGATATCGGGCGCCTCGGCCCGGTTCGGATCGAGAAACCGCTCGAACAGCAGGTCGTACTGCAGTGGGCAGACGTTCGACAGCCCCAGCAGATAGGCCACGATCGCCCCGCACGCCGAGCCTCTGGCCCGCGCCGGAATGCCATTCTCGCGGGCGAAGCGGGCAAAATCCCACACAATCAGAAAGTAGCTCGAAAACCCCATGCGGGTGATCACCGACAGCTCGTACTCAAGCCGGTCGAGCACCGCCTGCGACGGATTGTCTCCGTAGC
>JBKDUK010000002.1:0-2903 GCA_046339535.1 Planctomycetaceae bacterium | reverse complement strand
ATTCCTTGTATTTGTCCATACTTGGTAATAATTTTCCACAACTGCCCTGTTCTTATCCCTTCGCTGACCCTTACTATATCTAGTTTCGGGTTTTTATCCCAAGAAATAGGATGTGATGTACGCCAAAAGCCAGGGATGTCTCCTGAGCCGTTTAAAGGTTTTTCTCGGCAAGTTCCGAATAGATGATAATAAAGCATTAAAATGATACTTGATTAGTGTAAATAATTAATTTTGAATTGGCATTTCTACCGCTATTTCCTCTAAGAGTTCTATCGCTTTGTCCAATTTTGAAGCAGGTATTCGCCTAACTAATCCAATAAGCTTGAGGAACTTTTGAACTGTGGGGTGAGCGATGTCTTTGTTTTGAAATTTCATTTTAGGTTGAGTTTTGTGTCTATACTATACTATCATTAAAACCCGCTCACTACCCATAACCCCTACACAAATCCAAAAGGGATTATTACTACTATCAAGGGCGATTTTTGTTGCTATTAAAGTGAATAAAATCCGGGCGAGTTGGCAACTCCCTCGGAGTTCCCTGGCAATGAACCGTTTACTGTCCCGCGTATATAGCCACCTTTTTCGGCGAAGTATCGTCTTCCGTTTGCCGATCCCAAAAAAGTCGAGTTTACAAAATCTATGTTTCCCTGCCAAATTGAAAAAGCAAATCCGAATGTAGAGCCAAAAGTTGGTGTTCCTACTAAAGTAATGGTTCTACCAGCGCAAGAAAAAAAGCCAGAAAATTGCGCCAAAACATGAAAACCCATCGCTGAATTTCCCGCTATCGTGTAGTTTCCGGCAACTCGTACTAGCCCGCCTTCGGATACTGCAATATGAGCGAATCCCGCGTTCCCGAATCGAAGATTTTGGATTTCAACAGAAGCGTTAGAGTTAACCTCTAAGCAGTTCTCAGACGAACTAGAGATCTCGATCCCGTCTATGATCCAATTAGAAATATTTCCACTTGCAATAATCGCTGTTGTGGTAGTTGATAAAACGACATTTGCGGGGGTATTTGAATTCCCCTTAATCGTTACTTTTCCAGCCCCGACTAAATATTTTAAAGCGATCGGTTCGGTGTAAGTGCCGTTTTGAATTTGTATTGTTACAGCATAAATACCGAGATCGAGAGTCGCGGCAACATCGATCGCTTTTTGCCATGTCGCAAACGAAGATCCTGTCGTCAACCCATCGTTACTATCGCTTGCGCCACTATATCCCACGAAATAGGTTCGATCCGCGGTCAGCAATTCTCGGTTAGTCGAGATATTACTAAAAGCCAACGCCGATCTTAGGGCGATCTGTCCCGATGATAGAACGCTCGGATAATACGATACCTCGTCTATTAATGCCGTTACCCATCTCGTTGCCGATCCCGGTTGGTAGGCGATCATCCCGTTACCGTTCGTCCCAGTTATCGCCTGGCTTCCTGATGTATTGCCTTGAAATACCTGAGTCCCGTTCAGGTAGATCGTTAGCTGAAGCGAATTTGATACCGTCATTGCAAGATGATTGATTCGAGTTCCTAAGTTGGTATTCGTTTCGTAAAACCCCACGAACTCGCTTAATCCAATCAACTCGTTCCCGTTGCTATCGGTAGAGTTATTGCCGACCCCTAAATAGAACTCGCCTTTGTTCGATCCCGCCTGCACCCGTATTCCGAAAAATACCCCCCGCTGGCTCGTATCAGGCAGCTTAATCATTCCCTCGATCGTGAAGGGAACCGATGTAAAGCCGACATTGTTTATTAGAACCCCCTGACTAGACTCTCTAGAGAAACTAACACTTTTACCGACGTTAGAGGTAAGTAGTGAGGATTGATTTAACGTCGGCGAATTCTGGTAGTCTCCCGTATTGGCTGGGGCGATTAAATTACTTGCGGTAGTACCCGATGTTTCATCTAGGGGAAAATAAGCCGCAGCCCCGTACTGTACCGCTAGATTCCGGTAGTTGAGATCGACGAAAGAACCCCCTCCACCCGGCACGCTAACCGTAACAGCACCACCGCTATTCGTGGCGGTAACTCCCGCGCCCGTGAAATTCAGACTCGTGGCGTTAATCGTGAGGGTTGTCCACTCGTCTTGTACGGTGATAGCGCCGCCTGTACCCGTACCCGTACTCGATAGCGTACCTCCCGATAGACTCAATCCCGTCCCTAACTGAATTTCCTCTACATCTCCCGATCCCGATGTTGATCGCCCTAGCAGTCGATTGGTGGCGATGTTTTGGAGTTTAGGTAACGTTACCGCGTCATTATCGATCGTCCAGTTCGTACCCGTACCCGATACGGTAATATCGCCCTTATCCCCGTCAGTAACACCTACCCCGCCTGCGACTATATCGCTCACCTGTTTCTGTAGTTTTCCGATCGCCCCTAGTACCGTATCGGTTGCGGCTACTGCCCCTCCTGTGGCCGTACTTAATCCCGTCAGTACGGTCGCTCTAACTTTCGGGAAGAAATTAAAAAAGCCCTTATTTCCCGATTCTTTCCCATAAAAAGTATCGTCTGCTGGATTTCCGGCGATTGAATCCGCTACTTCCGCCGCATCGACCTTCATATCTCCATCGCTATCGTATTCTGCCGCAAGCATATCACCCCCGCTTGGAGCAGTCGCCCACGAATCCCCATCGTAAAAAAACGTTCCACCCGACACGAGAGAAACATTTAATCCGGCAAAAGGCTCGTAAAATTTCCACGCTCCCGATACTGGTTGTCCGTTTACACCGATTGCTGGACAAGCGATCTGGTTAGTTTTTCCCGCCCACGCTCCCGATGCGCCAGCGGGAACGATGTAAAAAGAGTCAGCGGTTAGTCCACTTGTCGGAGGCGTTGTTAAGGTTCGGGAAAGAATCGGGGCGCGCCCAACGCTGACAAGCCGGAATAACTCGTTTGCGACTTGCTC
>JBKDUK010000001.1:0-8615 GCA_046339535.1 Planctomycetaceae bacterium | reverse complement strand
CAGCGGGTGAACGCGAACCTGCAGTTGCAGTTGTCGCACGGGGGGGCGTTCGAGGGGGTCGTCGGCGGCCAGTTGCGCGATGTGCTGGTTGGCAATGCACTGCCGAACCTGATCTTCGGCGGAGCCGGGCCCGACGATCTGTGGGGCGTGGGAGGGTCCGATGTGGTGGTGGGGGGCCTGGGATACGACATCCTGCGGGGCGAGGGGACCGGCACGCTGCTGATTCCCGACGACATCGACCTGTTCCCGTCGGGGAGCGGGGCCTTCCCGCTGGCCGGGCTGACCGAACTGCTGGCGGTCTGGTCGAACACCAGTGCAACGACCAGCCAGCGGTTGCAGTGGCTGCAAACGGGCTTTGGCCCGCAGCAGAACTGGAAGCTGACCAATGCGCTGCTGTTCGTCACGGAACTGGGAGCGGATCTGCTGCGCGGCTGAGTCTGGGAGGGGTCGCCGCGCGTTGAACGGTGTGGCGACGCTTCGTTCTTCTCCATGAGGGGATTGGAATCCCGTCGGTGCCAGGGCATCCTGGACCGGCGGGAACACCCTCCGGGGGGCGACCATACCGGAGGGTCACTCCGGTTCGACAAACACCTCGATCTTGCCGTCGCGGGCGGCTTGCAGCAGCACGCCGTAGTCCTGCTCGGTCTGGTCGGCATACGCGGCGGCAAAGTCGGCCAGGGCCTCGTCGAAGCGGTCCCCCTTACCCAGGTAGCCGGTGATCTTCGCAGGTTCCCCTGAGCGGGCGTGGCCATGGGCCAGCGCCCAGCCGCACCAGGCGGCGTATTGCCACATATCGGCAGGAGTGAAGACCTCCACCATCGGCTTGATCTTCATGTCGCGGAGCTGGCGGACGTAGAAGTGACGTCCCTGCTGTCCTTCGGCCCAACCGAGGAACAGGTCGCTGGCCGACTGCAGCATGCGGTGGCCATGCACGACGCGCTGGCCGTCGTTGGCATGTTGGCTTTGTCCGGCATGTTCCTCCAAAACGGACCGTCGGGCCTCTTTCACCTGCAGGAACAGCGGATCCTGTTCGCCGGCCATCAACAGCACGATGCCGCACATGGTTCCGACGCTGCCGACGCCCACGACCTTGACGGCGATGTCCATGACCCGGAACCGGTCCAGCACCAGCCGGCGGTCTTCCTGGAGGGTGTCGCGGTAACGGGCGAACGCCTCGTGGAAATGCCTCATCTGTTCATCGTGGCTGGACTCGCGCAGGTGGAAGATGAGGGGGGGATTCTCGCGGATCGCGGGAGTCCAGCCTTCGCTGATGGCGAGTTCCGGGAATTCATGTTCCAGCACGCTTCGCTCGCGGGCGCTCTTGAGGCGTTTCTCGGCACGGGCCCGAGACTTGTCGCTGAGGATCGTGGGAATCAGGTCTTCGATGTCGATGCTCGCGTACCAGATCTCCAGGACGGTCATCTGGCTGTACTCCGCCATGCGCTCGCGGTAGGCGCGCACACAGTTCAGCACGGCGTCGCGCGCCTGGGCTTCGCGGAAGCCGTTGTGGCGGCTGGCGAGATGAATGCTGGCGGCCAGCCGTTTGATGTCCCATTCCCAGGGGGCCGGCAGGGTTTCGTCGAGATCGTTGATGTCGAAGATGACGCGGCGTTCGGGAGTAGCATACGCGCCGAAATTCATGAGGTGGCAATCGCCGCACGCCTGGACCCGCAGCCCCGAGGCGGGGGTGGTGGCGAGGTCGCGCGCCATGTTGAGGGCGGTTCCCCGGAAGAAACTGAAGGGGGAATGCAGCAGACGGCCGTGCCGGATGGGAATCAGTTGCGGCAGGCGCCCGGCGTTGGACTGCTGGATCAAGTCCAGCGGGTCGGGGCGGTTGTGGGGCGGCGTCCAGTCGCCGTGCGATTGCCGGGGACACTTCTCGCGCAGGTTCTTGCCCAGTGCCAGCAGCTCGGCATGCGTGGGATGCGCCCGCAGGGAATCGCTGGTTTCGAGCGGGACGGCTTCCTTGGAAGTTGCGGATTTGGACATGGTCGAGGCTCTTTCAGGCGAGACCCAGGCAACGGAAGACCCTGTGGATCCCGAGAGTCACCTGCTGCCGGTCGGTCCCGCCTGCGTCACGCACCTCAAGACTACGAGGGGCCAGTTGCCGTTTCCAGACGTGGATCCGCCTGTCTGGCCGGGATCCGCCACAGGCTGACACGGCACTCGGTTGTTCCCTCACCCCAGACCGTTCCAGAGAACCCAAACGTGGGTGCGTGTCATCGACCCAACGGCATAAGCCCAAGGGCGTTTGAACGGCCGTGTACGCGTGGGTTGATCGATTCCGGCGCTGGACCCGATCGATCGCTGTGGCCGCAGTGAAATCTCCCGTTCGGCCATTGGGGGGACCGGGTCAGCCGGCCGGTGCCCGGCTGCTGACATGCGTCCACAGGAACCAGAGGCTGACCAGCAGGACCCAGGCGGGGAGCAGAAACAGGACGGCCGTGGATTCGCTGATGAACAGCAGCAACACCAGCCCGCAGGCATACCCGGTGAAAGAAATCCAGCGGGGCCAGGCTCTGGTCCGCAGGCCGATCGACGATGTGACGAACAGAAACACCGCCGCCATCCGGGTGGCGAAGTTGTTCATCACCGAGGATGCCAGCCGCCGGCCGAGGACGAACGCCGCCTGCGAGCCCGCCGTGAGCGACTCGGACCCGTGGGGCGAGCTGCCGAACATCCGCAGCACTCCGTCGGCGATCCCCCCGGCCACGAACAGCAGACCCACCAGCAGGATGCCGCTCCCCAGAAAGACCGTCGCGAAGAACCGGTCCTCGCGGGCGGCGACATGGTCACGGATGACCCCCATGAACCACAGGAACGAGATCCCGGCGAGTGGGATCAGCGTGAGCGACCATTCCAGCCAGTAGCGGGCAGCGGGATCGCCCAGCCAGGCACCCGGCTCGGAGGGATTGGCCGGGACCGCCAGCCGCAACAGGACCAGGCTGGTACTGAACAGAACCGCGAAAACAATCCCGCTGACCGCCACCCCATGCGGAGCGGGGGGCGGCAGATCGCCGGGAGATGGGGCTTCGGGACGTATGGTCATGGCACCGGCGTGGGAGAGTGAAAGCCGCCGCGCACGTGGTCGCTCTGACCCGGCCCGGCGGAAAATGGACCTGTCCCCTTATTCAAACCAGCGGGGTTCGAGGACGGCCACGCGCAGGTCGATGACGTCCTGCATCGCCCAGTCGGGAAGGTACTCGCAGGTCCAGTAGTTGATGATGGCCCGCCCCTCTTTCGTGAACCGGCAGCCGGGGTTGGAGAAGGCCCGTGTGGGATCAGTCTCGATGTCTCCCACCCGCTCCCAGGTCGCGCCATGGTCGCGGGAGAGGGCCACGGTCAGGGGACTGCGCTTGCCGAAATGCGAGCGGAACGCCGGGTCGTAGCTGTTGTTCCAGATCATCACCAGGTGATCGGTTCCCGGTCGCCGGACCAGCTCGGGGCACGATTCGGGAGACTGCAGCCCGATGGGCCGGGGCTCGCTCCAGGTGGTCCCCTCATCGGTCGAATCGGAGACATGCAGCTTGCCCAGCTGGTTGCGCATTACCATCAGAACCCGTCCGGTGGCGGTCTGTTCGACATGCGGCTCCATGGCCCCCCGCTTCGCCAGTTCCAGACGCGATTCCGACACGGTCCAGGTGCGGCCATCGTCATCGCTGAAGAGCACGGTCGCGGCATAGGGACCTGTCTCGGCCGGTTTGCCGGGGGCCGGGGGGCTGGCCGGCAGCAGCAGTCGGCCCGATGCCAGCCGTTTGACTGTGGCATTGCACAGGGCCAGGTCACTGCCTGGAGCGGCCTCGGCCAAGGGCTGGAAGCTGGCTCCTTCGTCGGCCGATTTCCAGATGTGAATGGTCAGCGAGCCGGGGCGATGCTGCCGCATGAACATCAGCAGGATCCCGCCGTCTTTCGCCCGGATCAGGTTGGGAGAATAGACATTCAGGTCACCCTCGGCGGTGTTGGTGATCACCCGGTGGCGGGCCCACGTGCGGCCCCCATCGGCCGACTCCTGCGCTACGAAGCGGGTCTTGGCGAAATCGCTGCCAGTCCCCGAGAACTCCATGTAGACCAACAGCAGCCGGCCGTCGGCGAGCTCAATCACATCCCCCTCCCCCTTGCGGGTCGCCTCGGGCGTGCTGCGGGCTACGGTGACGATCAATTTCCCCGCACGACCGGCGGCTGCCTGAGCCGGCCGGGGTGTGGGTGTTGCCCGGGGCTCGGCAGACTGGCTGAGGGACGCGAGGCCGAGGCTGGTGGCAAGCACGAAGAGCCCGCTGAATGCCACGGGCCTGTGCTCTGGAATCGGGGACAGGCGGAATTGGTTCATGGGATGAGCCCTGGGCCAGCGGAATGCACAACAACCCATCGAGCAGGAGGAGACCTGAACTCCCCGGCTGGTTGTGCCTGATGCCCAGATTAGCAGAGATCCTCGACCTTCGCCTGCAGGGAAAGCGTATGTCAGGCACCCTGAGAACAGCGGCCGGTTCGCCTTTCATACCGCCCGATTCCAGGTCCTCGATTGCAGCCCCCTTGAGAACGGCAGATGCCGGTCGGAAAGAGAATGGACCTTGGGGAGCCTGAACCTGCAGGTGAGGGACGAATTCCTCCTGCGGTTCCGTTCCCTGAGAGAGGTACCGGGAAATCAGCAGGACGGGCCCGGACCGTGGTCATCCCCGCGCGCCGTCGCGGCGGAGATGACTTCGGCCGGACCATGTGCCTGAGTCCCGGAGACAAATCAGAGTCTCCAGGGACAGGCGATTCACGGTGTGCTGCGAGCAGCCTGTTCAGCCTCGCACGCGACGCCTCAGAATCATCTTGGATGACATTCCCAGGGCCCCCAGCAGACCCAGCAGCATCGTTGCGGGCTCGGGGATGGCCGAGTCAAACAACGCCACCGAGGTCAGGGCTCCATCGAGGGTGTTGCGGGCGGAGTATTCCAAAATGTAGAGACCGTCCGCCGGCGCGATCCAACTCCAGTACTCGACGTCATGATCGGCATAGTTCGGCAGGCCAGCGCCGTCGTGGCTGTAGGGAACCGCCAATTCGGACAAGCCGGAGTCGAGAATGCGCACCCGGGTCTCATCGTAAAACGGAGCGTAATCATGCCAGTCAAACGCGGCATACCCCTCCAGCTTCTGGCCGGCGGTCAGGGAAACCGATTGCGAAACCGTCTGCCACACATTGGCGGCCCCTCCCATGATTTTGAGTTGATAGTTTCGCTCGGGAGGATGGTACAGCACTCCCAGGTCCCCGAGATGATCGGTGATGACCGTGGCCGAACCACCATTGAGCACTGTCGTCCAGCCAGTCAGATCTCCGGTTTCAAATCCCTCATTCACCAGTCCGCCCCGGGCCACCGCCACGTGGGCCAACATCAGGGTCAGTGCCGCATACCAGCCCAGTCTCCGATTCATCATCGTCTCCTTCTTGGCAGTCTCCGAATCAATCGTTGCATCACCTGTGATGGAACGCTGGTTTCTTTATTGCAGTCTTGATAAGGAAAGCAATCAGACATTCGCCGCAAGATCCCCGATTGAAAAAAACTGCGTGTTTTTCTGACAGAACGCTGCTGCGATTTGATGACATGCTTCCGGTATTGAGCCGTGGGACGCGGCGGAGGGGGGGCCGTTGTGGCGACTCAATCGCAACGCCTGGAGCCACGAAGCCGATGCGAGTCTCTTCCGCCTGAGGAGGTCGGGCGGGGAGTCCAAACCCCAGCTGTTGGAAGAAGACAGGCAGTCCGAGTGTGCGCTCAAGTCGAACGCATCCCCAGGCGAATCGTGGTTGGGACGCACCGCGCTGAGATGTGAGGCTCCCTGCGGCCGGGCTGTCCTTCCGCGCATCCAGTGATGAGTTGCGTCCTGTGCCTTTGTCTTTCCGACGACTATCGGCCGTTCCAGCAATGGGAAGAGCCAGCGATCGCAACAGGCGTTACAGGTCGAGCGCGGCCCACACGATGTTGTGGCGGTCGCCGGTGAGCCGGGCCGATTCGAGCATCGCCTTGGGATCGGGCTGGACGAAGTCGTGGAATTTCTGCCGGCCGTTGAGATTGACCTGCAGCTTTTTGTCGAAATTGATGAAGCCCCCCTCCGGGGTCAGCCGCAAGACTGTGCGATTGGTCCGGTTGGTCACTTCGATGCGGTTCCCCGGCTGCAACACTTCGGCCGTCACCCGCAGCGGTTTGGGAACCTGCCGGCGATCGGGGTCGGCGGTCCCCAACCGGTTCGCCGCCGGGATGTCCCCGACGTCCAGCCAGTAGAACCGCTGCTCGCTGTTCCGCAGGGTCTTCATGTCGAGCTTCGGCGGCAGCCGGTTGCGCTTCTGCCGCCCCATCCAGTCGAACAGCACGTGGATCTCGCCATAGAAACTGTCGACCCCCGAGCCCACGTACTCGGCCAGGAGGCAGTCGAAGCGGGCCTTCATCATCCGTTCGAGTTCGCGGCTGTTGCGGGCCACCGTGTCGCGATCGAGTTCTCCCAGGACCACGAAAAACGACGTGTGACGGGCGTTCTCCCAATAAAACTGGCAGATCTGGTCGCTGACGCCGGCGATGGGAATGACCCCCGCGAACAGGTCGGGATGGGACATGCCGATTTCAAACGCGGCATCGGCCCCCATCAGGTGTCCGGTGAGGAACACGCGATCGTGATCGACATGGAACCGCCGCCCCACATCGCGCAGTGCCTCAAGGACCTGCGCCTGGGCGCGGGCACTGTAGTCGTACTGCGACTGGTTCTCGCGCGTCATGTAATGCGGGGCCACCACGATGTAGCCATGGCGCGAGGCCTGCCCCGGGCGCTCGGGTGTTCCCGCCCAGAAGACCGCTTCGTCTTCCGGAGTGCGCCCCTGGGCGTGCAGGGCGACAATCACCGGATAGGCATTCTCGGGACGGTATTCGGGAGGGAGGTAGACGGCGTAGCGCACCGGAAGTTCGGCGCGCGGGTCGGTCGGGTTGAGCGTGGTGATCTGACCGGGGGACGCTCCCAGAGAATCGAGTGGATCGGGCACGAGGGGAAGCAACTGGGCAATCCGCTGCGGACCCACCCCCTCCAGCAGCCGCAATTGCTCGAGCAATTCGGACCGGTCGATGTCGTTGTCGGTCTGGCTGCGCAGGTAATCGATCACCAGCGAGCGGGCCTGCCACAGCGCGATCGCCTGGGGCAGATCGGTGGTGGCGTTGTCGCTTCCCACGACCCACCCCGAGAGAGCCAGCGCCAACCGGTCGGCTGCGGGGAGGCTGGCGTCTCCCGACAGGTTCAGAAACGCCTCCAGCCGGCCCATCGCCGCATGATTGAGATTCGCCAGCAACTCGGTCCGCAGCGGGGCCACTTGATCGGCGAGGGTCGCGTCTTCGAGTTCCGACTGCAGGTCGGCCAACAGGTCCCGCACCCGGCCGGACTTCGCCAGAGACTCGTCGTAGGCTCCCTGCAGCTCGCGGACCTCACGCAGAATCGTGGGGGCGACATTCTCGGCGGGAAACTGCCGCAACGCCCCGTTCACAAACGCATGCTGCCCGCCCCGCTGCCGCAGTTTGAGCTCGGCCACAATCCGTTGCGCCCGATCCTGCGCGAGGCTCTGCCGCACCCCCTCGATGATCTTCGCCTGGTCGGGAAAGTCGGTGCCGATGGTCACCAATTCGCGCTCGGCGAGCGGATACAACTGCGCCTGGATGAAGAACCGCGCGAGCTTCAGACGCTGGTCGAGATTGGTGCGGTCGGTGACCCGCCGCAAAATCGCCTCCAACTGGTCGGTCGGAATCGAGGTGGTGGGGAGGGCGGTCTCCCACTTGTAATTCAGGGCGTTGAGGCGGGCGGTTTCGGGAGTCAGCTCGCTGATCCCCTGAATGATTCCCAGTTCTCCCTGGGGGCCCTGCAGCCGCACACTGCGGCGGCCGAACTCGTCGAACGGGGGGGGATCTTCCAGGTAACTCCCCACCAGGGCCAATTCGCGGTTGGAACCCGAACGGCGCTCGTGCTTGAGTGTGTAGCGTTCTTCCCGGCCGAGGTCGGCATCAAGGGCCACTTCCTCGGCCTGGAACCGGGGCAGAAAGTATCGCCGGACCGGCTGGCTGACCATCAGGATCGGCTGGGCGACAATCTCGGTGTTGGGTTTGGGTTTCTTGGGACCGGTGTAGAGGGTCTCGACCTTGACCGGGGTGCCGCGCAAGACCAGCCCGTTCTTCATCCGCACTTCTCCCGCCCCGACGGACCGGGCGAGAAGCACCATCAGCGGCAGGAGCAGAGCCCACCGCGTTCCCGCTCCGAAAGGCGTCGGCAGGCGGCGACGCTGCGAGGTGGCCGGGGGATGGGCAAACATTCCCCCGGGCGAACCGGAACCAGACTCGCCAACAACCACGTCCATGTCACCTGCCAGTGGGGAAAACCGGGACGAAAACCCTGTCCAAGCGTCTGCCTAAGTATACCAATTGACCGTGATTGACCAGTCGAGTTTCCGCCGGGGAAGCGGCGGGATGGCTGCAGACAAGCCCGGTCTCACGCCCCCCGTGATGCTGGAGGAAGACGCTGCCGTGAAGCAGCGGCGGCCGAGGTAAAACGCCGCCGGGGCCGGGCCAGCCCAACCCCCCCCCCCGGGCACCACCAAAAAAAAAGAAAAAA